>NZ_JBAMDA010000001.1:651666-977500 GCF_036964665.1 Nitrobacter sp. NHB1
CTGAACGTGGAGTCGGGATCGAACCTGAACACGGTGATCCCGGTCAGGCGAACGCCTTGCTGCTCGCTGCGCGTGGCGTTGATGATGGCCTGGCCATCGTCCGTCACCTGATTGATCCAGAAGCCGGATGCCTCCTGCAGGCCCCCTCCCGAGACGTTGCCGAATAGCTCGGCCTCCATTTTCTTGGACAATTCGCGCAGGTTGGCCGACATCGGATTGTAGGCCGTGGTCGCGAGGACGCCGAGCACGAGCGCACACGCGAGCGCCGGCGAGATGAATTGCCATGCCGAGACGCCAGCGGCGCGCGCCACCACCAGTTCCAGCCGCCGCGACAAGGCCAGGTAGCAGGTCATGGCGCCGACCAGGACACAAAACGGGGTCAGTTTCTCGAGCAGCTGCGGCACCCTGAAGAGCGATGTTTCCGCAACCATGATTGCCGATGCCGACGCAAGTCCGGACGTCCTCCGGACCATTTCGATGTAATCGACGAGAACGAGAAGCAGGAAGATGCTGGCGAACACGCCGAGCGCAGCCACCACGAAACGGCCGGCAAAATAACGGCCCAATGTGTTCGTCAACATGCTCATGCGGTGGCTGGCCTCCCCAGCAGGCGGAGGAGCCGTGCGTTCGATCTGTTGATCGCTTCCATCAACGCGGCGGGCGGTTCGAGCACGGTTCCGGCAATAATCACCCGGAGGCTGACACCGATCGCACCGAAAAGAAGCAGATATTGCAGGAGTGGCGCGGTTGGCGACTTCACGGCCAAGACCGAAAGCGCAAAGCCTGCCATGCGCAGGCCGAAAACGGTCGCAATCGCCGCTCCCATGGAGAAATTGCGACTCTGACGCGTGGTGCGCGGTGTTCCAAGGAATGCGAAGGTCAGTGCGGCAAAGGCAAACGGATAGATCGGCGCCGTGAAGCGATCGTGAAGCTCGGCGCGGAACTGGCCGGGCATTTGCCGAACCAGCGGATCCGTCGGTTCCGGCGCAATCAACTCCCAGAGGTAGCGCTCACGGATGCCATAAACGACGTCATGCCCCCGATTTGAGAATTTCGACATGTCAAACGCATTGCGGCGGAACGCCACCATGTTCGGTTCGCGCTTGCCGGCCTCGAGTCGCTCCAGGTGTCCGTCTTCAAGAACGAGGAACGATCCCTTGTCGTTCTTCATCACGGTTCCGTGGTCGGCGATGATGCTGACGCGCTCGTTCGGATTGCGGCGGTCGTCAATGAAGATGCCAACGAGCAGGCCGCCGGGCTGGCGTTCCCGAACACGAATCGTCAGATTTGGATCGAGTTGCGCGAACCGGCCGGGCTGCAGAACGTTCGCCAGAACGTCGGCGGTGATTTCGGCGTCCCATCGTTTCAGCCGGCGCATACCGTCGGGCGCAAGATAGGCTGCGATAAACGCCACCAGCAAGGCCACGACCACGGTGGCGTAGATGAACGGCCGAAACAGCCGAAAAGGCGACAGACCGGCCGCGTTCATCACGATGATTTCGGAATCGGTGGCAAGCTTGTGGAGGGTGTGGGAAATCGCGATCATCAGCGCAATCGGCGAGATGATCAGCACCAGCACCGGAATCGCGAGACTGGTGATCCCCAGAAACGTCAGAATGGTCTGACCCTGGCTCGTCATCAGGTCGATGCCGCGCAACGCCTGCGTAATCCAGATCACCCCCGTCAGGCTGACCAGAACCACGACAAACGACGCCAGCGTCGTCCGGAAAATGTACTTATCGATCGACCCCATCGGTCTGAACGATCCCCCCGTCCTCCAGGTCAAAACAACCGGCAGCGCCAGATCCTGGCCGAGACTTTCCCAATGCCTCGCCAATGTTTTTACCCGACTCGCCTCTCACTACCATCCCTTTGATCCGTCAACAAAATGGCCGAGCCCTGATGCCCATCGATTATGGTTAAATTCCGGGATATGTGGCCGTGCAGCCACGACGGCCAGACGGCAAATGTGCCTCCGAGCGGGTTTTGGAGCCAATACGGCTGCGGATAGCCGATCCGGGATCGTGGGACCTTGGCAGCGTTGCCTTTGACAGGTCATAGTCGTTATTTCACACGCCAGCCGGATACCGACGCTGCGCCGCCCCTGATTCTGGAGGATTTGCTGATGCCCGACGCCGTCAAGGTCGGCTTTGTTCCGTTTTCGACCGCTCCGCGCGGCACACTCGTGGTGTTCTGCGACGATGCGCTGAAATTCGGCCGGACCGCGAGCAAGGCTCTCGGGGCGTCAGCCGGAGTCGTCAAACGAGCCGCGACGACCAATCAGTTCAAGGGCAAAAGCGCGGCGACGCTCGATATCCTCGCACCGGAGGGCCTGAAGGCGGATCGCCTGATCGTCGTCGGCGCCGGCAAGGCGTCCGCCCTCAAAAGCAGCGACTTCCTCAAGTACGGCGGCGTCTTGGCCGGAAAGATTCGCGGCGATAACGGCGCCGTGACGGTGATTGCGGAACTGCCGTCGGCGGCGATGAGCCCCGATCAATCGGCGTCGCTGGCCTCCGGCATCCGGTTGCGCGCCTACAAATTCGACCGCTACAAGACCAGGAAGAAGGACGGCGACGACACGGCGCTGCACGCCAACGTGTCGATCGCGGTCGCCGACCTTGCCGCCACGAAGAAAGCGTTCGCGCCGACCGTTCACGTTGTCGAGGGCGTCATTATAGCGCGCGATCTCGTGAACGAGCCGCCGAATGTGCTCTATCCGGAAGAGTTCGCGCGGCGCGCCAGCCGGTTGCGCAGGTTGGGGGTCGGCATCGACGTCCTCGACGTCAAGGCAATGACGAAGCTCGGCATGGGCGCGCTGCTGGGGGTCGGGCAGGGGTCGGCGCGACCCAGCCGGACGGTGGTCATGCGCTGGAACGGCGGCAAAAAGGGTGAACCGCCGGTCGCCTTCGTCGGTAAGGGCGTCTGCTTCGATACCGGCGGCATCTCGATCAAGTCCGCCGGCGGCATGGAGGAGATGAAAGGCGACATGGGCGGCGCGGCCTGCGTGGTCGGGCTGATGCATGCGCTTGCCGCGCGCAAGGCGAAGGTCAATGCCGTCGGCGCGATCGGTCTCGTCGAGAACATGCCCGACGGCAACGCGCAGCGGCCCGGCGATATCGTAACCTCGATGTCGGGCCAGACCATCGAGATCATCAACACCGATGCGGAGGGCCGGTTGGTTCTTGCCGACGTACTCTGGTACGTCGCCCGCAAGTTCAAGCCGAAGGTCATGGTCGATCTCGCGACGCTGACCGGCGCCATCATGGTTGCGCTCGGCACCGAACACGCCGGCCTGTTCTCCAACAACGACCAGTTGTCGGAGCGATTGACCAAGGTCGGCATCGAGACCGGCGAGCGTATCTGGCGTATGCCGCTCGCGCCCGAATACGACAAGCTGATCGACTCGCAGTTCGCCGACATGAAGAACACCGGCGGCCGCTATGGCGGCTCGATCACGGCTGCGCAACTTTTGCAACGGTTTGTCGACGACACGCCGTGGGCGCATCTCGACATAGCGGGAACGGCGATGGGCGCTCCGAAATCGGACATCAACCAAAGCTGGGGATCGGGGTTCGGTGTCCGCCTGCTGGACCGGCTGGTTGCGGAGTATTACGAAGCGCGGCGATGACCGAAGTCCTGTTCTATCACTTGCAGAACATGGCGCTTGAAAGCGTTCTGCCGCCGCTGCTCGAAAAAACCATCGAGCGCGGCTGGCGAGCCGTCGTGCACACAACCTCCGAGGAGCGCGCCGATGCGCTCGATGCGCATCTGTGGACTTATCGCGACGACTCATTCCTGCCGCATGCGACGTGGCGGATCGAGGACGCAAGCGAGCAGCCGATCGTGCTGACAATCGACGGCCACAATCCCAATCGGGCCACCGTCAGATTTCTGATCGACAGCGCTCCGCTTCCGGAGAGTCCGGAAGCCTACGAACGGCTGGTGCTGGTGTTCGATGGCGACGACAGTATCTCGCTGGATGCCGCGCGGGCTGTCTGGACCGAATGCAAGTCGCGAGGGTTCGAGGTGACTTACTGGCAGGCCGACGAAAGGGGGCGCTGGCAGCGTCGCCACTAGCGACATACAGCGGTTGTAATTTAATTATATTTGAGGCTTTCTGATCCGACCTCACGGCCAGCCATGGTCGTGCCTCAAATTGGTGTTGGGACAGGCTTTACGATCCGTTGGGGACAGAATTCGTCGTGAGACAGCCCAAATTTCATCAATGGGCCTTGATGTCGCTGCTTTTGGTGGCGCCGCTCCTGTCGGGTTGCGGCAGCGCATCGGACATGTTTTCGTCCGATCTGCTGTCCAAGGATGCGAACTGGTTTTCGCGATCGGGCAGGTTGTTCATCAAGAACGTTTCGATCGAAACGCCCCCCCTGACGCCCAGCAAGCCCGTGACCCCGGACGATCTCATCAGCGCTGACGGCCTTTGTCCGGGCATGGCGCCGCCGATCGGCGCGGGTGAATCCAGTGCGCTGACCGATGGCGCCGCCGGAGGGCCGACAACGCCGGCGTCCGTGGCGCCTGGAACTGGCACGGTGGCATTGGGGCACACCGAATGCGACGTGACGCGCGGCATCGGCGCACCGGACAATGTTAGTCTCTCCAACAATCCACACGGCGCCCGCGTTGCGGTGCTGACGTTCCTGAAGGGTCCGCACGCCGGAATCTACACTTTCACGGCGGGACGTCTGTCTTCGATCGAAAAGGCGCCTGAACCGGTTGCGCCTCCGAAGCGGGAGCGACGGGGGAAAAAGAAGCACCGCGCGGCGAACTGAATTCGCGGCAACTCAGAGCCTCGCTTCTGATGGAATCAGAAGCGAGGCTCTGTGATTTGATTTGACGCGTCTTCTTCACGCGAAGCGGTATTCATCCTCGGGTTACGCCCCAGGACATGCTTCGCTCGAAAACGCTATTGTTCATGATTTTGGATCGATTCGATCCAAAATCATGAACGTGATCGATTCCCATATTTTTGAGAAGCGGGATGCGGGCGGAAAACCGCTACACACTTTTCCTCATCCCGCCCTAGCCGGGTGCTTCTTCGTATGAGGCGCTGGCCTCCAGCCATCTTTCTTCCGCGCGCTGCAGGGCGTTCGCGGCGCTGGCGCGCGCCTTGCTGAGTTGCGCGGCCTGTTTGGGATCGCGCTTGAACAGATCCGGCAAGGCGAGGGCGACATCGATTTTTGCGATGATACCCGTGATCCGCTCGATCTCCGCCTCGGCGTTCGCAATCTTCTGCTTCAGCGGCACACGCTTTTCGGTCTTGTTGCGTTGAGGCTTGTCGCGGCCGTTGTCCCGCTCGCTGGATCCGCGATCACGGGCGCTCGCGCGCAGGCCCCGCGCCGACAGAACCGCACGGCGATAATCGTCGAGGTCGCCATCGTAAGGCGTGACGGTCCGGTCTGCGACCACCCACAATTGATCGGCGCAGGCTTCGATCAGATAGCGATCGTGCGAGACCATGATGACAGCGCCTGGAAATTCGTTGATGGCTTCGGCAAGCACGGCGCGGCTGTCGATATCGAGATGGTTGGTAGGCTCGTCGAGAATGATCATGTTCGGCGCGAAGAATGTCGCAAGCCCGAGCAGAAGACGCGCTTTTTCGCCGCCCGACAGGCTTCTCACGAGGGTATCGCCTGCTTTGCCGGAAAAGCCGATGGCGCCGACGCGGGCGCGAATTTTCGTTTCCGGTGCACCTAGCATCAGTCGGCGCATATGATCGTAGGGCGAGCCGTCGAGGTCCAGTTCGTCGGTCTGATGCTGGGCGAAATAGCCGATCGACAATTTGTCGGCGCGCACCACCTTGCCGGCAAACGGTTGCAGCTTTCCGGCTAGCAGTTTGACGAGAGTGGACTTGCCGTTGCCGTTGGCGCCGAGCAAGGCGATGCGATCGTCTTCGTCGATCCGCAAGGTCACACCTTTGAGCACCGGCAGTTCGCGGTCGTAACCTACGACGGCCCCGTCGACGGCGATGATCGGCGGCGACAGCAGCTTTTCGGGCACGGGAAAAGAAATCTCACGCACGTCCTGCGTGACCAGCGCGGTCACGGGCTTCATGCGTTCGAGCATCTTCACGCGTGACTGCGCCTGACGCGCCTTCGAGGCCTTGGCCTTGAAGCGATCGACGAAGTCCTGGAGCCGCTTGCGTTCATCGGCCTGTCGCCTGGCGTGCTTGGCGTCGAGCATCTCGCGGGTAGCGCGCTGGTCCTCGAAGGAGGAATAGGTGCCCTTGTAGAGCGAGAGCTTGCCGCGATCGAGGTGCAGAATCTGATCGACGGATGTGTCGAGCAGGTCGCGGTCATGACTGATGACGATGACCGTGCGCGGATAGTTCGCGAGGTGATCTTCCAGCCAGAGCGTCCCTTCGAGGTCG
The DNA here is from genome assembly GCF_036964665.1 of Nitrobacter sp. NHB1. Taxonomy (NCBI): domain Bacteria; kingdom Pseudomonadati; phylum Pseudomonadota; class Alphaproteobacteria; order Hyphomicrobiales; family Nitrobacteraceae; genus Nitrobacter; species Candidatus Nitrobacter laanbroekii. The sequence goes on from NZ_JBAMDA010000001.1 coordinate 658,049, forward strand.
AGGTAGTTGGTAGGCTCGTCGAGCAGCAGCAGATCGGGTGCGGCAAAGAGTGTCGCCGCGAGCGCAACGCGCATGCGCCAGCCGCCTGAGAATTCCGAACAGGGGCGGGCCTGGTCTGTGGCCGAGAATCCGAGGCCGCTCAGGATCGACGCCGCACGCGCCGGCGCGGAATGGGCATCGATATCGACGAGACGCGTCTGGATTTCCGCGATGCGGTGCGGGTCGTGGGCGGTCTCGGCTTCGCACAGCAGCGCGTGACGTTCGAGGTCGGCTTTGAGCACCACCTCGACCAGGCTCTCGGGGCCGTCGGGGGCTTCCTGTGCAAGGCTGCCGACGCGCCAGCGCGGCGGAATGGCGATGGTGCCGGTTTCCGTCGGCAGTTCGCCGCGTATTGCATGGAACAGCGTCGATTTACCGACGCCGTTGCGGCCGACAAAGCCGACGCGCGCGCCGGGCACGATCTGTACGGAGCTATGGTCGATCAGCAACCGTCCGGCGATGCGGATCGAAATATCGGTGATGGATAGCATGCTGGCTTTTCACCGCTGTGCCAGCGAAACGCAACCTGTTTATGGTTGGATTGGTGGTAGAAACCTCCGACGAGATCGGCGATCGGGCTCACGACCAGTTTGAAATGCCGGAAACGGGAACTGCGCGTGAAATGTCCTCAGGCACCGGCTTCCTGCGCACGCAGTCGATCCAGCAGAAGCTGGAGTTGGGCGGGTAGCTTCGCGTCCTCGGGCCCGACATCGGTCCGCAGCCGCACGCCGATTGCCGCTGCGATCGCCTTGCTGGTCTTCGCATCGATCCGATCGGTGCCTTCAACGATTCGGTCGAACATACCCGATCCCATTTTCCGCGACGACAGATCACACGAGATCAAGTCATGATACGGCAAATTGTTTCCGCGATATGCACATTAGGCGTCGGATCTGCAAGCACAAATGGTAGCGACCCACATGAATCGCTCGCATGATGCACAAAAGCTGAATCGCAAAAGCCGCCCATACAGGCTGTGCGGAAACGATTGAGGTTCCGGAAGGTCTAGCCGGCGTTCAGGCGCATGCCGGCTCGAAGAAATTTCTGGGGATCGACGGCCTCCCCGTCGATCCGTGTTTCATAGTGCAGGTGAGGGCCCGTCGAACGGCCGGTCGATCCGACTTCGCCGACGACTTGTCCGATCTTGATGGATTGGCCGACCTTCACGTCGATCGCGGAGAGGTGCCCGTAGCGGGTCGACAGGCCGTTACCATGATCGATTTCAACCATCCGTCCGTAGCCGCCCGCCCAGCCCGCGGAGACAACCTTTCCGTTCGCCGTCGCGCGCACGGGGTCGCCCATCGCAGCGCGGAAATCGAGGCCGGTGTGCATCGCCGGCCGTCCGACGAACGGATCGACGCGCACGCCGAAACCGGAAGTGAATTCGACCTTGCCGACCACCGGTTTGCGATAGGGAACCACGGCGAGCGCGTGATTCAGCCGGTCGATATGCGCCCGGGTCAGATTGACGCGGTAGAGCTGGCGCTCGAACGGGCCGGCATCGGACCGCAACTTGACGGGCACATAGGGGCCGCCCGTGCCGGGGGGTGGCGTTCCGGCTTCCATCTTCGTCATCTTGAGTCCGAGATCGGAGAAGACTCCGCGCATCCGGCGCACGCGGGATTCCATGCGATCCTCGACCGAATTCAGTTCGGCGATCTGGCGGCGCTCGACCCGATTGAGCGACGACTCAAGCTGCGTCAGTTGATTGGCCGGGCCTGCGGCTTTCGCGAATCGGACCGGCTGTGGATGGGCATTGGCCGGCTTACGGGTGTCAAGGCGAGCCTCGCGATCGGGCGGCGGCGCGAAGACGGCGGTATCGTTGATCGGGGAGGGTTTTGCAGGCCCCGATGAACTGGCGTCCGCGGTGTTCGTGTTCCCGGTCGTTCTGGCCGACCCGTTGATCGACCCGGTTACGGTAACGTCAGGCAGGGCCTTCAGGGCGGCTGCGTGGGATTCAAGCACCGTCTGACGGCGCACGATCTCTTCAAGCTTTCTGCCGAACTGCTCCTGATCGAGCAACTGTCGGCTAGTGGTGCGATCGACACGCGTGCGCAATTCGGCAATGCGGTCTTCATAGGCGTATTGCATGTCGGCCTGGCGCGAGATGAGCCGTGTCAGCACATCGTCGCGGAAGGCGAAATAGGTCGCGGTCGCGGCGGACCAGATTCCGAGCAGCGTGACGGTTCCCACTGCGATCCAGAACACCACGGGTCCGAAACGGACCTGCCTGCCGGCATGGGCAAGCGTGTAGACGCGTTGCGTTTCCTTCTTCCCTGATGACTGGGCGGCCGAACGCGCCTGACGGGAAGGATGTCGATCATGATCGTGCGTGCGATGCTGCGGATACTCGGCATACTGACTGGAACGGTACGACATCGGCACTCCCGCGCCGGCCTGAAACGGGTTCCAGTCGGCTCAACTTCAATGCTGATTTGAACCGTTCATGGTTAATTTTCGGGAAATGGCGGTGCGTCGTTACAGATCGCGGGCGGCCGCAAGCACATCTTCGGCGTGGCCGTCGACCTTGACCCGGCGCCAGATGCGGACGATTCGACCGTCCGCATTCACCAGCATGGTGGTGCGAAGAATGCCGAGGAAGGTTCTGCCGTACATGGATTTTTCGCCCCATGCGCCGTAGGCTTCCAGCATTTCGTGCTTCTCATCCGAAATGAGAGGAATGGATAGGTTGTGCTTGGTGCGGAATGAGTCCTGCGTCTTCACGGAATCGGCCGACACGCCCAGCACCGTCGTTCCGCAGGCAGCGAACTCTTTCGCCAGCCGGGTGAAATCCATCGCCTCCCTGGTGCAGCCCGGCGTACCGGCGCGCGGATAGAAAAAGAACACAAGTTTCCTTCCGGCGAAATCGGCGAGCGAAACACGGGTGCCGTCATCCCGGGAAAGGTTGAATGACGGTGCCCGGGAGCCCTCTGCAAGATCGGCCCCTTGAGACTCAGGCAGTGATTTCGTCGAACGCGATTTGGACTTTTCGGTCGCTGCCAACGAGGGTGAACGGTCGGCGTTGCAGACCGGTTTCGCACCGCCGAGCGCATCTGCTCGGGCGGTTTCGGGAACGACCGGTTTGGAAGAATTCTTGCGTATCTTCTTGGACATGCGCCTTCCTTTCGTCGTTTTCGACCGCTCAATATCGCATCGGACTGCCGGGAATGCCGGGGCAATCGGCCACGCTCGCCCGCTGTGCATGACTGCCGACCGCGGGTATCGTTACAAGGGATTCGACGAATTATCCGTCCCGTTTTCTGCTCGGTGTGCACCGGGGGCCGGATGACGCGTAACATGTTACATCGGGGATTGGCGGAAGTGCCGTCACAGGAGCGTTCGTCCAGGACCGGCGTCCGGACCAATGACGGCAACTGCTCCGGTCCAGGCCGGCACCGGGAAGCAATGACGAGGAAGACGCCGATCCCAGCTCCGAATTCGCGCGGCGGCGACCCGGTCTCGCAAGGGGAAGATGCCGACTGGAATCAAGATCACGACGAGGTCCGAAGCCGTCGCATACGTCGGCTGCTGTCGCGGTCGGATTCCGGATTTCACAGATTAGGCGATCGGCTCCGGAGGTTCAAAAACTGGCTGGCGAGCGAACGCTGGGTCAGGCGGCTCGCGATCACCGTTGCCGTCCTGATGGTCATATTCGCCGGGGGCTTTGGTGCGCTGTGGTGGCGCCTCGGCGCCGGTCCCGTCAATCTCGATATGATGACGCCCTGGCTGGTCGCTGCGATCGAGGAAAACATCGGTCACGGCAACACCGTGGAAATCGGCGGCACGCAGATCGAGCGCGCCGGCAGAATTCGTATCGCGGTTCGTATCCGTGATATCGTCGTCCGTGACCGCGATCATGCGATCGTCGCGAGCGCGCCGAAAGCCGAGGTGAAACTGTCCGGCATGGCGCTGTTGACCGGGCGGCTGCGCGCCGAAAGCCTCAATCTGGTCGATGCAGAACTCGCGGTTCGGATTACGCCGGACGGCCAGGTTATCGTTTCGGCAGGCGATAACGCCAAACCGCTTGCCACCGGTGTCGCATCGGCGCGGCCATTAAACCTGCCGTCCCCCTCCGACACCGCCCCCTCCAGCATCGCGCCATCAATTCAATCGACGCCGCAGTTGCGTGAAGCTGCGACTGGCGTCGCGTCTGCAATCTCCCATGATCGTAACAACGCCAGCGCGCTGTTGGCGGGACTGGATTGGCTCGACAGTCTCAGCCTGACAGGGCTCGACGGGCAGAATCTCAATGAGATCGGCCTGAAAAACGGGAAACTGGTGGTCGATGACCAGCAACGCGGCAACCGGTGGAGTTTCGGCAATATCAGCCTGAGTCTTCGACGGCCGAGCGGAGGCGGGGTCGCATTCAGTGTCAGCGAAGGCGGCAGCAAGGCGTGGTCGCTTCACGCCACGATCGGACCATCCGCCGACGGTGTGCGCCCCTTTGATCTCCGCGCCGCCGGGATACCGGCGAAGAACATTCTGCTGGCTCTCCGCATCAAGGATCTCACCTATAGTGCCGACATGGCGCTCAGTGGCGAACTGAAGGGCGAGATTGGCCGCGACGGCCTGCCGACCTATCTTCGCGGCAGTCTCTTCACGGGCAAGGGCACGATCATCGACGCTGATACGCCGGACTATCCCATGGCGATCGATCAGATCGAGATGAACCTTGAGTGGGATGCGGCGCGCCGCGTTCTCGTCGCGCCGTTCAAGATCATCTCCGGCCAGAACCGCATCACGCTTCTCGCTCATCTCGAGCCGCCGAACGGTAGCATTCCGGACTGGCAGATGGGTTTGAGCGGCGGCACCATTGTCCTCGCCGGCTCCGATGGCGAGAAGCCCCTGATCTTCAATCGCATCGCGATCGGAGTGCGCTTCGACACCGAGCACAAGCAGGTGGTGCTGACCCAGGCCGACATCAGCAACGGTGAGATCGGCGTGGCCGGAACCGGCAGCATAGACTATTCCGGCGAACCGCGCCTGAAACTGGGCTTTGCGGGAACGCCTATGTCCGCGGCATCGCTGAAAAGCATGTGGCCGACCCTGATCGTGCCGGAGTTGCGCGAATGGGTCATCGACCGGATTGAAAAGGGTTCCCTCCAGCGCATCGAGATCGGCGTCAATTCGCCGATCCACAACCTGTCGCGGCGTGGCCCGCCGATCCCGGATGATGGCCTCTCGGTCGATATCGTTGCCAACAATGTGACGCTGCATCCCGTCGACGAAATGCCCTCGGTTCGCGACGCAGATCTGAAGGCGCACGTGACCGGCAGAACGGCGACGGTGACGATTGGGCAGGCCGCTGCCGATACCCCGGCCGGCCGCAAACTCAACATTTCCGACGTCGTATTCGAGGTGCCGGATTTGGCGCCCAAACCCGCACCGGCCAGGGTGAAGTTCAGGATCGACGGTCCGGTGTCCGCAGCCGCCGAAATTCTCGCCTCGGACCGCCTCCGCGAATTCACGGGTAACCTGATCGATCCCAATTCCAGCAAGGGAACGGTCACGGCCCAGGTCGCGCTGGGCTTGCCGATCAAGCGTAAAATCACGCAGGAAGATACGACCTATTCCATCACCGCCGACCTCGCGGGTTTTGCCGCCGACCACCTGGTCATGAATCAGAAGCTGGAAGCGAACGCGCTGAAGGTGGTCGCCAACAACCAGGGGTATCAGGTCAAGGGCGACGTCAAGATCAACGGGCAGCCGGCTTCGCTGGATTACCGTAAGCCGACGGTCGGCGACGCCGATATCAAATTGCAGGCCACGCTGGATGACGCGAGCCGCGCAAAGCTCGGCATTGATCTCGGTGCCGGGGCAACCGGTGCGATTCCCGTCAAGGTGGTCGGGAAGATCGGCACTGACAAGGACAGCAAAATCGGTGTCGATGCCGATCTCACATCCTTGAAACTCGACAACGTTCTGCCCGGCTGGGTCAAGCTGCCTGGAAAGTCAGGTCACGCGACGTTCAATGTGGTGCAGAAGGCGCAGTCGACGCGCCTGGAGGATATCGTCATCGACGGCGGCGGCGTCATGATAAAGGGATCGCTGGAGATCGATCAGAACGGCGATCTGTTGAATGCGAATTTTCCGGTTTACGCGCCGTCGGAGGGTGACAAGGCTTCTCTGAAAGCGGAGCGCAACGCGGACGGCGTGTTGAAGGTCGTCATGCGCGGCGACGTGTTCGATGGTCGCGGCTTTATCAAATCGGCGATCTCGGGCAAGCAGGCCGACGCCAAAAGCAAGGCCAAGAGCATCGATTTCGACATCGACCTGAAGATTGGAGCCGTGGCCGGATTTTACGGCGAAGCCGTGCGCAGCGCGGATGTGAAGATGGCCCGGCGCAACGGGTCGATCCGCAGCTTAAGCATCAGTGGAAAGATCGGGCGCGACACCTCGCTGACCGGCGGTCTGCGCGGGCGCCCGCAGGGTCGGGACATCATTCTGATCGAGACCGACGACGCGGGCGCGTTCTTCCGCTTTACCGATACATACGGAAAGATGTTTGGCGGTCAGCTCGCACTGGCCATGGATCCGCCGACCGCTGAACCCCGTGCCAAGCAGGGGCTGATCAACGTTCGCGATTTCACGATCAAGGGTGAGACGGCTCTGGATCGCGCCGCGGCGGGTGGTCCGCAGAGCGCGCAGAACGGCATTGCATTTTCGCGCTTGCGCGCGGAATTCACCCGGCAGAACGGACAACTCACGGTGCGCGAGGGCGTCGTCAAGGGACCGACGATCGGCGCGACCATCGAAGGCCATATCGACTATCCCGGCAATCAGGTTCGTATGAGCGGCACGTTCGTGCCGATGTACGGCCTCAACAACATCTTTGGACAGCTTCCGATCGTCGGGCTGTTTCTGGGCGGCGGCAGCAATGAGGGGCTGATCGGCGTGACCTACGAGGTGGTGGGAACACCGGGGCAACCGCAATTGCGAGTCAACCCGATTTCGGCCATGGCGCCCGGCGTGCTGCGCAAGATCTTCGAATTCCAGACCGGCAAACCGACCAACCAGATCGAATATCCGTCACAGAGCGGCAATTGATCGCTTGCCGGATGATTGCGCGAGCGCAGGCGCGTCGAAGACGGCGGTGACGAAGACGCCGGCCATCGATCCGCACTGCCACGGATGGTGGGCGCACCGCTATGCAGGCCGCACCAGCACGTGACGCTTCTTGCCCATCGAGAGCTTGATCACGCCTTCGGGCGTGAGGTTGGCAAGTGTCAGTGTCATCTTCTCGTCGGTGACGGCGACATCGTTGACACGAAGGCCGCCGCCCTTGATCTGGCGGCGCGCTTCGCCGTTCGAGGCGACGAGGCGTGCTCTCTCGGAAAAGGCGACAAGCACGCCGATGCCTTTTTCGAGTTCGCTGTGCGGAATGTCCACTGTCGGAAGGCTCTCCGCGATCGCGCCTTGCTCGAAAGTGGTGCGCGCGGTGTCGGCGGCTTTCTCGGCCTCGTCGCGGCCATGCAAAAGCGCGGTCGCCTCGGTCGCCAGCACCTTCTTGGCCTCGTTGATTTCGGCGTCCCGCAACGCTGCAAGCCTCGCGATCTCGCTCATGGGCAGGATCGTGAACAGCTTGAGGAACTTCACGACGTCGGCGTCCTCGACGTTGCGCCAGTACTGCCAGAAATCGTAGGGGCTGAAGGCATCCGCGTTGAGCCAGACCGCGCCTTGCGCGGTCTTGCCCATCTTCGCGCCCGACGCCGTCGTCAGCAACGGCGTGGTCAGGGCGAACAACTGAGGCGTTCCCATGCGGCGGCCGAGATCGACGCCGTTGACGATATTGCCCCATTGATCCGAGCCGCCCATCTGCAACCGGCAGCCGACCCGCCGCGACAGTTCGACGAAATCATAGGCCTGGCAGACCATGTAGTTGAATTCGATGAAGCTCATTTCCTGTTCGCGATCGAGGCGGAGACGAACGGAATCCATCGTCAGCATCCGGTTGACCGAGAAGTGCCGGCCGACGTCGCGCAGCATCTCGATCCAGTTGAGCTTGGTCAGCCATTCGGCGTTGTCCAGCATCACCGCATCGCTGGTGCCGGAACCGTAACGCAGCACCTTGGCGAACACGCCGCGAATGCTGGCCTTGTTGGCCTCGATTTCCGCGACGCTGCGGATCGCGCGCGATTCATCCTTGCCGGACGGATCGCCGACCATGGTGGTGCCGCCGCCCATCAGCGTGACCGGCTTGTTGCCGCTCTGCTGGAGCCAGTAAAGCATCATCATGGTCAGGTAGTTGCCGATGTGCAGCGACGGCGCGGTGCAGTCGTAGCCGACGTAGGCCGTGGCCTGGCCTTTCGCGGCCAACGCATCGAGACCCTCGATATCGGAGCACTGATGGATGAAGCCCCGTTCCTGAAGAATATTGAGGAAGTCGGACTTGAAGGCGGCCATGCTATACGACTCTGATCATTCTGGTTCGGCTCTATCGCAAACTCGATTCCGGTGCATGATAGCCGGATACTGCCGCCGGTTCCGCTGTATGTGCCATTATAAGATGCGCGCATTTGGCACAAGCTGGACGTCGGATGAAAGGCTCCGGGGAACCGCGAGATGATGATGATGGCGATCGGTCTGATGAGCGGCACCTCTCTGGATGGCGTCGATATCGCCTTGATCGAAACCGACGGCAATCGGGTGGCCGCGTTCGGGCCGACCGGCTACCGCCCTTACACGGAACACGAACGCGGCCTGTTGCGCGAGGCCCTCGCGGAGGCCGTCAATCTGCCGCGGCGCGACGCGCGGCCAGGCGTGATCGGTGAGGCCGAACGCGCCGTGACCATGGCGCACGCCGAAGCCGTTGCGGCGTTCACCGCGCAAAACAGCATCACTCGCGAGACGATCGATATCGTCGGCTTTCATGGTCAGACCATCCTGCATCGGCCGGCGCAGCGGTTGACCGTGCAAATCGGCGATGCGGCGGCGTTGGCGAAAGCGATCCACGTTCCGGTGATGCATGATTTCCGCGCGGCCGACGTGGCCGCCGGCGGGCAGGGCGCTCCGTTCGTCCCCGTCTATCATCGCGCACTGGCGCAGTCGCTCGGCCGCGAGGGACCGATTTGCGTGGTCAATATCGGCGGCGTCTCCAACATCACCTATATCGACGGTACTGACACGCTGATCGCCTGCGACACAGGACCCGGCAATGCGCTGCTCGATGATTTCATGCTCCGCATAATGGGTCAGCCGTTCGACCGCGAGGGCCGGTTGGCGGCGCAGGGCCGTCCCGATGCTGACTGGATCGCACGCGCCTTGCAACACCCGTTCTTCGCGCTGCCGCCACCCAAATCTCTCGACCGCAACGATTTCGCCTCGCTCGCGCTGCACGACATGGCGCCGGCCGATGGCGCGGCAACCCTGACGGCCTTCACCGCGGCGGCCATCGCGCGGATCGTTCCGCTATTGCCCAAACCGCCGACGAGCTGGATCGTGGCTGGCGGGGGAGCCCGCAATCGGACCATGCTCGGGATGCTGCAGGAGAGGTTTGCTCCGGCTACGGTCGAGCCGGCCGATGTGCTGGGCTGGTCGGCCGACGCCATGGAGGCGCAAGCCTTCGGGTATCTCGCGGCACGAGGCTTGAAAGGCTTGCCGTTAAGCTATCCCGCGACCACCGGCGTGCCCATGCCAATGACCGGCGGAACGATCGCGCGACCCTAGTACCTCCTTTTCTTAGAAGGTGAGTCGTGATTCATATGTGGACGCCCCCTATGGCAAGGGCTTTTTGTCGGGATGGGTGTGATCGGTTGCTTTCATATGTCCGGCCTGTTTATGCGGCGCTGTGATTGCCGCTGGCCTTGATGGAAATCCGCCGGTGAGGTCCCTTATCAAGATGCCGCGCTTATGAAGCGCATTGAATCACACGGGTTGGTCTCACCATTGGCTCGATCGTTACACATCATCGACTGCCGTTACCAATTAGGGTTGCCTGGGGCCTGTGCTCAGGCTGTCAGTTCATAGGGCCGATAGGCTTCCTTTCGCGTCAGCACGACCCATGCGATCCGGGCGAGCTTATTGGCCAGCGCAACGGAGACGAGCCTGAACGGCTTCTTCTCCATGAGCTTTCTGATCCAATTAGCCATGGGCGTTGGCTTGTCCTTTGTGTGGCGGATCACGGCGGTGGCGCCGACGACGAGCAAGCGGCGCAAGTATCGGTCTCCCTGCTTGGAGATACCGCCGAGCCGGGTCTTGCCGCCGGTGGAATGCTGCTGCGGCGTTAGACCGAGCCAGGCGGCGAACTGTCTGCCCGAGCGAAACTGATCGGGATCGGTGACGGTGGCAGCAAGAGCCGTGGCCGTGATCACGCCGAGGCCGGGGATCCCGGCGAGTCGGCGACTGGTCTCGCTCTCGGCGTGCCAGGCCATGAGTTGCTGATCCAGCACCGCGATCTCATCGTTGAGCACCATGATGTGGCGGACAAGAATCCCCAAAGAAGTGCGAGCATAAGCTGGCAAAGTGTTTTCGTCGGACAGTGCCTGTTCAGCCAGCTTCGCCAGATTGGCGATGCCGGGATTTGCGACAAGGCCGAGTTCGGCCAGATGCGCGCGCAAGGCATTGGCGATCATGGTGCGTTGGCGCACCAGCAAGGCTCTGGCGCGATGGGTCATGAGAACGCTCTGCTGCTTGACCGTTTTTACCGGCACAAACCGCATCGTCGGGCGCTGTACGGCTTCGCAGATCGCTTCGGCATCGAGTGCATCGCTCTTGCCGCGCTTGACGTAGGCCTTCACGTAAGACGGTGGAATGAGCCGAACCTCGTGCCCTATGGTGGTGAGGGTGCGCGCCCAGTAATGCGCCGTTCCGCACGCCTCCACTCCTATAAGACAGGGCGGAAGTTTCGAGAAGAACAGCAGCATCTGTTTGCGGTGCAGACGCTTCACCAAAATCGTCGCGCCGCTCTCATCAACGCCGTGCGCTTGAAACACGCTCTTCGCCAAATCCAGCCCAATCGTCGTAATCGTCATCGTAAACGCTCCTCTTCCTGCTTCGGTGTCCGGTCAACACCATAGAGGTTGCCGCGGGTGCGGGGGCGTCCACATCATCAAGATCGGGATGATCCCCGAAGCAAGAGAAGTTCGCCTTTCGAGGAAAGATCGCAATATGCTTGAGGCATGTTGTCGCTCACCGGTGACGTTGCAGCGCGATTTGAAGCGAGCGCGGATAGTTCTGTTGGCGGCGGACGGGCGCAGCACCCGCTCGATCGCCAAAGAAGTCGGGGTCCAGCCGCGGATTGTCAGCCTTTGGCGGCACCGCTATGCCAATCATGGCCTTGAAGGGCTGCAAGACAAGCCGCGACCCGGCAAGCAGCCGATCTATACGAAGGCTACCGACAAGCGGATTCTGAAGCTGCTGGACAAGCCGCCGCCGCAAGGGTTTGCGCGCTGGACCGGCCCTCTGCTGGCCGGGGCGCTGGGCGATGTTGACGTCCAATATGTCTGGCGGTTCCTGCGCAGCCACAAGATTGATCTCGCGGCTCGCAAGTCCTGGTGTGAGAGCAACGACCCGAACTTTACGGCCAAAGCCGCCGATGTTGTTGGCCTTTACGTCGCCCCGCCCGCAAAGGCCATCGTGCTATGCGTGGACGAGAAGCCTTCGATCCAGGCATTGGAGCGAGCGCAGGGTTATCTGAACCGGCCAGAGCCACGATTACAAGCGGCATGGCACTACAACATTGTTTGCGGCCCTCGAAGTTGCCACCGGAAAGATCATCGCGGCTCATTCAAAACGCCGTCGCCGCGTCGAGTTTCTTGACTTCATGAACAGCGTCACCGCAGCCTTTCCGGACCGAAAGCTTCACGTCATCCTCGACAACCTCAACACCCACAAGAAAAACGAGCACTGGCTCAAGACCCACCCCAACGTGCAATTTCATTTTACGCCGACAAGCGCGTCCTGGCTCAATCAGGTCGAGGTATGGTTCTCGATATTACAGGGCCAGTCGCTTAGCGGAGCCTCCTTCACAAGCCTCAAGCAGCTTCAGGAGCACATCGATGCCTACGTCAACGCGTACAACGACAAAGCCGAGCCCTTCGTCTGGACCAAGAAAAAGGTCCGTCAACGTCGCTTCCAAGGCCGCCGTATCACTCAGCTATGATTCCGGGTACTAGAGCGCGATTGGCGGTCAGCGGATGTTGGCGAGCCTCATATCGAGATAGTCGGTCACCGTTTCCATCAACGGCTCCATCCTGTCTTCGAAGAAATGGTTGGCGCCCGGAATGGTGTGTTGATCGATGACGATGCCCTTCTGGGTCTTCAGCTTTTCCACCAGCGTCGTGACATCCTTGGCGGGCGCGACGATATCCTTTTCACCATGAACGATCAGGCCCGACGACGGGCATGGCGCCAGGAACGAGAAATCATAGCGGTTCGGCTCCGGCGCGATCGAAATGAAGCCCTCCACTTCGGGCCGGCGCATCAGCAACTGCATGCCGATCCAGGCGCCAAAGGAAAACCCGGCCACCCAGCAGGCGCGCGCCTCCGGATTGATGGTCTGCGCCCAGTCGAGCGCGGCTGCCGCGTCCGACAATTCACCGGTGCCGTGGTCGAACGAGCCCTGGCTGCGGCCGACGCCGCGGAAATTGAAGCGCAATACCGAAAAGCCGCGCGCCACGAAAGCGTAGTAGACCTGATAGACGATCGGATGGTTCATGCTGCCGCGAAACTGCGGATGCGGATGCAGGACCATCGCGATCGGCGCATTTTTCTGCTTCGCCGGGTGATAACGACCTTCGAGACGGCCGGCGGGACCGGTAAAAATGACTTCAGGCATTGGAATCCTTGGCAAATCGGCCGCTCAGGACGGGTATTCTGTTCGCAACCTGAGGACAAAGGGCGATCAGGCACCGCACGGCGGTACAGGGGTGGTGCCGGTCAATGACCGCTGCGTTCTAACATAGGGCAAGGGGCGAAAAGCAAGCATCTTGCGCGACTGTGTCTACGTCCGCCGTGAATATCGTATAGTTACAATATGATGCAGGAACGGATTTATCTCGACTGGAATGCGACCACGCCGCTACGCCGCGAGGCGCGGGAGGCGATGGCCGCCGCATGGGACGTCGTCGGCAACCCCTCATCCATTCATGCCGAGGGCCGGCGAGCGCGGGGGCTGGTGGAGGATGCGCGGGCCGCGGTGGCGACGGCTGTCGGCGGCGAGCCTCGCAACGTTGTCTTTACATCCGGCGGAACTGAAGCCAACGCCCTGGCGCTGACCCCCGGGGTTCACGGGAAGTCGCATCAAGCCATTGATCGGCTTGTTGTTTCATCCATCGAACATGCCTCGGTGCTGGCCGGCGGGCAGTTCACGCCGGATCTGATCGCGCGCCTGCCGGTGCATCGCTCCGGCCTGGTGGACCTCGACGCCTTGCGAACGATGCTTGCAGGAGGGCCACCGACGTTGGTGTCGGTCATGCTCGCCAACAACGAAACCGGCGCCATTCAGCCGGTCGCGGAAGTGGCCGATCTGGTCCACGAGGCTGGCGGTCTGCTGCACGTCGACGCGGTCCAGGCTCTTGGAAAAATATCTTTTGATATCATCAAGTTAAATGCCGATTTTCTATCGGTTTCAGCACACAAGATCGGCGGCCCGAAAGGGACGGGCGCATTGATTCTCGCGTCGAACCAGATCGGCCCGAGTGCGTTGATACGGGGAGGCGGTCAGGAGCGGGGTCGCCGCGCCGGCACCGAGAATGTGCCCGCCATTGCTGGCTTTGGAGCTGCAGTGAAGGCTGCGGTAGCGGCCGGCAACGATGACATGGCCAGCGTCGAAACCTTGCGAAACCGGCTTGAGGAAGGCTTGAGGCAAACCCGAGGCAGCGTGATTTTTTCGCAGGACGTCTTGCGCCTGCCGAATACGACGCTTTTCGGGGTTGCCGGGTTGAAGGCCGAGACCGCTGTCGTTGGATTCGACCTTGAAGGGGTCGCGGTATCTTCGGGTTCCGCGTGTTCCTCGGGAAAGGTGCAACCATCGCATGTGCTGGAGGCGATGGGGTACGGTTCGGACATGACCAAAAGTGCAATACGATTTTCGCTGGGCTGGGAGACCAAGGACGCGGATGTCGATCGGGCTATTAAGGCTTGGCGAAAGCTCTCGAGTGCATTACTAAGGAGGGACGAAACAGTGCTTGAACGGTTCTAAGACGATTTCGTCTTTAGAACGGGACAAACACTAGAGACTTCAAATCCACCGTGGTCCTTGAAACCGCGAGCGGAGGTAGAAAATGGCAGCCGTACAAGAGACGGTCGATCGGGTTCGCCAGATCGACGTCGATCAATACCGGTATGGGTTCGAGACTCTCATCGAGTCGGAGAAGGCTCCCAAGGGGCTTTCCGAAGACACCGTCCGGTTTATTTCCGCAAAGAAAAACGAACCGGCCTGGATGCTGGAGTGGAGGCTTGAGGCCTACCGCCGCTGGCTGACCATGCAGGAGCCGAGCTGGGCGCGGGTGAACTATCCAAAGATCGACTACCAGGATCTTTATTATTACTCCGCGCCGAAGGCGAAGAAGGAGGTCGCCTCGCTGGACGAGATCGACCCCGAAATCCTGAAGACCTACGAGAAGCTCGGCATTCCCTTGCGCGAGGTCGAGGTGCTCGAAGGCGTCGTTCGCCCCGAGGGCGAACGGAAAATCGCCGTCGATGCCGTGTTCGACTCGGTATCCGTGGCGACCACGTTTCAGGAGGAGCTGAAGAGGGCCGGCGTGATCTTCATGCCGATCTCGCACGCCATCCAGCAGCATCCGGAGCTGGTGAAACAGTATCTCGGCAGCGTGGTGCCGACCTCCGACAATTTCTTCGCGACGCTGAACTCCGCGGTGTTTTCCGACGGCTCGTTCGTCTATGTGCCACCGGGTGTTCGTTGTCCGATGGAGCTGTCGACGTACTTCCGCATCAACGAGCGCAACACCGGCCAGTTCGAGCGCACGCTCATCATCGCCGACAAGGGCGCTTATGTCAGCTATCTCGAGGGCTGCACCGCTCCGCAGCGCGACGAGAATCAGTTGCACGCCGCGGTCGTCGAACTCGTCACGCTCGACGACGCCGAGATCAAGTATTCGACGGTGCAGAATTGGTACCCCGGCAATTCCGATGGCAAGGGCGGCATCTTCAATTTCGTCACCAAGCGTGGCGATTGTCGTGGCGCGCGTTCGAAGATTTCGTGGACCCAGGTCGAGACCGGTTCCGCCATCACCTGGAAATATCCGAGTTGCATCCTGCGCGGCGACGATTCGCGCGGCGAGTTCTACTCGATCGCCATCTCCAACGGCTACCAGCAGGTCGACAGCGGCACCAAGATGCTGCATCTCGGCAAGAACACCACGAGCCGGATCATCTCCAAGGGCATCGCGGCGGGCAAGTCGCAGAACACCTATCGCGGCCTCGTCACCGCCCACCGCAAGGCGTCCAATGCGCGCAACTTCACCGCGTGCGACTCGCTTCTGATCGGCGGCCAGTGCGGCGCGCACACTGTGCCGTACATCGAGGCGAAGAACACCTCGGCGCTGTTCGAACACGAGGCGACCACATCGAAGATCTCGGAAGACGTGCTGTTCTATTGCGTGCAGCGCGGACTGTCGCAGGAAGAGGCCGTCGGCCTGGTCGTCAACGGCTTCGTGAGAGACGTGCTGCAGCAGTTGCCGATGGAGTTCGCGGTCGAGGCCCAGAAGCTGATCTCGATCTCGCTGGAAGGAAGTGTGGGTTAGCCCCCGTCACTGCGAGTTCGCGACAAAACCGGTTCTTGCCGGTTTGCGCCGGGCGAAGCAATCCACCGATGGTTGGAAACGCCGGATTGCTTCGTCGCACGAGCGCGCCTCTCGCAATGACGTAACGATAGCGTAAGGATGTACGATGCCATTGCTTGAAGTCAAAGACCTGCACGTCCGTGTCGAGGAGCGTGAGATTCTTCACGGCCTGTCACTGACCGTCAACAAGGGCGAAGTCCATGCCATCATGGGCCCGAACGGCTCCGGCAAATCGACGCTGAGCCATGTGATCGCCGGTAAGCCGGGCTATGAGGTCACCGACGGCGAAGTCCTGCTCGAAGGCGAGGACCTGCTGGCGATGGCGCCAGACCAACGCGCCGCAAAGGGCGTGTTCCTTGCCTTCCAGTATCCGGTGGAAATTCCTGGTGTCGCCACCATGACGTTCTTGCGGACCGCGCTGAACGCGCAGCGCAAGGCGCGCGGCGAGAGCGAATATTCGACGCCGAATTTCCTGAAGAAAGTCCGTGAGGTCGCGGCCTCGCTGAACATTCCGCAGGACATGCTGCGCCGTGGCATCAATGTCGGCTTTTCCGGCGGCGAGAAGAAGCGCAACGAGGTGCTGCAAATGGGGCTGTTCGAGCCGAGCCTGTGCATCCTCGACGAAATGGATTCCGGTCTGGACATCGATGCGCTGCGCGTTGCAGCCGATGGCGTCAATGCGTTGCGCTCGAAGGATCGCGCCATGGTCGTCATCACGCACTATCAGCGGCTGCTCAATTACATCGTGCCTGATTTCGTGCACGTGATGTCGAAAGGCCGGGTCGTGAAAAGCGGAGACAAGGATCTGGCGCTGGAGCTTGAGGCGTCCGGATACGCGCAGTTCGAGGAAGCCTGACCCGGAAGCGGCCTTCCGGTTTTCGGATGAGATCATGCCGGAAAATACGATCTGAACGGATTTGATGATGGATGTTGCATTGGCAAAGACTGACACCGGAAGCGCGGCGAGCGAGGCTTTCGCCGTCGCATGCTCGCGCTTGCCCGGTGCCGGGAAAGTAGCTGCCGCGCGCCAGAAGGCGTTCAAGGCCTATGAAAGTCTTGGTCTGCCGCACCGGCGGGTTGAGGACTGGAAATATACCGATCTGCGCGTGCTGATGCGCGAGGTATTGCCGCTGGCGGCTGCGCCGGATCAGGCGGCGCTTGCGAAGGCCGGCGAGATTCTGAAAGCCCAATCCCTCGGAGATGCCTACAGGTTCGTACTGGTCGATGGCGTGTTCGTGCCGCAACTGTCGGATGTCGGCGGGCTGGAGGACGGACTCCGCGCCAGGTCGTTTCACGATGTGCTGGGTGCGGGGAGCGATCAATCGGCCGATCTGCTCACGACCTCGGCGACAACGGATGTCATGGTGTCGCTTAACGCGGCGATGACGACCGATGGCGTCGTCATCGAAGTCGGCGACCGGATTTCGCTGGCGAAGCCGATCCACGTGATTCATGTGACGACCGTTTCGTCGGCGTCGGCGTTCACGCGCTCCCGCCTGACGATCGGCAAGGCGGCGCGCGCCACGCTGATCGAGAGTTTTGTCGCTGCCGATGACGCGAAATCCTATCAGACCCATGACGCGCTCATCGTGGCCATCGGAGACGGGGCGGACCTTGCGCATATCCGTCTCACGGCCGATGCCGGCGATGCCGCGAATATCTCGTCCGCGATCGTCACGGTCGGCGGCGGGGCGAAACTGAATCTCTTCAACCTGACGAACGGCGGCCGCGTCAGCCGCTATCAGGTGTTCGCAACGCTCGAAGGCGAGGGCAGCGATGTCTTCATCAATGGCGTCAGCCTGCTTAAGGATACCCAGCATGCGGACATGACACTCGTGGTCGATCACGCCGTGCCGCACTGCACCAGCCGGGAGGTTTTCCGCGCGGTGGTGGACGATCGCGCGCATTCCGTCTTCCAGGGCAAGATCATCGTTCGGCCCGACGCGCAGAAGACCGACGGCAAGATGATGACGCGGGCATTGCTGCTGTCCGACGGTGCGGAAGCCGATAGCAAGCCCGAGCTTGAGATTTTCGCCGATGACGTCACCTGCGGTCATGGGGCGACGATCGGCGCGCTCGACGACAGCCTGCTGTTCTATCTGCGCGCGCGAGGTCTTTCGGAAAAGGAGGCGCAGGCGCTCCTGATTCAGGCGTTCGTCGGCGAGGCGATCGAATCCATCGCCGACGACGGCTTGCGCGATGTCGTCATCGGGGCCGCCGAGCGATGGCTTGCGGAAAGAGGGTGAACGGACGGTCAGAATGACCCTTCACACGGGAGAGGTCCAGGGTCTGATTCTTGACGGTAGATATGGAAGTGGAGTGACATGACCCATCCGGCGGTCGCCAACGGTTCCTATGACGTGATGCGGGTGCGGGAAGATTTTCCGGCGCTGGCGATGAAGATCTACGGCAAGCCGCTTGTCTATCTCGACAACGCCGCCTCGGCGCAGAAGCCGAATGCCGTGCTCGACCGCATGGCGGAGGCCTACCGATCCGAATACGCCAACGTCCATCGCGGGCTGCACTACCTCGCCAACGCCGCGACCGAAGCCTATGAAGGCGGCCGCGCCAGGGTCGCGCAATTCCTCAACGCGAAGCGGACCGAGGAGATCATCTTCACCCGCAACGCCACCGAGGCGATCAACCTGGTGGCGTCGTCCTGGGGCGAGCCGAACATCAAGGCCGGCGACGAGATCGTGCTCTCGATCATGGAGCATCACTCCAACATCGTGCCCTGGCATTTCCTGCGCGAACGGCACGGCGCGGTCATCAAGTGGGCGCCGGTCGACGACGACGGCAATTTCCTGATCGACGAGTTCGAGAAGCTGCTGACGCCGAAGACGAAGCTCGTGGCGATCACGCAGATGTCGAACGCGCTCGGCACCATCGTTCCGGTCAAGGACGTGGTGAAGCTTGCTCATGCGCGCGGCATTCCGGTTCTGGTCGACGGCAGCCAGGCGGCGGTGCATCTCACCGCCGACGTGCAGGACATCGATTGCGACTTCTACGTTTTCACCGGCCACAAGCTTTACGGTCCGACCGGGATCGGCGTGCTGTATGCGAAGCATGCGCTGCTGGAATCGATGCGGCCGTATAACGGCGGCGGCGAGATGATCCGTGAGGTCGCGCAGGACTGGGTCACCTATGGCGATCCGCCGCACAAGTTCGAGGCCGGCACACCTGCGATCGTCGAGTCGATCGGGCTTGGCGCCGCGATCGATTATGTCAACTCGATCGGCAAAGCGCGGATCGCCGCGCACGAGCACGATCTCCTGGCCTATGCCGATGGGCGGCTGCGCGAGATCAACTCGCTGCGTATCATCGGCACCGCCCGCGACAAGGGACCGGTGATATCGTTCGAAATGAAGGGTGCGCATCCCCATGATGTCGCGACCGTGATCGACCGCGCCGGCATCGCGGTCCGCGCCGGGACCCATTGCGTGATGCCGCTTTTAGAGCGGTTCAACCTCACGGCGACCTGCCGGGCCTCGTTCGGCATGTATAATACGCGCGAGGAAGTCGATCATCTGGCGCAGGCGCTAATCAAGGCACGGGAGTTGTTCTCATGAGCGAGACCGCCGAAGCCAAACCTGTCGTAAACAAGGCCTGCCACGTGCAGACCAGTTCGGCGCTGGCGCCGGAGGAAACCGAGCGCGTGGGCACGGGGATCGTGGCCGCGCTGAAAACCGTGTTCGACCCGGAAATTCCGGCGGATATTTATGAACTCGGCCTGATCTACAAGGTCGACATCAAGGACGACCGCGCCGTCGACGTCGAGATGACGTTGACAACGCCGAATTGCCCGTCGGCGGCCGAGTTGCCGACTATGGTTGAAAACGCGGTCGCGAGCGTTCCCGGCGTCGGGGTGGTCAATGTCAACATCGTCTGGGAACCGCCGTGGATGCCCGACCGGATGACCGATGAGGCCCGCCTCGTCCTGAATATGTGGTGACGTTTTTACGCCCAGCCCATGCTATGATCGGGCTTGATTTGCCGCCAGGATTGACCAGATGACAGAGATGACGCCAAACACACCAGCCACGCCGAAGCCGCGACCTCGTCCGCAGGTCATGCGACTTACTGACGCGGCGGCGGCACGGGTCAAGGAACTCGCGGCGCGCGCTGACTCGGAGATCGTCGGCCTGCGGGTCGGCATCAAGAAAGGCGGCTGCGCCGGCCAATCCTACACGGTGGAATACGCCCACGACATCAAGTCTACGGACGAAGTGGTCGAGGACAAGGGCGTCAAGGTTCTGGTCGATCCCAAGGCCGTGCTGTACCTGCTCGGCACCGAGATGGACTACAAGGCCGAAAAAATGCAGGCCCAGTTCATCTTCAATAACCCGAACCAGGTTTCGGCCTGCGGGTGCGGCGAATCCGTGCAACTCACGCCCGCCAAGATCGACGGCTGAGTTGGTCGTCTCCGAGCAAGCGGGGACCCATAACCTCGTCCGCGAATTGTCGCCAAAGCCTTCAACCGCATTGCCAAAGCAAGACGACAGCGTCAGGCCACGCGAATCTGGATGTCGGCGGAGTATTCCGGATCGGTTTCGCAAATGACACGATTGCGGCCGTTGCGCTTGGCGGCGTAGAGGCAGGCATCGGCGCGCTCGATCAGCGAGTCCGGGGTGTCGCCGCGGTGAAGCAGCGACACGCCGACCGAGATCGTTACGCGGCCGAGGATTTCACCGGTCGATTTTTTCTTCAATTCCTTGGCCATCACGGCGCGACGGATGTGGTCGGCGACCGTCAGTGCCTGGCTTAGCGCGGTATCTGGCAGCACGACCGCGAATTCCTCGCCGCCGTAGCGTGCGGTGATGTCCTGGCCCTTGATGGTCTGCTTCAGCGACATCGCCACCAGCCGCAGCACCTGATCGCCGGTCAGGTGGCCGTAGTTGTCGTTGAACGACTTGAAGTGGTCGATGTCGAACATCAGAAGCGACAGCGGCCCGCCTTCGCCGATCGCCAGCGCCACGGCATCCTCGATGGCGCGGTCGAAATATTTGCGGTTGCCGATGCCGGTGAGGGGATCGGTCATGCTCTCGGCCCTGATGGCCTCAAGGCTATGCTGCAGATTGTTGATCTCGACCTTCGAGATCTCCAGCCGATCCTCCAGCGCCTTGTTGGTTTCCTGCATCTCGCGGGTCGATTTCATCAGCGCCTCGACGACCGCCTTGACCTGCTCGCGGTTATCGGCGGCGCCGAGCTTCGCGGCCGCTCCCTTCAGGCTGTCGCCGAAACCGGCCGTCAAGCCGAGCGCGTCGGTGATGAGGGCCATCACGTCGTCGATCTCGTTGATGACGCGTGCGCCGAGCTTGTCGATGCGTTCGGTGGTCCTGATCGGGGAGAGGTAGGTTTCGTAGATCTGTTCGAGATCGGATTCGGTCAGCTTGCCGTTGCGCGCCAGGGTCTCGTTGATGACCTTGTTGAGGGAGCAGTTGTATCCGGCGGCGTAGACGTACCAGATTTCGTAGTTGCGCGGGATCGCGGCCTGCCGCAGCGATCGGATCTGGCCGAGCGCCACCTCCGCGAACGCCATTGTGCGTTCATGTTCGTCCAGTTCAACCACTTTGCGCCCCGCCGACGATTTGTGCAAATCGTCGCCCCAACCGGCATAATATCAACGTAGAGTATGGGCGAAGGTTAGCGGCAGAGGGTTTACGCGCGGTAAACGGTGTTTCACCGAGTCGGGCAGCTATAGCGTTTTCGAGCGAAGCATGGTCTCGGGCTTGAGCCGAGGATGGGTACCGGTTCGCGCCAAAAAAATGCGTCAAAACAAATTAGCGGTCCGATCCTTGCGAGTGTTAGAATCGAAGGACCGGTGGAGGACCCGCCGGAGGCCGCGCCGACGGCAACGGTCAGCCGCGGGCGCGAATCGGACGAAGCAGAAACGCCGGCAGGTGAGAATGGTCTCCCGGCTCGGAGACAGCCTCGTGGCGTGGCGAGGGCGCGCGCCCGATCGACGGCGGCTGCGGCGCGGCCATGGATGCGGCGGCCGCCGCAGCGGGAGCCTCGTGCCTCTGGTGGTCGCTGCCGGAGCGCCGTGGCTCGCGGCGCGGTTTGCGGGTCTCGCGTTTGCCGCCGCGTGCGTGGGCCTCACCGCCCTTGTCGCGTGCGTGGCGGGATCGCGCCGGCCGGCCTGCGGGTGCCGCATCGGCGCCGGCGGCTGCATCGGCTTCGTGCGCGTGAGCGTCATAGCCGGGAAGGTCGGCCTTTGGAATCGCCTGACCGGTCAGCTTCTCGATCGCTGCGACCGATTTGAAATCGGCGGGACAGACGATCGTGATCGCGGTGCCGGCGCGGCCGGCGCGGCCGGTGCGGCCGATGCGATGGACATAGTCGTCGGGATGGTGTGGCACGTCGAAGTTGAGGACGTGACTGACTTCGGGAATGTCGAGGCCGCGCGCGGCTACGTCGGAGGCGACCAGCAGCGGCAGCTCGCCCTTGCGGAATTGATCCAGCGAGGCGGTTCGCGCCGACTGGTCCATATCGCCGTGCAGGGCGCCGACGCTGAAGCCGTGCTTCTGGAGCGATTTATAGACGATGGCGACGTCGCGCTTGCGGTTGCAGAAGATGATTGCGTTCTTGAGATCCTTGGCGTCGCGCAGCAGGCGGCGCAGCAGCTCACGCTTCTCGTGCGCCTCGCGGCCGCAACTGACCTGCGATTGCGTCACCGTCGCCGCGGTGGTTGCGGGTCTCGAGACCTCGATCTTTTCCGGATTGTGCAGGAAGGCATCGGTGACGCGCCGGATTTCGTTCGGCATCGTCGCCGTGAAAAACAGGGTTTGCCGCGTGAACGGCACCAGTTTGCAGACGCGTTCGATGTCGGGAATAAATCCCATGTCCAGCATACGGTCGGCTTCGTCGATCACCAGCAGTTCCACACCGGTGAGCAGCAGGCCGCCCCGTTCGGTGTGGTCGAGCAGGCGGCCCGGGGTCGCGATCAGAACATCGACGCCGCGCGTCAGCTTCATGTCCTGGTCGCCGAACGAGACGCCGCCGATCAGAAGCGCCACGTTGAGTTTCTGGCCCACGCCGTATTTGTCGAAACTTTCCTTGACCTGGGCTGCGAGTTCGCGTGTCGGTTCGAGGATCAGCGTGCGGGGCATTCGCGCCCGGGCGCGGCCCTTCTCCAGCATCGTGAGCATGGGCAGGACGAAGGCAGCGGTTTTGCCCGTGCCGGTCTGGGCGATGCCGAGAACGTCGCGGCGCGCCAGAACGTGGGGGATAGCCTGATCCTGAATGGGGGTCGGAGTAGTATAACCTGCCGCTGCAACAGCGGCGAGCACCTTGTCGGACAAACCGAGATGGGAAAAAGACATCGAGCCTCTAGTTGCGGTGTTCAGAAGTTCTCTTCAGAAGTGCGGCAGATTCATCAAGAGAACTCCTGAATCAAACCGCACCAGCATTCTTCTTTTTTCGAGCGTCCTCTCGAATACCAGGTTCACTCATCACCCGCGTCCACGCAGGCGAACCTCGTATTCAGGCCGCTCGCCGAAACCGCCGTTCGGAATCGAAGGTAAAAAGCTGTCGCGCTCGACCCCTTAACGGCGTGCTTTTAAAGGCGAAGGGGGCTCTGACTAACGCTGACGGGCGGCTCACCGTAGAATCGCGCTTGAAGCACGGGCCGCGCTAGGGTGAAACATAGGGACGAAATGCATAAAGTCAATTGAGAAACGGCAAGAATGCCGAAAAATCATGACGTTTTTGCCGGAATCGGTGGCATATCTTAAATTGTCGTCAGAAACCAAAAGCGTATCGGTCGGGTCGACCTATCGCGCCGGCGGCGTATCGGAGATCGAGAGCTTCCGGCGTTAGCCAGGTTGCGTCGTCCCGGCGAGCGCCGGGACCCATAACCCCAGCGCTCTCTATTACAGCAAACGTCCACCAGTGTGCCCGATAGGTCCCGGTGTTCGCCGGGACGACGAGGTGAGGTGTTGTCGTCACATCAAATTCGCGCTTCAATCCCGGTGCAAACTCCGATGTTGAAATAAAACAAGAGTGAGATCATGGACGCAGGCCGGCCGCGCGAACACCGCGCACTGTCCACGCGCTGCTGCATCGTCGGCGGCGGACCCGCCGGCATGATGCTCGGCTACCTGCTCGGGCGCGCCGGCGTCGATGCCATCGTGCTCGAAAAGCACGCCGATTTCTTTCGCGATTTCCGCGGCGACACCGTGCATCCCTCGACCTTGCAGGTGATGGACGAACTCGGCCTGATCGAAGACTTCCTGAAAGTCCCGCACGACAAATTGCAAAAGCTCAAAGGCTATTTCGGAAAGACGCTACTGCAGATAGCCGACATCAGCCGTACCGGCGCCAAATATCCGTTTATCGCCTTCATGCCGCAGTGGGATTTTCTGAATTTCCTGCGCGACAAGGGGCGTCGTTTGCCAAGCCTGAAGGTGATGATGAGCACCGAGGCAAAGGGGCTTATTCTTGATGGCGACAAGGTAATCGGCGTCCACGCAACGGACGCCGAAGGTCCGATCGAGATCCGGGCCGACCTGACCGTCGCGTGCGACGGCCGCCATTCCGTGGTGCGGCCGAGCGCGGGCCTCGAGATCGAGGAGATCGGCGCGCCGATGGACGTGCTATGGTTTCGCGCCGGAAAAACCGCCGAAACGGAGAGCATTCTCGCACGCATCGAGGCGGGACAGATGATGGTGACACTCGATCGCGGCACCTACTGGCAGTGTGCCTATGTCATCACCAAAGGAGAGTACGATGCGGTCAAGGCGAAAGGCCTTGAATCATTCCGCTCTGACGTCGTCTCGCTTGCGCCGATCCTGAAGTCGGGCATCGCGGATGTCAAAAGCTGGGACGACGTCAAGCTGCTCACCGTCGCCGTCAACCGTCTTAAACGATGGACGCGACCGGGATTGCTCTGCATCGGGGACGCCGCGCACGCGATGTCGCCGGTCGGCGGCGTCGGGGTCAACATCGCGGTGCAGGACGCCGTGGCGGCCGCCAATATTTTAGCGGCGAAGCTTGCGCGCGGTGCCGTGAGCGAGGACGACCTCACTGAGGTTCAGCGCCGTCGCGAATTTCCGATGCGGATGACGCAAGCCATGCAGGTGATCGTCCAGAATAATATTGTCCGTGCGGCACTGAAGCCCGGCGGCGGCCAGTTCAAGCCGCCGCTGTTTGCGCGCGTCGTCAACGCGGTGCCGTGGTTACAGGGCCTGACAGCGCGCTTCATCGCCATCGGCGTGCGGCCGGAGCATGTGCATTCGCCGCAAGCCGGGGACTAGTATGGAGTCCCGGAGTTTCTTCAGGCAGAAAATCACATGCTCAAGCAGAGCCGCCGACCATTGCAATGCCTGATGGAAACGTTAGCTTTCTCAAGCAATGAAGCCGCAGCAGCTCGCATCGCAGGATATCACGAAACTCATTGTCCGCGTGTCCATGAAGGACCGGACGGCATTCGACCTACTATATCGTGCGACAAGCGCGAAACTTTTCGGCGTGTGCCTGCGTGTCTTGTCCGACAAGAGCGATGCCGAAGAGGCATTACAGGAAATATTCGTCAAGATATGGATGAAAGCCGACCGTTTTGTCGTTTCCGAGCTAAGCCCTATCTCTTGGCTGGTGGCTGTCGCGCGCAACCATGCGATCGACCGCATTCGTGCCCGCGGCGAACGGACGGCCGGGATCGACCACGCGATCGACATTGCTGACGAGCGGCCCGACCCTGAAGCGCAGGCCGTGACGGGCGGGGAGCACGACCGGCTCGTCTCCTGTCTCGGAGAACTTGAAGCCGATCGTGCGGCGGTGGTGCGCGGCGCTTATCTGAACGGCGACAGCTACGCCGAGCTTGCCGAGCGGTTCGCCGTGCCGCTCAATACGATGCGGACGTGGCTGCGTCGCAGCTTGATGAAGCTGAAGGAATGCCTGGAGCGATGACACCGGGTGAAGACAGGAATCCAGACGACGAAGGCGACGACCATTTCGCCGCCGAGTATGTTTTGGGTGTTTTGCCGGCGCAGGAATTGCAGGCGGCGGCACGGCGCGTCACGACCGACCCGAGTTTCGCCCGATTGGTCGAAGCGTGGGAAGGACGCCTGTCGCCACTCAACGCAGGCTATGATGAGGTCCGGCCGCCCGCATCGCTGAAGACGGCGCTTGACGCGCGATTGTTCAACCATGGAAGGCCGGCGATGCAAAAGCCAGGTCTCCTGCAAAGCCTTGTCTTCTGGCGGGGCCTCGCGGCCGCCGCCATAGCCGCTTTTTTTCTCGCTGTAGCCATCCCGTTCTTCCCGCCGGTGACCACGACATCTGACATCAGTCTGGTTGCCTCTCTGGCTGGTGATAGAACTGACGTGCGCTATCTCGCAGTTTATGATGCGCGTTCCAGCGAAATCCGGCTTTCCCACTTGGCCGGTAATCGGTCGACTGGGCACGACTTCGAATTGTGGATCATCAAGGGCAGCGATCATCCAGTGTCGCTCGGTGTGATCCCGATGGGTTCGAATGCTCACCTTGCTGTTGCGCCTGCTCGCCGCGAACTGATTGGTTCCGGTGCGCTGTTCGCTATTAGCCTCGAGCCGCGAGGCGGCTCGCCGACAGGCCAGCCGACCGGACCGGTGGTGGCGTCCGGCGATCTGCATGCGATGTGATCTGTAATCGAGGGCAGGCCGCCGTCGAATCTTTTCCGGATTTCTTTCGAAACTTTTCCTGGATGCCTGCCGTAGCTCCGCTTGTCCCTTTCGTAAGGGGCCGGAAAACCTCAAGGAGTTACAGGATATGCGCAAGATTATGTCAATGATTGCAGCAGGCGCCTTTGCTGCCACCGCATTTACCGGCGTCGCATTCGCCGAGAATCCGATGGTGGGCGGGGCCGCGATGTATGCCAACAAAAACATCGTCCAGAACGCCGTGAACTCGAAAGACCATACGACGCTGGTGGCGGCGGTGAAGGCCGCCGGCCTCGTCGATACGCTGTCGGGCAAGGGGCCGTTCACCGTGTTCGCGCCCACCAACGAGGCTTTCGCGGCGCTCCCGGCCGGCACGGTCGAAACCCTTCTCAAGCCCGAGAACAAGGCCAAGCTGACCAAGATCCTGACCTGCCATGTGGTCGCGGCCGACGTGATGTCCGGCGCCCTCACCAAGATGATCGCAAAGGACGGTGGGACTCATCCGATCAAAACGGTCGGCGGCTGCACGCTTCAGGCCAAAATGCGGGGCGACAAGATCACGCTGACCGACGAGACCGGCGGCGTGGCGACAGTGACTATCCCTGACGTCAAACAGTCGAATGGCGTTATCCACGTCATCGACAAGGTGCTGCTGCCGGCAAGCTGACAGCACTGCGCTGATCCGGTCGCGCAACCTTGCGTCGCGCGGCCGGCGCGGCTCCATTGCTGATTGACGTACTCAGTATCGTCGACTTAGCCCGATCAGCAAGGCGCCGATCGCAGCGAGGCCAGCACCGTACCAGGCCCATTGCACCTGGCGGATCATGAAGCTCGATTGCGGCCAGTTCACGTAACCGGTGCCTTGGCCAATCCAGAGCAGGCCGATCAAAAGGGCGAGAATGCCGAAGACAACAAGAGCTGGTTTCATGACTGAACGATGCCCCTTCCGTGCGGTGGTTTACACGTCCAGCAAATCCTCGCTGGCGAATTCGGCCTTGTCTGTAATGAAGGCGAAGCGCGCCTCCGCTTTGGTGCCCATCAGACGCTCGACGGAATCGGCGGTGTCCTCGCGATCGTCCGCCAGCAGCACCACGCGCAGCATGGTGCGCCTCGCCGGGTCCATGGTGGTTTCCTTGAGCTGCGCCGGCATCATCTCGCCGAGGCCCTTGAAGCGGCCGACATCGACCTTGGCGTTGGCGTTGAATTCGCTCTTGAGCAACTGGTCCTTGTGGGCGTCGTCGCGGGCGTAGACCGTCTTGCTGCCGTGGGTGAGGCGATAGAGCGGAGGCACCGCGAGATACAGATGTCCCTCGTCGATCAGGCGCGGCATCTGCCGGTAGAAGAACGTAATCAGCAGCGAGGCGATGTGAGCGCCGTCGACGTCGGCGTCGGTCATGATGATGACGCGCGAATAGCGCAGATCCTCCTCGCGATAGTTGGTGCCGGTGCCGCAGCCGAGCGCCTGGATCAGGTCGGCCAACTGGGCGTTGGCGACGACCTTGTCCCTGGTCGCCGATGCCACGTTGAGGATTTTGCCGCGTAACGGGAGCACGGCCTGCGTCTTGCGGTCGCGCGCCTGCTTGGCGCTGCCGCCGGCCGAGTCGCCCTCGACGATGAACAGTTCGGAGCCGTCGGTCGCGGTGTTGGTGCAATCGGCGAGCTTGCCGGGCAGGCGCAGCTTCTTCACCGCGCTCTTGCGTGAGGTTTCCTTCTCGGCGCGGCGGCGCAGCCGCTCGTCGGCGCGCTCGACCACGAAATCGAGCAGCTTGTTGGCCTGCACCGGATTGCCGGACAGCCAGTGATCGAACGGGTCCTTGATCGCCTGCTCGACGATCCGCGAGGCCTCAGAGGTGGCGAGGCGGTCCTTGGTCTGGCCCTGGAATTCGGGCTCGCGCACGAACACCGAGAGCATCGCGGCGGCCCCGACCATCAGGTCCTCGGACGTGATGGAGGCGGCGCGCTTGCCCTGGCCGACGCGTTCGGCGTGATCCTTCAGCCCGCGCAGCAGCGCGCTGCGCAGACCCGACTCGTGGGTGCCGCCGTCCGGCGTCGGCACCGTGTTGCAGTAGGACGACAGGAATCCGTCGGCGTCCGCCGTCCACGCCACCGCCCATTCGCAGGCGCCATGCGCGCCGTTGCGCCCCGATTTGCCGGAGAAGATGTCCGGATGCACGAGCGTGTCTTTGTGGATCGCGGCGCCGAGATAGTCTTTCAGGCCGCCGGGGAAGTGGAAGGTCGCTTCCGGTGGGATGTCGTCGAGGCCCTTGAGCAGGTCCGGTGCGCAGCGCCAGCGGATTTCGACGCCGCCGAACAGATACGCTTTCGAGCGCGTCATCTTGAACAGGCGCTGCGGTTTGAACGCGGCCTTGGGTCCAAAGATGTCGGTGTCCGGCTTGAAGCGGATGGTGGTGCCGCGGCGGTTACTGATCCTGCCGAGGTCTTCGAGGCTGCCCCTTGGGTGGCCGCGCTCGAAGGTCATCTTGTAGAGGTTCTGGCTTCGCGCCACTTCAACTTCGAGGCGCGAGGAGAGGGCGTTGACCACCGAGACGCCGACGCCGTGCAGGCCGCCCGAGGTCTCGTAGACCTTGGAGTCGAACTTGCCGCCCGAATGCAGCGTGCACATGATGACTTCGAGCGCCGACTTCTTCGGGAATTTCGGATGCGGATCGACCGGGATGCCGCGCCCGTTATCGGTGACGGTGAGGAAGCCGTCGGCGGCCAGTTCGACGACGATGAAAGTCGCGTGCCCCGCCAGCGCTTCGTCCATCGAGTTGTCGATCACCTCGGCGAACAGGTGGTGCAGCGCCTTCTCGTCGGTGCCGCCGATGTACATGCCGGGGCGGCGGCGGACCGGCTCAAGCCCCTCCAACACCTCGATGTCGGCGGCGGTATAATCGGCTTCGGCTCCGGACGCGCGGCTTGAGGCGCGGGCAGAGGGGCGGCCCTTGGCCTCGGAAGCAGCAAACAGATCGTTGGACGGTTTTGATTTAGCGTTTGGTTTCAGATGTTTGGGCATAAATATTCAAAAATTACATACGTCGGTTCATGGCGAATCGGCTGCGCTGACTATGCCATGGACAAGGGTGGAATTGTGAACGGTAGCCTCCTCGGCAGAGCGGGGTCAGGCGCGTTCGGCACGGAACAGGACGACGGCAAACAATAGCGTCGCGAAAACAACGATCGCCGAGCCGATCGCGGGTGCCGCGAAATAAGCGCCGTTGTTCAACAAGGTGAGCGCCACCCCGGCCGGCAACAAGAGGCCGCCGAGAATATGGAGCCAGCCCTGAATCCGCGCCAGCGTGCTGTTTCCGGCCGCCGGCACCAGCCGGTAATAAAGGCCGAACAGGAACAA
The DNA here is from genome assembly GCF_036964665.1 of Nitrobacter sp. NHB1. Classification (NCBI taxonomy): domain Bacteria; kingdom Pseudomonadati; phylum Pseudomonadota; class Alphaproteobacteria; order Hyphomicrobiales; family Nitrobacteraceae; genus Nitrobacter; species Candidatus Nitrobacter laanbroekii. The sequence goes on from NZ_JBAMDA010000001.1 coordinate 687,820, forward strand.
CAGAACGCCCCCGACGAGATTGAGATGGGCGTGGGCAGGAGCCAGCGTAAAGTTCTGCTGGATTCCCATGACCATTCCCGCGACCATTCCGATCAGCAGGATCACGACGCTCACCCGCATCATCAACGATCCGATCATTTGATTTCCCCACGGCAATAAGCCGCCCGTAACCTGCGGCTTCCGAATGAACCCGTCTTTGTGACTTGAAGTTGCGCCACCTGCTGGCTTAGCTGTCGGCGAACCGTCTTGGCACGACGGAGGTCCAGATAGCCCCGCCACGGGCGGAGATGGCAAGAGGCTTTTTGAATGGAAGAGGTCGGACGCGGCCTGGTCGACTTCGTGCGCGATCATCAGGTCTGGGCCGCCCCGGTCGTGCTGCTGCTTGCCTTCGGCGAGTCGATCGCCTTCATCTCGCTGCTGGTCCCGGCCTGGAGCGCCTTGATCGCGATCGGCGCGCTGATCGGTGTGAGCGGCATCAGCTTCTGGCCGGTCTGGATCGCCGGCGCGGTCGGCGCGGCGCTCGGCGATTGGCTGTCCTACTGGTTCGGCTACCGCTTCAAGGATCGCGTCGCCGACATGTGGCCGTTGTCGCGCTACTCCGACCTGCTGCCGCGCGGTCAGGCCTTCGTGCAGAGATGGGGCATCCCGTCGATTTACATCGGGCGGTTTTTCGGACCGCTGCGCGCCACGGTGCCGCTCGCCGCTGGAATTTTTGCAATGCCTTACTGGCGTTTTCAGCTCGCCAACTGGATTTCGGCGCTGATCTGGTCGGCCGTGCTGCTGATGTTCGGCGACGTGATCTCGCGGATCGTCGAATGGGTCTGGCGCGCGGTTTGAGTCTGAGTGGCCTCTGCGCCGACGATCGGACAACTGGCGGTCGCGCAACCGCCGCAACTGGGTTACAAGTCCAAAAAAGACCGCGAGCGTGCTCGCGGATGCAAGGATGACGTCATGACTCTCGCAGACACCAGGGCGAAAAGTCCCGCCTCGAGCGGCAAGACCGCTGCCAGGCCGACGGTGTTCGTCGATGGCGCGTCGGGAACCACCGGCCTCGAAATCCGCCAACGGCTCGACCGGCAGGGCGATGTCACTGTCAAAAGCCTCGGTGACGACAAGCGAAAGGACCCGGCCGCCAAGCGCGCGCTGATGGCGGAGGTCGATCTCGTGATCCTCTGCCTGCCCGACGACGCGGCGAAGGAGACCGTCGCATTGATCGACGGCATGGGTACGAACGCGCCGAAAGTGCTGGACGCCTCGACGGCGTTTCGTGTCGCGCCGGACTGGACCTACGGCTTTCCGGAACTGACGCCGGATCAGGCGGACACGATCAAGGCGGCGCGCAAGGTCGCGAACCCCGGCTGCTATCCGACCGGATCAATTGCGTTGCTGCGGCCGTTGATCGACGCCGGTTTGATCCCGCCGGATTACCCCGTCACCATCAATGCGGTGAGCGGCTATTCCGGCGGCGGCAAGTCCATGATCGAGAGTTTCGAGAAGGGAACGGCGCCCGCGTTCGAACTGTATGGTCTCGGCTTCGAGCACAAGCATCTGCCGGAAACGCAGAAGTACGCGAGCCTGACGCGGCGGCCGATTTTTGCACCATCGGTCGGCGACTACCGGCAGGGTATGCTGGTGTCGATACCGCTGCATCTCGATACGCTGCCCGGAAAGCCCGACGGCGCGACACTTCATGCGGCGCTGGAGAAGCGTTATGCGGGCAGCACCTATGTTTCGGTGATGCCGCTGGACAACGCCGCGACGGGCGGACGGATCGAGCCGGAGGCGTTGAACGGCAGCAACAGGCTCGAACTTCATGTCTTCGCCAGCGACAAGCACCGGCAGGCCGTTCTGGTCGCGCGGCTCGACAATCTGGGCAAGGGCGCGTCCGGCGCGGCCGTGCAGAACATGCGGCTGATGCTCGGACTGCCGGATACGGGGCTGGACTGATTGCGCTCGCTACTTCGGGGCTGCGTGCGATGTGCCGTCGCGCAGCGCCGGACGATTCCGGGTCCTGTCGGGGTAGCGGGTCTTAAAACACCTTGAAGATTGCCAGCGCCAGCACGGCCTGCGCGAGGAAGCCGACGGTGAAGGCGAGCGTGCGGAATACCGGCAGGCCCATGGTATAGACGATGAGATGCGCGAGGCGGGCCCAGAAATAGACCGCGCAGGCGAGCACCGTCCATTTGCTGGAATAGTCGATCGCGTTGAGGATCAGCACCAGCGGCGCGAAGATCACGAGATTTTCGACCGCATTGTCGTGCGCGAACATCAGCCGGTTGGCCCATTCGGCATGGGGCTTGTCGTTGCGCGAAGGATTTGCCATCGCGCCGCCAAGGCCGCGGACCTGGGCGCGATTGAGCACGTAGGGAACCCACAGCAACCCGGTCAGGATAACCGTGCATGTCAGCCAGAACAATTCACGGGTCATGAGTCTCTCCGTCCAGATCGACTAATGCCGTCCCGGCGGGGACGGCGTGGTCGAAGCATAGACCGTCGCCATGATCGCGCCAATGCGCGACGCGGTCGTTCGACGGAGTTATCTCAGGCGCGCACGCGGACGTAGCTGCCTGGTGCGTCCTCGATCGGCGGCAGCGCGACGCTGCCGACCTCGCGGGCCGCGACTTCCTCGGCGTCGATGTTTCGCAGCCATGCTTGCCAGTCCGGCCACCACGAACCCTTATGTTCCTGTGCGCCCTTCATCCACTCGGCAAGCGTGGTGTCGCCGATGGCGTCGTTGGTCCAGTACTGGTATTTGCCGAGCGACGGCGGATTGATCACGCCGGCGATGTGCCCGGATGCGGACAGCACGTAGCGCACCGGGCCGCCGAAGAATCGCGAGCCGTACAGCACCGATTCCGCCGGCGCGATGTGATCGTCGCGGGTGGCGAGATTGTAGATCGGCACCTTGATCTTCGAGAGATCGAGCAGGGTGTTGTCGAGCACCATCGAGCCGGTGGAGAGGCGGTTTTCGAGGTAGCAGTTGCGAAGGTAATAGGAATGGTTGGCCGCGGGCATCCGCGTCGCATCCGAATTCCAGTGCAGCAGATCGAAGGCGGGCGGCGTCTTGCCCTTGAGATAGTTGCTGACGACATAGGACCAGATCAGGTCGTTTGAGCGCAGCATGTTGAAGGCCATCGCCATCTTGCTGCCTTCCAGCACGCCAACCTGCTTCATGTCGCGTTCGAGCGCGGAAACCTGGTCCTCGTCCACGAAGACCAGCAGATCGCCGGCGTGGGTGAAATCGACCTGTGCGGCGAAGAACGTCGCCGATGTCACGCGCGCCCGCCGCTTGTCCGCAAGCCACGCCAGCGTGGTCGCGAGCAGGGTGCCGCCGACGCAATAGCCGGCGGTATGCACCTTGGTCTCGCCGGTCGCCCTCTCGATCGCGTCCATCGCGGCCAGCGGACCTTCCTTCATGTAGTCCTCGAAGGTCTTTTCCCCGAGCCGACTGTCGGGGTTGACCCAGGAGATCACAAACACCGTGATGCCCTGATCGACGCACCACTTGATGTAGGATTTCTCCGGCCTGAGATCGAGGATGTAGAACTTGTTGATCCACGGCGGCACGATCAGCAGCGGCGCGCGCAGCACGTTCTCGGTTGCCGGCGAATACTGGATCAGTTGCATCAACTCGTTCTGGTAGATCACCTTTCCGGGCGTCGTCGCCATGTTGACGCCGACCGCGAGATTGCCGGAGTCGGACTGGCGGATGCGCAGCACGCCGTTGCCGGCCTCGATGTCCTCCACCAGCATCTTCATGCCGCGCGCGAGATTGCCGGCGTTCTGGGCGAAGGTTTCGCGCAGCACCTCCGGATTGGTCATCACGAAATTCGACGGCGCGATCGCGTTGGTGAGTTGCGCGACATAGAACTCGGCCTTCCTGCGGGTGTGCGGATCGAGGCCGTCGGCGTCGCGCACCAGCTCGTTCGCCCATTTGGTCGTCAGCAGATACGCCTGCATCACAAAATCGAAGAACTGGTTCGACCGCCATTCCGGATCGGTGAAACGTTTGTCGCGGGGCCCCGGTTCAATGGCGGGCTCGGTCTCCTCGCCGGAGAGGCGACGCGCCGCGTAGCCCCAGAGGTCCAGATAGGCCTTGCCGAGATTGGTCTGCAATTCGACCGCGCGGGTCTGGTCCGACAGCCAGTATTCGGCGACCGTGCTGATGGTCTTGATCAACTCGGCGAACTCGTTCGGCGGGTTGTCGTGCGCCTCGCCACCTTCACGCTGTTTAAGGTAGGCGGCCAGCGCCCTGCCGCCGCTCTCCATCGCATTCGCGAGATTCATCGCGAAGGTATCGGGATCGAACCGGGCCGCGGGCTTGGTCCCGACGGGTAACTCGCTCATGGCCATACACCTGAGAGGGTTTGTTCAAAATTCCGTCACGCACGTTGCCGGGCATCGATCATGGCATAATCTGGGGAGGGTTGCCGGTTTCCATGTGTTGCAGTGCGACAAAACATCTTTATCCGGCCATATATGAGCCCCGATGAGCCGGTTTGTAGTGGCGCTGTTGCGGCGCCATAGCAGCTTAATGTTCTGGAGCGATAATGGTTCTAAGCTTATCTGGGGCGGCGGCATCGAAGCGACAAGCGCGGAGGCGTATGGGCCGCGCGACGGTCGGCGCCGCCACGTTGGTGCTGTTGTCGCTGTCGCTCGGCGGCTGCTCGACGTCGATTGCGGATTTGCCTTTCGACGGCCCGTCGGGCGCGCCGGAACGCGCGCACGACGTATCGGCCTATCCCGCGGTGCATGACCTTCCCGCGCCGAGAGATGAGACGGCGATGGATCCCGCCGAACAGGCCAGGCTCGAAAAGGAACTGATCGCCGCACGCGACCACCAGTCCCAGGCCTCCTCGTCCGCCAAATGAGCCCGTGCGCGCAGTCCTTGTCCGCGCAAGACACGCGAAGTGCTGCTGGCAGAGCGGGGCGTCCGTGCTAAATTGGCATGATTCAAGCCCGAGGTATTCAAGCACGAGGTCGCGCGAAACCGTCAAATATCGACCGCCGGCGAGATCGTGTTTGAATATGTCAGGCTTTTGAATACACACGTTTTTTGATGAAGTCCCGCCGACCTCGTCGGGGCAATGTGCCGATCGCCTCGTCAAATCCGGCCCCGGAGCCAGGACCCATGGAAGAGTTTTATCGTATCCGCCGTCTGCCGCCTTACGTGTTCGAACAGGTCAACCGCGCCAAGGCGGCCGCACGGAACGCCGGAGCCGATATCATCGACCTCGGCATGGGCAACCCGGACCTGCCGACGCCGCCCCATGTCATCAAGAAGCTCAAGGAGACGCTGGGCAAGCCGAAGACCGACCGCTATTCGGCCTCGCGCGGCATTACCGGCCTGCGCAAGGCGCAAGCCGGCTACTATGCCCGCCGTTTCGGGGTCAAACTCAATCCCGACACGCAGATCGTGGCCACGCTCGGCTCCAAGGAAGGCTTTGCCAACGTCGCTCAGGCGATCACCGCGCCGGGCGATGTCGTGCTGTGCCCGAACCCGAGCTACCCGATTCACGCATTCGGCTTTTTGATGGCGGGCGGCGTGATCCGCTCGGTGCCTTCAGCGCCGACGCCGGATTTCTTCGCCGCCTGCGAGCGCGCGATCATCCATTCCATTCCGAAACCGATCGCGCTGATCGTCTGCTACCCGTCGAACCCGACGGCGCAGGTCGCGAGCCTCGATTTCTACAAGGACCTCGTGGCATTCGCGAAGAAGCACGAGATCTTCATCCTGTCCGACCTCGCATATTCCGAAGTCTATTTCGACGACAACCCGCCACCCTCGGTGCTGCAGGTGCCCGGCGCGATCGACGTAACCGTGGAGTTCACGTCGATGTCGAAGACGTTCTCGATGGCCGGCTGGCGCATCGGCTTCGCCGTCGGCAACGAACGCATCATCGCAGCGCTCGCACGGGTCAAATCCTATCTCGATTATGGCGCGTTCACGCCGGTGCAGGTGGCGGCCACGGCCGCGCTGAACGGCCCCGATGCCTGCATCCGCGAGATGCGCGAGACCTATCGCAAGCGCCGCGACGCGCTGGTGGAATCTTTCGGCCGCGCAGGATGGGTGATTCCGCCGCCTCAGGCCTCGATGTTCGCATGGGCGCCGTTGCCGGAGAAGTTCCGCGATCTCGGCAGCATGCAGTTCGCCACCCTGATGGTCGAGAAGTCCGGGGTCGTGGTCTCTCCCGGCGTCGCCTTCGGCGAGCACGGCGAGGGCTATGTCCGCATCGCCATGGTGGAAAACGAGCAGAGAATCCGCCAGGCCGCCCGCGGCGTGCGCCACTTCCTTGAAAGCGGCATCGAAACGTTGCACAACGTGGTTCCTCTCGCCAACCGGCGATAGGCGCCAGTCCAGAGAAAGGCCTTTCGGTCTTTTGGGCTGGTTCGTGCCTTGCAACACCGGTTTTTCCAGCAGGTTTCCTGACATGGTCGCACCCCTGAAAGTGGGCATCGCGGGGCTCGGCACTGTGGGGTCCGCGGTCGTCCGTCTCATCGAGCAGCAGGGCCGCGCGCTGTCGGCGCGCTGCGGTCGCGGCGTTCGCGTGGTCGCCGTCGCCGCGCGCTCGAAGGTCAAGAAGCGCGACCTCGACCTACGCGGCATTGCGTGGGCCAAAGATGCGCTGGCGCTGGCGAACGATCCCGGCATCGACTGCTTCGTCGAACTGATGGGCGGTTCGGACGACCCGGCGCGATCCGCGATCGAGGCAGCCCTGAAATCCGGCAAGCCGGTGGTGACGGCCAACAAGGCGCTGATCGCCAAGCACGGCCTGCGGCTCGCCGCTCTCGCCGAGCAACACGGCGGCGCGTTGAACTACGAGGCTGCGGTCGGCGCCGCCATTCCCGTCATCAAGACGCTGCGGGAAGGACTGACGGGCACCACGATCAATCGCGTCTACGGCATCCTCAACGGAACCTGCAACTACATCCTGACGCGGATGGAGCGGGAAGGCCTGTCGTTCGCCGAATGCCTGAAGGAGGCCCAGCGTCTCGGATATGCCGAAGCCGATCCGTCGTTCGACGTCGACGGTCACGACACCGCGCAGAAGCTGTCGATTCTGGCGAGCCTCGCCTTCGGCACGCGCGTCGCGCAGAGTTCCGTCTATGTCGAAGGCATTTCGTCGATTGCGCCGGAAGATCTTCGCGCAGCGGAAGAACTCGGCTACCGCGTCAAGCTGCTCGGGGTCGCGGTACGGACCGCCAAGGGCATCGAGCAGCGGGTGCATCCGACCATGGTGCCGAAGACGTCGTCGATCGCGCAGGTCATGGGTGTCACCAATGCGGTGACCATCGACGGCGAGGGCATCCCGCCGATCACGCTTGTCGGTCCCGGCGCCGGCGGCGCCGCGACGGCGTCCGCCGTGGTTGCCGATATCGCCGATGTCGCGTGCGGCATCCGCGCCCTGCCGTTCGGTCGGCCCGCGGAGCGGTTGCGCGCGACGAAGAAGGCGCCGATGGAGCGCCACGAGGGCGGCTATTACATCCGGCTGATGGCGCGCGACTTCGCCGGCACCGCCGCGACCATCGCCACCCGGCTGGCGGAGCAGAAGATTTCGATCGAATCGATCGTCCAGCGCCATCCCAATGGCAAGCTGGATATAACGGAGTCCGGCAAGCCGGCCGCGCCGGTTCCGGTGATTTTGATAACGTATGCGACCAGCGAGGATGCGGTGCACCGCGCGCTCCATGCGGTGCGGGCGGACAAGGTCATCACCGGCCGTCCGCAGGTCATACGCATCGAGAAGAACTGAACGAAAATGCGTGCGGACACGCTAGAGCGGGATAAAATGAGTTTGGATCGTCGTTATTGCGAGGAGCGGAAGCGACGAAGCAATCCAGTCTTTCGGAGTGGCTCCTGGATTGCTTCGCTTCGCTCGCAATGACGGGGAAGCTGATCTGACCTCAAGTCATCACGATCTAGTGGTCCGTTTCGTATCGCGAGCCCGCAGCAGGTGGATAGCGAATGTCAAATCCACTCCACTAGCCCGACACGCTGTCCGAGGGAGTTGAGACGATGCCGACACAAACGTCCGTCCAGCCAGAGCGAGTGCTGGGGCGCCTCCTGACGCTGGAGATCGTGCGCGTAACGGAGCGGGCGGCGGTGTCGGCGGCGCGTCTGCGCGGGCGCGGCATGGAAAAGGCGTCCGATCAGGCCGCGGTCGATGCGATGCGGCGCGAACTCAACAAATTGCCGATCGACGGCACGGTCGTGATCGGCGAGGGCGAGATCGACGAGGCGCCGATGCTGTTCATCGGCGAGAAGGTCGGCAACACACACGGCCCGCAGGTCGATATCGCCGTCGATCCGCTCGAGGGGACCGTGCTGTGCGCCAAGAACATGCCGGGTGCGATCGCCACCATCGCGATGGCCGAAGGCGGCACGCTGCTCCACGCGCCGGACTGCTACATGGACAAGATCGGGATAGGTCCCGGCTATCCCAAGGGCACGGTGGATCTCGACGCGCCGGTGGAAGAGAACATCATCAATCTGGCCAAGGCCAAGGGGGTCAAGCCGACCGAGATCACCGCGATCCTGCTCGACCGGCCCCGCCACGCCGCGAAGATCGCAGCACTCCGCAAGCTCGGCGCCGCGGTGACGCTCATCAGCGATGGCGACGTCGCCGGCGTCATCCATACCGCGGAGCGACGAACGGGAATCGACATCTATCTCGGCAGCGGCGGCGCACCGGAAGGCGTCCTGTCGGCGGCTGCGCTGCGCTGCATCGGCGGCCAGATGCAGACCCGTCTCATCATCGACAGCGAGGCATTACGCGAGCGGACCCTTCAAATGGGTATCATGGATGCCAGGAAGAAGTACGAGATCTGCGACATGGTGAAAGGCGATTGCCTGTTCGCCGCCACAGGAGTGACGTCGGGCTCGCTGCTGTCCGGCGTCCGGTTCCGCAAGGGCGTGATCGAGACCGATACGGTGGTGATGCGCTCGGTGACCGGCACCGTGCGCCGCATCAAGGCCGAGCACCGGCAACTGGACAAATTTCACCTGGATTGAGGTATGCCAAAGGCTGGCGACATTGTCGCCAACACCGCGGCTATCGCAAGGTACGGACGACATCATGACCTTGCCCGCCTCCGCATTGCCGGTCGAAGCGCCTGACGCCTTTCTCGGCGTATCGCATTCGGCGACCGGGCGTCTGTGGCGGGATCGCCTCGATGCGCGGGGCGCGGCGCGCGCGCTGGCGATCGCCCAGCGCCACCAGTTGCCGGAGATGCTGGCGCGCGTGATCGCCGGGCGGGGCGTCGAGGTCGATGCGGTCCCGGATTTTCTCGACCCCACCATCCGCCGGCTGATGCCCGATCCCTTCACCGTGACGCAGATGGAGGCGGCAGCCAGGCGGCTCGCCGATGCCGCGATGCACGGCGAGACGGTCGCGATCTTCGGCGATTACGATGTTGACGGCGCAACCTCGGCAGCGCTGCTCGCCTGGCATCTGCGTCATTGCGGGCTGGATCCGCTGATTCATATCCCCGACCGGATATTTGAGGGCTATGGCCCGAACGTTGATGCGATCAACGCGCTTGCGGCCAGGGGCGCGACGCTGCTGGTGACGGTCGACTGCGGCACCACGAGCATCGAGCCATTGGCTGTTGCGAAACAGCAGGGCATGTCGGTCGTGGTGATCGATCATCACCAGTGCGGCGACGATCTGCCCGAGGTCGAGGCACTGGTGAATCCGAACCGACCGGACGATCTCTCCGGCCTCGGACATCTCGCCGCCGTCGGTCTCGTATTGGTGACGCTGGTCGCGTTGAACCGCGAGCTGCGCCAGCGCGGCTTCTGGACCGGCGAGCGACCCGAGCCTGATCTCCTGAACATGCTGCATCACGTCGCGCTCGGAACGGTCGCCGATGTCGCGCCGTTGACCGGCCTCAACCGTGCCTTCGTCGCGAAGGGGTTGATCGCGCTGCGTCGCCGCGATCATGTCGGTCACACCGCACTGATGGATGTCGCGCGGCTGAACGGTCCGCCGGAAGCCTGGCATCTCGGTTTCATGCTGGGACCGCGCATCAATGCCGGGGGCCGGATCGGACGCGCCGATCTCGGCGTGCGGTTGCTGCTGGAAGGCGACGTCTCGGAAGCGGCACGGATCGCCGCCGAACTCGATCGCCTCAACGCCGAGCGCCGCGTGATCGAGCAGGCGGCCGAAGCGCAGGCGGAAGCGGAGGCGCTGGCCTCGCTCGGTCTTGAGGACAAGGGTGCCGTCATCGTCACGGCGTCCGAGGGCTGGCATCCCGGCGTCGTCGGTCTCGTCGCGTCGCGGCTGAAGGACAAGTTTTCCCGGCCAGCTTTTGTTGTGGCGCTGGAGCCGGGCGGCATCGGCACCGGATCGGGCCGCTCCATCGGCGGCGTCGATCTCGGCAAGGCGGTGCGGCAGGCCGTGACCGACGGCGTGCTGCTCAAGGGCGGCGGTCACGCCATGGCGGCGGGCGTGACGCTGCGCAAGGAGCGGCTGGCGGAATTCCGCGCCTACATGGAAAAGGCGCTCGCCGCCGATGTCGCGCGGTCGCGTCATGTCCGCGAACTCTTCATCGATGGCGCGATCAGCGCGCGGGCCGTGACGCCCGAGTTCGTGGCGACGCTCAATCGCGCGGGGCCGTTCGGCGCGGGCAATCCGGAGCCGGTGGTGGCGTTGCCGTCGCACCAGTTGATCTATGCTGACGAGGTCGGGCAGGCGCACCTTCGGCTGCGATTGAAATCCGGTGACGGGACTATCGTGAACGGCATCGCGTTTCGCGCGATCGGTCAACCGCTCGGCAACGCGCTGACGCAAATGCGCGGCCAGCCGCTGCATGTGGCGGGATCGCTGGCGGTGGACCGCTGGCAGGGCACGGAGCGCGTGCAGTTGCGTGTGACGGACGTGGCGGTGCCCGACCCCGGGCCGGCGACAATTCGCTGACACCCGTTATTTGAGTCAAAGCCGATTTGCGTCGGCGTGGCGCATTATGGCAACGAGGGTCACCGTCAACACCACGGCGAAAGGAGTCCGACGATGCCCGGCAAGCTGGAAAAGCAGCATTTTCAATATGCGGAATGGTCGAAAACCTCGTTTTCCGAGGTCGTCAGCGTCAAGGGACCGGGGAAGCTGCTGTTCCTGTCGGGAATCGGCGCCGAGGACACGGGCGACGCGCCGGGTGTGATCCACCATCACGGCGACGTCTACCAGCAGACGCGGCTGGCCTACAAGAAAGCGGCGACGGTGCTTGCCAGGCATGGCGCGACGCTTGCCGACGTGGTCAAGATCAGCGCCTACCTGCTCGACGTGCGCGAGGCGCCAAACTATCACCGCGCCCGCGCCGAGGCGTTCAAGGATGTGGCCGGCCTGCCAGCACACACGTTCCTGTTCATCAACAATCTGGCGTGGCCCGGCATGTTGGTCGAGGTCGATCTCACCGCGGTTGTGGCCGAGAGCTAGGGTCAGGACTCATTGATCAGAGCCAAAAGATGACGGCGGCTGCGATGCAGATGGCTGACAAGAAGGTATGGGCGCATCGGTCGTAGCGTGTATGGATGCGCCGCCAGTCCTTCAGCCTGCCGAACATGTTCTCGATCTTGTGGCGCTGGCGATAGAGCACACGATCATGCTCGATCGGCGTCTTGCGATTGGACTTCGACGGAATGCATGCCGTGATGCCGCGCGCGGCAAGCGCCTGGCGGAACCAGTCGGCGTCGTAGCCCTTGTCGCCGAGCAACTGCCTAGCGGGCGGTAACGCATCGAGCATCAATGCAGCGCCCTTGTAATCGCTCATCTGGCCTTCGCTGAGCAGCAGGATGACGGGACGTCCCTGACCATCGCATACGGCGTGCAGCTTCGAGTTCAGGCCGCCCTTGGTGCGCCCGATACGCCTGGGAACAGGCCCTTTTTAAAAAGGCTCGCAGCGGTGCGATGCGCCTTTAAATGCGTGGCATCGATCATCAACCGGGATGGTTTGCCGGCCTTGCGGGCCAGTTCGGCGAAGATTTTATTGAACACGCCGAGCCGGCTCCAGCGCACGAACCGATTGTAGATGGTCTTGTGCGGGCCATACTCGCGCGGCGCATCGCGCCAGCGCAGCCCGTTTCTGATGACGAAGATGATGCCGCTGATCACCCGCCGGTCATCGACCCTCGCGATCCCGTGCGATAACGGAAAATACGGTTCGATCCGGCGCATCTGCGCCTCTGACAGCAAAAACAAATCAGTCATGGCGGCGTCTCCCTCACGACACCAGTGAATCAGCCAATCAGGCAAACCGCAAGAAAATTAATGGGTCCTGATCCTAGATTAGTCTAAGTCAGCCGCCGCGCCGCAGCCGCGCCAAAACCTCGAGTCCGGCATAGCCGTCGGCCGGCAATCCGACGCGGGCCTGAAAATCCTTCACCGCCTGCATGGTTGCGTTGCCGACGCGGCCGTCGGTGCCGCCGGTATCGAAGCCGGCCCTGGTCAGACGCGTCTGCACTTCCTGCACTTCCGCGAGCGTGAGTATGCGTTCCGAACCGGGGAAAGGCTGGATGAAAGGCGGCGCCCCGAGAATGCGATCGCCGAGATGGCAGATCGCCAGCGTATAATTCATCGACGGATTGTAGCTGCGCACGGCGAAGAAATTCGGTCCCAGCAGGAATGCCGGACCGTCCGGTTCCGGGACCCAGAGTTTGGCCGACGCATTCGGCTGCGGAAACGGCTTGCCGTCGGCGCGATGCACGCCGGCGGTGGACCACGCGGCATAGGTGCGGCTGGCGCTTGCGCCGCGCGATGCGCGCACTTCATATCCCCAATGCTCGCCGCGATGATATCGTCCACGCTTGATAAGATAACGCGCGGTCGAGCCCAGCGCGTCGTCGGGTTTTCCAAACGGCGAGACCCGGCCGTCATGGTCATAGTCCATGCCGACATTGAGCCAGACCTCGGGCATCCATTGGGTGTGTCCCATCGCACCGGCCCACGAGCCGCGCATCTCCTGGGGCGTGCTCCAGCCCTTGTCCACGATGCGCAGCGCGTTGATCAGTTCGGTTTCCCAATAGCGGCGGCGGCGCGGCTCGTTCCAGGCGAGCGCCGCCAGCGAAGGAAACACCGGGCGCATGTGGTTCTTCTGCACCAGCGGGTCACCGAACGCGGATTCGACGCCCCACAACGCCAGCAGCGTGCCGCGCTCGACGCCGAAATCGCGCTCGATCCGCGCGAACAGAGCCTCGTTCTTCCGCAGCGCCTCCTTGCCGGCGATGATGCGCCAGTCCGAGACGCGGCGGTTGATGTACTGCCAGGTCTTTTCGTGGAACTCCGGCTGTTTGCGCATCTGCTTGAAAACGCTCATGTCCGGCTCGATCCGGTCCATGCAGCGGCTCCAGGTCGCGTCTGAGATGCCCTTGGACAGCGCGCGGGCGCGGAATTTGTCGCGCCACTGCTCGAAGCCCTGAGGCATGGCTGCGAGAGCCGGGAAGGGCGCGAGCGCCGCCACTGCGCCGAGACATTGCAGCGCACCGCGCCGGCTGAGCCGAATTCGAGAATCGAGGGTTTTCATGTGGTGAGCTTAACGGAGGGGAGTGTCCGGCGGCAAAGGTTCATTGCGTCGCGGGAACTTCAGCTTTCCTCAGTTGTCCTCGCCCTCGGCGGGTTTCTCGGGATGGGTGGGATCGTGCGGCTTCGCGGTCGGCGGACTCGCCCCGGGCTCGGCTGCGATCTCGCGGCCGCGTCCGCCGATCAGGCGCTCATAGGCCGAAATGAGGGTGACATAGGGGTTGACCCAGATCCAGCCCTCGCGCGTGAAGACCTGCACGTCGAAATGCAGGTGGGTCGTGGTGCCCCCGGAGCGACCCATATAGTTCGACACCAGGCCGATCTTCTCGCCTTCGCTCACGCGTCGATCATCGAGGATGCCGTCCTCATCAAGTTGCGACGGGTTCATGTGCATGTAGCGAAAGCGCACATGCTCGTTGCGCGTGTCGACCAGCAACGTCGCCGCCTGTTGTTTCGGCGAGCGGATGATAACGCCGTCACGCACGGCCACGACCGCATAGCGGTTCGGGATGCAGCGGTCGGCGCCCTTATTGCGGAGCGTGCATGTCGCCGGGCGAATGTCCTGACCCTGATGTCCGGACCCTGCGGGGCATTGTCCGACGTTGAAATCGCGGGCCTCGCAGAAATTGTCCTGCCAGGGATAGGAATAGTTCTCGGCGGCGGATTCGTCGAATACCAGCGGCTTGTTGCTCGACTTGCAATGATAGGCGTCGCCTTTGCGGGAGGGCGAGGGAATGCGGCCGCGATGGAAGCAGTCGCCCCAGTTCAGAAACGATTGCGAGTTCGCGTAGGCCGGCGCCTGTTCGATCGGAAACCGGATCTGCGAATAGACGGTCGGATCGGCGCGGCCGCCCTGGCCGCGATAGCCGCTGTTCGCGATGATGTCGCCCGGAGGCCGGTAGGTAAAATCGGGCGAGGACGTTGCAGGGCGCGGCATGACGCCGGGCGCGATATTCATGCGGGATTGCGACGGCCGCCCGCCCGCGATGCGCAACGCTTTCAGAAACCGCTCGGCCACCGCCGACGCCTCGCGGCAAGCGAGCCGGCTTTTGCGCGGCGCGCTGTCGAGGCAAGGGATCGAAACAACGTAGGGAGCGCCGAACCGCGTGAAAGCGTAGCGCACGTAACCTCCGCGAATGATGCGTCGGAGATCCGGAAACTGCGCCGCCAGCGCACTCACGGGCTCGCCTTTTTCTCCCGACGGATCGTCGATGTCGTAGGTCAGGATCGACCCGGTGATCTGGACTTCGACGGGTCTGGTGAAGGTCAGGTGCGGCATGCCCTTACCTGCGCCGGGCGCCAGAGCGAACTTCGCATCATAGCCGGCCAGACCGGCGTCGAACATTTGCCGCTGAAACCCCGCCTGATAATGCGCGAGCGGCAGGTTCGCCGGTGCGCCGGTCGCGCGCGCGTTGAGATACATGCCGGCATCGAACGGCAGCAGCACCGGCACCGGACTCTGGTTGATGCGCGCAAAAAGCGGCAGCGTCACCGCATTCAGTTGTATCAGCGCCGGCATGGTGCGTGGATCGGACGGCGGCAGGTGGCGCAGCGCATTGAGGGTGAAGCGGTCGTCAATAGCGGGCCAGGCCTCGATCTCGGACTTGAACTGGTCGAGAACGGTGCGCCATTCCACTCGGGCGATCGAAATGCCGGGGGTCTTGAAGTCGTCGGCGGCGGCACCTCCGGTGGCGGCCGCGAGCAGCAGCCACGCCGCGGCCACACGTCTGACGAACCGGAGAAGACTGTTGCCGCCAACCATCAGTCTCACATCCGTGGCCTGCTTCCCGTCGGCGTCTCTGTTAGTCCTTGGCGCGTTCGACGTAGGAGCCGTCTTCCGTCATCACCACGACCCGCGTACCGACGGCGACATGGGGCGGCACGCCGGTGCGGACGCCGTTCGACAACATGGCGGGCTTGTAGGACGAGGACGCGGTCTGCCCCTTGGTGACCGGCTCGGTCTCGACCACTTCGAGCGTCACCCGCTGCGGCAGCGTGATCGCAACCGGCACCATGTCGTGCAGGGACAGTTTCACCACCATGTTTTCCTGCAGGTAAGGCGCGACGTTGCCGACGATGTCCTTGGGCACCTGGACCTGATCGTAGTTCTCGGCATTCATGAAGTGGAAGCCGTCAGCGTCTTCATAGAGGAAGGTGAAGTTGTGGTCCTCGATGGTGGCGCGCTCGACCTGGTCGGTGGTCTTGTAGCGCTCGGAAATCTTCACGCCGTCGCTGATCCGCCGCATCTCGATCTGGCTGACCGGGGTTCCCTTGCCGGGGTGGATGTTTTCCGCGGTCAGGACCACGTAGAGCTTGCCGTCTTGCTCGATGACGTTGCCCTTGCGAATAGAACTGGCGATAACTCTCAAGGCTGGATTTCCTAAGGTTCGGGCTCGAGACCGGTCCGGACGGGGCGTCCTGCGGCTGTTGAGGTGGTTTCGGGCCGAACATACTGATTTGGCCCGTCGGCGCCAGTGGTTTGCGGCCGATTCCGGTCGATTGCTGAGGATGGATGAATCGGATTTCACCCTGGTGGGACCAGGCAAGGCACGCGGACCGGAGGCCGTTCCTGAAAGCGCGCGGTGCGGTGACGAAGGCGCTGCGGGCCTGGTTCGACGGGGAAGGGTTCGTTGAGGTCGAAACCGGGGTTTTGCAGGTGTCGCCGGGCAACGAAACCCACCTTCATGCGCCTCGCACTACGCTGACAACGCCGGCCGGCGACCAGGTTACGCGCTACTTGCGCACCTCCCCGGAATTCGCGTGCAAGAAGCTGCTGGCGGCCGGCGAGCAGAAGGTCGTGGAGTTCGCGCGGGTGTTTCGGGACCGCGAGCGTGGCGTGCTGCACCTGCCGGAATTCACCATGCTGGAGTGGTATCGCGCAGACAGTTCCTACGACGTCATCATGGCCGACTGCATCGCCGTGATTGCCCGCGCGGCCCGGGCGACCGGCATCGGCACGTTCTCGTTTCGCGGCCGGCAAGCCGATCCGTTCGCGGAACCGGAGCTGTTGACGGTCGCCGCCGCGTTCGATCGCTTCGCCGGGATCGACCTCCTGAAAACCGTCGTCGGCGGCGAGGGCGATCGCGCGGCGCTGGCGGCGCAGGCACGGGTGCGGATTGCGGACGACGACACCTGGTCGGATATTTTCAGCAAGGTGCTGGTCGAGCATGTCGAACCCCATCTCGGGCAGGGGAGGTTGACGATACTGTCCGAATACCCCGCGCCGGAAGCAGCACTGGCGCGCATCGATCCGGCCGACAGCCGCGTTGCCGAGCGTTTCGAGATCTATGCCTGCGGCGTCGAGCTTGCGAACGGGTTTGGTGAATTGACCGACGCCGCCGAACAGCGCATCCGTTTCGCGCGGGCGATGGACGACAAGCAAAACCGCTACGGCGAGCGCTATCCGCTGGACGAGGATTTTCTTGCGGCGGTCGCGCAAATGCCGGAGGCGAGCGGGGTGGCGCTGGGCTTCGACCGGCTGGTGATGCTGGCAAGCGGCGCCTCAAAGATCGATCAGGTGGTGTGGACGCCGCCCGCGGAGGATGCATGAGCGTTAGAGCCAACAGCAGCGTCGTTTCGACATTGCGGCAGCCGGAGGATCTCGTTGCCCATGGTCTCGCGCCGGCCGCGGCTCTGCCCGATCTCGCCAGAGTCGGCGCGCGCTATGCGATTGCGGTCACGCCGCACGTCGCCAGCCTGATCGATCCCGGCGATCCCGACGATCCGATCGCGCGGCAGTATGTTCCGAGCGCCGATGAACTGGCGGCGCAACCCGGCGAGCGTGCCGACCCGATCGGCGATCATGCGCATTCGCCGGTGGACGGAATCGTCCACCGCTATCCCGACCGGGTTCTGCTCAAGCTCGTTCATGTTTGCGCGGTCTATTGCCGGTTCTGCTTCCGTCGCGAGATGGTGGGACCTGCCAAGGAAACCGCGCTGTCGAAATCCTCGGCCACGGTCGCGCTCGATTACATCCGCTCGCATCCGGAAGTCTGGGAAGTGATCCTGACCGGCGGCGATCCGCTGATGCTGTCGCCGCGGCGGCTGGCCGAGATCATGACCGAGCTTGCCGGGATCGGCCACGTCAAGATCGTCCGCATCCATAGCCGCGTGCCGGTGGCCGACCCCACGCGTGTCACCGATGAGATGGTGGCGGCCTTGAAAGCGGCGGGCGCCACCACCTGGCTGGCGCTGCACGCCAATCATCCGCGCGAGCTGACCGCCGCGGCCCGCTCGGCCTGCGCGCGGATCGTCGATGCCGGTATTCCCATGGTCAGCCAGTCGGTGCTGCTGCGCGGCGTCAACGATGACGCGGCGACGCTGGAGGCGTTGATGCGTGCCTTCGTCGAATGCCGCATCAAGCCGTACTATCTGCATCACGGCGACCTCGCGCCGGGCACGGCGCATCTGCGGACCACGCTGGAACAGGGCCAGGCCCTGATGCGCGCGCTGCGCGGTCGTGTGTCCGGACTGTGCCAGCCGGATTATGTTCTCGATATTCCCGGCGGATACGGCAAGTCGCCGGTGGGGCCGGATTATCTGTCGCGGTCAGATTTAACCTTCGGAGAAGGTGAACATCGGCCGGAATCGCGTTATCGTATCGTCGACTATTGCGGCGGCGTTCACCTCTATCCGCCGAAGCCTTAGCCGGATCGGTTCGACCGGGAGGCGGTCGGCGTAATCGCAGAACGTTGGAGTTCCGGAACGTTCTCGACAATACCAATTGCGGACGTTGGAGCAGCGAAATGAGCAAGACTGTTGCGATCGCGGTTTCTATGGCTTTGATCGGCGTGCCTGCGGCGCTGGCGCAGCACAAAACGACGGGCGGATCGTCCGATCCGGCCGCTACCCAATCATCACCTTACATCAACGCACCGGTCGGTCACCGTCAGCCGCGCCCGAGCGAAATTCCGGCGGAAAGCACCAAGGCCTGGAATCCGGATCAGATTGATCCGGCAGATGCCGCTCTCGACCGCAAGATCAAGAGCATCTGCCGGGGCTGCTGACGGTCCTGGAGCCTTTCCACTTCTGACAGAATCAGAAGCGGGGCTCCATGATTTTGATTTGACGCGTTTTCTTCACGCGAACCGGTATCCATCCTCTGGTCAAGCCCCGAGGACATGCTTTGCTCGAAAACGCCCTAATCCGCGTTGCGCGCCGCGAGCGCCATCACGATCAAGGCGGTGCCGCCAAACAGCAGGTTGATGCCGACCAGAAGGCCGATGGCCCAGACCGCCGATCCCGGTAGCCCCACGACGATGATGCCGGCGATGATGATGTCCATGAATCCCGCGGTCAGCATCCAGCCCCACCGCTGCGTGAGTTCGCGGCGGTGTTCCAGAGCGTACATGATGCTGACGACGCCCTCGGCGAGGAAGTAGGCGCTGACCACGATGGTCAGCGTCAGCGTGGCCTGGGCCGGCCGCATCAGCAGCACGATGCCGAGGATCAGCGCGAGCGCGGCCGAGAGCAGCGACCACCAGAATCCGGGCATCTGGCGCGCCCAGAAGGTGCCGATGAGCCCGGCGCCTCCGCCGACGAGAAACAACCAGCCGAGGAAGATCGTGACGGCAATGCTCGCCAGCGGCGGCACGATCATCGCGGCGAGACCGAGAATGACCAGCACGATACCCTCGAACAGGAAAGCCTTCCAATGCTTGCGGACTTCGGTACTCACTTTCAACCGAAGGCGATCGATGTCCTGAGAAGGGGTCGTCATTGGCTGGTCTCCCATAAGAGATGAACTGCGGGTCTCGCTCGCAGGAGCCTAACGCGCGACGGCGCCAAAAGTGGCAGGACTAATGTCGTTTTTCGGAACCCGCGGGGGGACCGTCCTGATCGAGGTCGGAGACGGGGCTCGTCCCGGTCATTTGCAGGCGGTTGCGCCCGAGCACGTAGACGGCAGACGTCATCACCAGGAGCCAGATCCCGATCACGATCGCGACAATTCCGACCGGGACGAGATAGGTGGCGATGTGGATGTGCTTGTCGGCATTGGTGATCCAGCGATGGATCGAGGACAGGATGAAGGCCGCACCGAGGAAACTCGCGCCGCCGCCGGCGAGCAGCAGCGCCCACATGCCGCGCAGGTTACGGAGGCGCTCGCGCGAGGTCTCGCTGCGAGGGGCGTGGTGCGCGCCGACACGGCGAACCAGATAGGCCGCGAACAGGATGGCGCCGAATCCGACCAGCATGGCGACCGCTTCCAGCACGAAGGCGTGGGACCGGCCCAGGTCGGGATTCTGTTGCAGCGCGAGCAGCGGCGCGTCGAAACTCGCATGGAGCGCGATGGGCACGGCGAAGACTGCCACGCTATTGCGGATGCGCGCCCAGTCGCGGGCGCGGCGGTGCGCACCGAGCGCGGTGCCCGAACGCGCCATCGCGATGTAGGCGCCGGCGATAATGCCCAGCGCGCCATGGAAAGGAACGGTGAGCACGCTGCGCAGAACCGCGAGCGAACGCCAGATGTCGGTATGCTGCATCAGATAAGCGAGGTTTTCATAGGCCGCGAAGCCGAGCCCGGCGGCGGCGCCGTACACCACGGCATCCATGGGGTCGGAGGACTTGCGGCGCATTGCGGTGACCGCGGCGATGGCGGCGATCTTCACCAGTTCCTCGGGCGCGGCGATGCCGAAAACCGACTTCAGCATCAACGCAAGCCAAGGCGGTTCCGGCACCTTCAGCATCGGCGCGAATGGCACGCGGGCAAATCCGAGCAGCGATATGCTGACGGCGCCGAGCACGAATGCCGCCCAGACCATCGCGGGTGGTCCTGGCCGCTCGTCCGCCGCGATCACCAACCAAAGCAGCAGCAGCGCGGGCGCGATGGCCGCGGCGCCGATGACGGTCGGGAAAGTTTCGAGCAGATGCATATTGACCGAAAATGGACAGGTTTCAATGACTTATACGTAATTCCGTAACAAATGTCGCCGCTGCGGATACGCCGATTCGCGAGGCTTGCCGCGGCCAGAGCGGAGCAGGTCCTTCGCGGCGCTGTTGCACACGCCAAACGAATTCCACCCCGCCGCGAGAGCATGACCCCTTAAGATCATGCTCAATCAAACGGATAAGACCAGAGCCTAGTTCAATGCAGTTGAATCGGACTTTAGAGCGCTTACCGTTCTGATGGAATCAGAACGGGCGCTCTAAGCTATTGAATGGTCGCATTTCCTTACGGTGAACCGGTGTCCACTTCACCGGGAAATGCTCTAGCGAGCCGCCTCGGAAATCAGCAGCTCGTGCCGCCGGCCCGTTCAGTCTCCCGCCGGCTCCGCGTTGCAGGGTGCGCTATTCCAGTTGCCCCAGTGAACGCTGGCGAGGCTGCGGAAGTCGGTCGTCAGCGGACGCCGGGTGCGCTTCTCGTAGGCACCGATGACTCGCTCGGAGACGGTGATCTTGCGCCGCAGGTCGGCCACCATCCGTTGCTTCTTGGCGCGCGCTTGCGGCTCCGCCGTCTCGCCGAAACGGAAACGGCGAACCTCCATGTCGCGCAGGACGTCGCGATGTTTTTTCAACCGGGCACGGTGCCAGGCGATGGTGCTGTCGCTGTCCGCCATCGAAAAACCTCCTCACCCTGCGGCGGCTGCTTTTGAGCCGCGATAAAGAACGAGAGAGCCGGAACGCCGCTCATCCACTGACACCGGCGCAGCAGCGGAGGAACGCAGCTTCAGGCCGAGAAAGAGAGCGTCATTGGATTCTGGTTAATTGAAGGTTAACGATCATTCGCGAAGCCGCGTGGCGCAGCGGTCTCGTCTCCGATAACTGAGTCCAGCGCGACGCCATTTCCCTCTCAGGCTGCTCGGGGTTGGCTCGGGATGTCCTCAATCGCGCAAAATCGCACTATGCTATCTTCAGATATTACGATATATACCAATAAATATTACGGTTGAAATTCGGTCTCACAGGCCGTCCGTAACCGGCGAAAGCCGGTAAGAGCCGGGCTTCGGTCCGGACTTGTTCCCCAGGACTGGCCGCGCTGTTCACTCCGGTGGAGAGCGCGGCATTTTGCGAGAGGGGCTCAATTTTCTTTCAGGCGATGGCGACCCTCTTGCTGCTTCCGGTCGGCGCCGGCTATCTGCTGCTTAAATCGTGGAAGCGATGCACTGCCGTTCGCCCGTCTATGGTGGCGTATCGGCGAGCCCCAGAAACGACCACGCGCCGGTGCAAATCCGGCCTTGATGCTGAAGATGGGATCATCCGGGCCTGCCGCGCCGCCGATCACCGGCTGCGCCCCCTTGTGTGGCGAGTCTCTCGGCGATACGATTCCGGCCAATGGAGCAGTTGGAGGCGCAGGCAATGCTGGCGGATATCAAGGAGCAGGTTCTTTCCGTAATGAGCCTCAGGCTAGCGGCGGTGATGGTGCCGGCGGTGGTCCTGTCGATACTGGCAGGAATGGCGATGTACGCGCTGGGATACCCGACGATGGTGTACGTGGAAGTGATCCTAGTCCTGAAGACGCTTATGCACGTGGTGCTGGTCGTCTGGTCGGCGCTGAAGGCGATCCTCTACGGGATCGTGGTCTTCGGACTTCTTCTCGTCCTTTTTCTGCCGGTCTTGATAATTCTGCGGCAAATCCGAAAGAAGCGGAGCGAGCCCTCAGCCGTTTCAAGTCCGACGCCTCAGCCCGAGTCCAATATGGCGGACGCGGTGCGGCAATAGGCGCGGGCTACATCTTCGCACCGCCCGCCGACACTAGGAAAGGAATGGAGTCTCAGGGCCTTATGGCCGGGCTTTCTCGCGAAGCCAAAGGACGATGGCGGGCGATGTCGGCTGCCGACCTGCCGCCGGTCCTGGCAATCGCGGGGAAAGTCCATCCAGCGTTTCCCGAGGATGCGGAGGTGTTCGCCGAGCGGCTCCGGCTTTACGCGGCCGGCTGCCTCGTTTTCCACGCGGGCGAGACTATCGGCGGTTATGTCATCAGCCATCCGTGGCGGGCCATGGATCCTCCGGCATTGAATTCACGGCTCGGCATGTTGCCCGGCGACCCTGAAACTTACTACATCCACGACATCGCATTGCTGCCCGAATTGCGCGGCGTTGGCGCGGCGACGGCGGCGGTCGCGCTGCTGCTGGCGCGAGCGGGCAAGGAAAAGCTCGCGACCGTTTCGCTGGTGGCAGTCAATGACTCCGCGGATTTCTGGATACGATACGGTTTCCGCAAGATCGCGTTCGACGGGATCGTCGACGCCGCGCTCGCGCGGAAGCTGCGCGGCTATAGCAACGCGGCAACCTTCATGGTCCGCCAGATCTGAACGGCTTGTCCCGGCCTTCGACCGCTTTGCGGCGCGGTCCAGTCAGCTCGCTTCCGCGAGCAGCGACAACTGATGCGGCTGCGGTTCGACGTCGGTATGGTCGGTAAGGGTGGTCGGATAAGCGCCGGTGAAGCAGTGGTCGGAATATCTCGGGTTCGCGGCGTCGCGTCCGGGCTCGCCCATGGCGCGATACATGCCGTCGATGGAGAGAAAGGCCAGCGAATCCGCGCCGATGATGTCGCGCATCTGCTCCAGGCTATGGGTCGCGGCCAATAGCCCGCTGCGGTCCGGCAGGTCGATGCCGTAGTAATCGGGATGGATGATCGGCGGCGATGCGAGGCGGAAGTGCACCTCCGTGGCGCCGGCGTCGCGCATCATGCGCACGATCTTCTTCGAGGTGGTGCCGCGCACCAGCGAGTCGTCGATCAGGACGATGCGTTTGCCCGCAATCGCGGCGCGGTTGGCCGAATGCTTCATGCGCACGCCGAGTTCGCGGACGCTTTGGGCCGGCTGGATGAACGTGCGGCCGACATAGTGGTTTCTGATGATCCCGAGTTCGTACGGCACGCCGGAGAACTGGCTGTAGCCGAGAGCGGCGGGCACGCCGGAATCGGGCACCGGCACCACGACATCGACCTCGGCGTGACTCTCGCGGGCCAGTTGCGCGCCGAACGCCTTGCGGACTTCGTAGACCGAGCGGCCGCCGACGATCGAATCCGGCCGGGAGAAATAGATGTATTCGAAGATGCAGGGCCGCGGCGGCATCGGCGGGAAGGGCTTGTGGATTTCGGTCTGGATGGCCTCGTCCTTGCGATTGAACACGATGACTTCGCCGGGTTCGATATCGCGGACATACTTCGCGCCGATGATGTCGAGCGCGCAGGTTTCCGACGCGAGAATCGGGCAGCCGTCGAGTTCGCCGAGAACGAGAGGGCGGATGCCGCGCGGATCGCGCGCGCCGACCAGCTTCTTGTTGGTCAGCGACACCAGCGCGTAGGCGCCCTCGAGGGCCCGGAGCGCTTCGATATAGCGCTCGATGAAACGGCCGCGCCTGGACTGCGCGACCAGATGCAGGATCGCTTCGGTGTCGGTGGTCGATTGCATCAAGGCGCCGTTGCGCACCAGTTCGCGGCGCAGCGTCAGCCCGTTGGTGAGGTTACCGTTGTGGGCGACGGCGAAGCCGCCGGCGTTGAGTTCGGCGAACAGCGGCTGCACGTTGCGAAGGATGGTGCCTCCGGTGGTGGAGTAGCGGGTGTGGCCGATGGCTGCGCTGCCGGGGAGACGTTCGATCACCTCGCGGCGGGAGAAGGTGTCGCCGACGAGGCCGAGGCGGCGTTCGGAGTGGAAGCGGTGGCCGTCGAAGGTCACGATGCCGGCGGCTTCCTGGCCGCGATGCTGGAGAGCGTGAAGGCCGAGCGCGGTGATGGCGGCGGCGTCGGGATGACCGAAGATGCCGAATACGCCACATTCCTCGCGGAGCGTGTCGCCGTCCAGACCGAAATCCGGGTCCGACTCGGGCGCGTTACCGGAAGGGCTCTGCTGACAGTCCATAGCGCCTCGCTTTTCGGCCAAACCCAGGCAAGTCGCGAACGTCAAATCAACCCCCACTCGTGCTTAGACCCGGAAGTTCGCCTCATTGCGCTGCGCCTTCCGGTTTGCCGTCGATCAGCTTTTTCAGGCTGTCTCGGGCAGGTTTGGAATAGCCGTCGGAACTAGGGGACGCAGGTTCCGTG
Source organism: Nitrobacter sp. NHB1 (assembly GCF_036964665.1). Taxonomy (NCBI): domain Bacteria; kingdom Pseudomonadati; phylum Pseudomonadota; class Alphaproteobacteria; order Hyphomicrobiales; family Nitrobacteraceae; genus Nitrobacter; species Candidatus Nitrobacter laanbroekii. The sequence continues at coordinate 712,318 of NZ_JBAMDA010000001.1, forward strand.
TCCGATTGCTCCTCGCCGGGCTTATTCTTCTTGAATTTGTTTAAGATGGTGTTCTCGGGATCGTCCGGCAAGAGCGACTGCAGCCAGGCGCCGGTGGAATTGAGCACCGTGAGCGACTTCGCACCCGTGACCCAGTCCGGCCGCTGCTTGTCCGGAACCAGCCAGGTGAAGAACAGGAAGGCGACGACGACGATCAACAGGCCTCGTGCCAGCCCGAACAGGAAACCCAGGGTGCGGTCGAGCGCGCCGATCCGGGAATCGAGCACCATGTCGGAAATGCGCGTCGTGAGGATCGAAATCACGATCAGGGTACCGATGAAAACACCGCCGATCACGGCCGCGGCAGCGATGATGTCGTTGTTGATATAGGTCTTGGCGAACGGCAGAAGCTTCTGGAACGAGTAAAGCGTGGCCAGCGCGGCTATGCCCCAGGAGGCGATCGACAGGATTTCGCGCATGAAGCCGCGGATCATCGCCAGCAGGCCCGAAATCAGCATCACGGCGAGCAGAACGAGGTCGAGGATGGTTATCGGCATCGGCTGGTCAGGTCCGCTCTTAAATCCTGGAAACCGCGAATCGGCTTCTCGCCGCCGGTCCGACTGACGGTCATTATGACGCGTCCCGCAAGGACCTTTCGCGCAACATATCGTCGGCTTTGCGGCCGCGCCGAATGTATAGCGGCGGCGGGTCGCTAGGTCACGCCGCTTTAGCCGTCCTGACGACGGAATCGGGCCGGTGTGGCATTTTTCTCAGGATCGGCGGCCTTGCCGGATCGGCCTTGTCCGCGCGCGGCGATGTCCGCCACCAGCGTGGTCAATCCGGCGACGGTATCGAGCGACAGGCCGGCATCGCCGCCGATGTCGCCACGGGCCGATTCCGGCAGCACGGCGCGGCCGAATCCGAGCTTGGCGGCTTCTTTCAGCCGCGCCGAGGTCTGCGCCACCGGCCTGACCGCGCCGGACAGCGAAATCTCGCCGAAATAAACCGCGTCGGTAGGCAGTTGGGCATTTGTCAGCGAGGACACCAGCGCCGCCGCGGCGGCAAGATCGGCGGCCGGCTCGTTGATGCGCAGGCCGCCCGCGACATTGAAATAAACGTCGTGTCCCGACAGCTTGACCCCGCAATGGGCTTCGAGAACCGCCAGCACCATGGACAGCCGGTTTGAATCCCAGCCGACAACGGCCCGCCGCGGCGTGCCGAGCGCGGTCGGGGCCACCAGCGCCTGCAACTCCACCAGCACCGGCCGGGTGCCCTCGATGCCCGCGAACACCGCGGTGCCCGGACTGCCGAGATCGCGTTCGGACAGGAACAATTCGGATGGATTGGACACCTCGCGCAGTCCGAGCCCGGTCATCTCGAAGACGCCGATCTCGTCGGTGGGACCGAAGCGGTTCTTCACCGCGCGCAGGATGCGGAACTGCTGCGAGCCTTCGCCCTCGAACGACAGCACGGCGTCGACCATGTGCTCGACCACGCGGGGACCGGCGATCTGGCCGTCCTTAGTGACGTGACCGACCAGGATCAGCGCTGCGCCGGACTTCTTGGCGAAGCGAATCAGCGCCTGCGCCGAGGCGCGCACCTGCGTCACAGTTCCCGGCGCGGATTCCACTGTGTCGGTCCACATGGTCTGGATCGAGTCGATCACCACCAGCCGCGGCACCGTGCCCTCGGACAAGGTGGCGACGATATCCTCAACCGAGGTTTGGGCCGCCAGTTGCACCGGCGCATCGGCAAGCCCGAGGCGTTCGGCGCGCAACCGCACCTGCGCCACCGCTTCCTCACCGGAAATATAGACCGCGCGATGGCCGGCGCGGGCGAGCAGGCTGGTCGCTTGCGTGAGCAGCGTCGATTTGCCGATACCGGGGTCGCCGCCGACCAGCAGCACCGAGCCGCGGACAAAGCCGCCGCCGGTGACGCGATCGAGCTCAGTCATGCCGGAGGAGAGGCGCGGCGCATCCTGCGTCGTGCCCGTCAGCGTCTCCAGTGCAAACGGTCGGCCCTTGCGCCTGGAGCGGATGCTGACCGGCATCGTCGTCGCGCCCGTGGTGTCCTCCTCGGCCAGCGTATTCCATTCGCCGCAGGACTCGCACTTGCCCTGCCAGCGGTTATACGCCGCGCCGCAGTTCTGGCAGACGAAGGAGAGGGCGGATTTGGGCATTTTCAGTGATCGCATTCCGCGCCAGGTTCACGACTCACCTGTGCCGCCCTTATAGACGCGCCTGTAGCGGTCGCCGAGGCCGGTCAGCACTTCGTATCCGATGGTGCCGAAATGGTGCGCGAGTTCGTCCACGGTGATGCCGTCGCCGATCAGCGTTGCCAGATGGCCGCGCCGTACCGCCGCCTTGGGCGGCAGATCGGTGATGTCGATCGCCAACAGGTCCATGGAAATGCGGCCCGCCACCGGGCATCGTGTTCCGGCGACAACGACATCGGCGCCGCGGGTACCGTCATTGCTGCCGCCGGCGCGGAAATAGCCGTCGGCGTATCCCGCAGCGACGATGGCAAGCCGGGTCGTTCGCCGCGCCGTCCAGGTCGCGCCGTAGCCGACGCTTTCGCCCTTGTCGATCATCCGGGTCTGCATGATCCGCGCTTTCAACTCGACAACCGGCTGCATCGGATTGTCGGCTTCCGGCGTCGGGTTGACGCCATAGAGCGCGGCGCCCGGACGCACCAGGTCGAACTGATATTGCGGCCCGAGGAAAATGCCGGACGAGTTCGCCAGCGAGGCCGGAACGCCGGAAAACAGCCTGGCGATCTCCCGGAAAGCCGCGACCTGTCTGGCATTGAGCGGATGATTGAGGCTTTCGGCGCAGGCGAGGTGACTCATCACCAGCGTGATGCCGTGATCGCCGGCGTCGATCCTTGGAAGGATGGCTTGCGCCTCGTCGAGGGTGAGGCCGAGGCGGTTCATGCCGGTGTCGATGTGGATGGCTGCGCCGCCCGCCCAGCCGGTGCGGCGGCAGAACGCGTCCCATTCCGCGAGTTCGTTGAGATTGCCGATCACGGGCCGGCAATTGATCGCGGCGAAAGCGTCAGCGCAATTCTGAAAGATGCCGTCCAGCACATAGATATCGGCGGAGGGGGCGGCGGCGCGGGCGACGCGCGCCTCGTCGAGCGTGGCAACGAAAAACGTCCTGCATCCGGCTGCGCTCAGCGCGCGCACCACACGTCGGGCCCCGCAGCCGTAAGCATTGGCCTTGACCACGCCGGCGCATTCGGCGGGCACGGCGGTCTTTTCGAGCTTGCGCCAGTTGGCAACGATGGCATTGAGATCGACGGTGAGGGTGCCGATTGCCGCAGCCGCCGTAAAATCCGTATCAGCGTCGGTCTGTGGCAACGGGATGCCGCTGGACTTCATCTTGGAATCGGGGAGCAGATTCATGCCGCATGGTACGCTCGGCCGCACGGCGGTTCAACCGCGCGAGCGGTGCGCGTAGACGGGCTGCAAATTCGGTTGCTAGATTCGGTCGGGCAGGTGACCGTCATGCGCGAGGTCGCTGAAGCGGGTGAACTGCCCCTCGAACTGCAGTTCGACGGTGCCGGTCGGCCCATGGCGCTGCTTGCCGATGATGACTTCGGCTTTGCCGTGCACCAGCGACATCTCAAGCTGCCACTTCTCGTATTCCGGCGTACCCGGCCGCGGCTCCTTGTTCTGGAGGTAATATTCCTCGCGGAATACGAACATCACGACATCGGCGTCCTGTTCGATCGAACCGGATTCACGAAGGTCTGAAAGTTGCGGGCGTTTGTCATCGCGGTTTTCGACCTGACGGGACAACTGCGACAGCGCGATGATCGGAACATTCAACTCTTTCGCCAGCGCCTTCAGGCTGGTGGTGATTTCGGTGACTTCCTGCACCCGGTTGTCACTGCGCTTGCCGCTGCCCAGCAGAAGCTGGATGTAGTCGATGACCAGCACGTCGAGCCCTCTCTGACGCTTCAGGCGGCGGGCGCGCGCCGTCAGTTGTGAAATCGAGAGGCCGCCGGTTTCGTCGACGAAGAGCGGCAGGTGCTCCAGTTCGATGGTGTGATCGCGGATCTTCTCGAAATCGTTTTCGGTGATGCCGCCGCGCCGAATATTGCTGGAGGGGATGCAGGTCTGCTCGGCGAGAATACGCGTCGCCAGTTGCTCCGCCGACATTTCGCAGGAGAAGAAGCCCACGATCCCGCCATTGACGGTCTTCATCGTGCCGTCGGGCTGAAGCTCCGACTGATGAGCCCTGGCGATGTTGTAGGCGATGTTGGTCGCGAGCGCGGTTTTGCCCATGCCCGGCCTGCCGGCGACGATAATCAGGTCGGACTGCTGCAATCCGCCCATTTTCGAGTCGAGATCGCGCAGTCCCGTGGCGATGCCGGACAGTTTTCCATCGCGGCGGTAGGCGTTGGCCGCCATGTCGAGCGCGATCTTCATCGCCTGCGAGAATTTCTGGAAGCCGCCCTCATAGCGGCCGGATTCGGCCAGTTCGTAGAGTCGGCGCTCGGCATCCTCGATCTGCGCCCGCGGCGCGAAATCGACCGGCGCGTCGTAGGCGACGTTGACCATGTCCTCGCCGATGTGAATCAGGTCCCGGCGCAGCGCCTGCTCATAGATGGTGCGCCCGTAGTGGAGTGCGTTGATGATCGTGGTGGCTTCCGCCGCCAGACGGGCGAGGTACTGGCTTACGGTCATTCCGCCGATGTCGGTCTCGGCGGGAACGAAGGTCTTGACCGTGACGGGTGTCGCGATCTTGCCTGCGCGGATCAGGCTACCCGCGGTCTCAAAGATGGTCCGGTGGATCGGCTCGAAGAAGTGCTTCGGTTCGAGGAAATCCGAAACCCTGTAAAACGCGTCGTTGTTGACCAGAATGGCGCCGAGAACACCACGCTCCGCTTCGATGTTGTGTGGCGCGGTGCGGTAGGCTGGCGTTGCCGTATCAGGCGCAAGCTTCAGGATGTTCGAATCAGCCATGGTTCTCGGAGTTTGACGGATTTTTCGGGTATGGGGCACGCATAAAGCGCCGCTCCGGCGGACGGCGAAAGCAATGCCACACCCCTTATGCCCGATTCCCACATGACCTTGAATGAAACTTGAGTCGAAAGGGTATCGAACTTGACTGTAACCGGACTGTAACCGGCGCTCCAACGGCCAGCGGCCAAAGCAAAAAATGCCTTGCCGATCATGAACCTCGGCGCTGTTGGGCCGACCGAGGATGAGGTCGCGCGCCGAGGCCATAAAGAATCATCGCCTTGGCGTGCGGTTTTTCATGCGATCCGGAACAAAACTGCGGATGCCCGATTGATCATGTGAGAATCCAGCACGGAAAGCTCTCAGAATGGCACAGTCCCGCCAGTGGTGTTACGAAAACGACGAAACCGCCTGGCTGTCGATGCTGGTGGAGGCACTCGAAAAACTGTCCGATCCGGAGGCGCGCGCCGCGCCATGCGATCCGGCGGACCTGACAGCCGCCAAGACTCATCTCGCGCACCCGCGCTGTCCCCTCGGCCTCTATGGATCGCATCTTAGTGCCATTCCGGCTTCGATGGAATCAAAGCCGGGCTCCAGCTTTTTGTTTTGACGCGTTTTCTTGACGCGAAGCGGCAACCATCCTCGGGTCAATCCCGAGGATATGGTCGCTCGAAAGCGTCTGCGAAGCTGAGTTCTTCTCCCGACCCGAATCTGCTCACTCGCCGGCGATCTGAAGTCGCGGCCGCTGTTTTCGCTCGATGCCGCGCAGCCTGGCTTCGCCGCGCGGGATATAGTCGCGCGTCATCGGCACGATGCCCTGGCGCTTGGTGAGTTGGATCTGGATATTCATCAGGTTCTGCTTGCGGAACGACATTTCCGACGACGCCAGATAAAACTGCCACATCCGTGCGAATCGCTCGTCGTAAAGCTGCACGGCCTCCTCGCGTCGCGCCATGAAGCGCTCGCGCCACGCCTTCAGCGTTTCCGCGTAGTGCAAACGCAGGATTTCGATGTCGCAGACCAGAAGTCCGGCGCGCTCGATCGCCGGCAAGACTTCCGACAGCGCCGGAATGTACCCGCCCGGGAAGATGTACTTCGCGATCCAGGGATTGGTGATGCCCGGACCCTCGGAGCGGCCGATCGAATGCAGCAGCATCACGCCGTCGGCGTCGAGCAGTTCGGCGCAGTGCTTGAAAAAGGTATCGTAGTGATCGACGCCGACATGCTCGAACATGCCGACCGACACGATGCGATCGAACGGTCCGGGAATGTCGCGATAATCCTGGAGCAGGAATTTGGACGACTGCGTCAGGTTTTTTTCGGCGGCGCGGGTGTTCGACACCTGAAGCTGTTCGGTCGATAGCGTGACGCCGGTAACGTTGGCGCCGGTCATTTCCGCAAGATACAGGCCGAGGCCGCCCCAGCCCGAGCCGATATCGAGGACGCTGTGGCCGCTCTCGACCAGAAGCTTGGCGGTGACATGCCGCTTCTTTGCAAGCTGGGCATCGTCCAGCGTCGTGTCCGGTGTTTCGAAATACGCGCAACTGTATTGTTTATCGGCATCGAGAAACAGCGAGTAGAGGCGACCGTCGAGGTCGTAATGGCGCGCGACGTTGTTTCTGGAGCGCCCGCGAGGATTGAATTGCTGGATGTTGCGAACGAGATAGCGGAGCCACCATTGCAGCTTCGCCCAGCGCGGCATGATGTCGGGTTGGTCGAGAATGATCGCCAGGACGTCGGCGATCGATCCCCGTTCGACCAGCATCGTGCCGTCGGTGTAGGCTTCGCCGAAGGACATTTCAGGATCCAGCAGAAGCTGGCGTTCGGCTTCTTTCGTGGTCAGCCGCACCCGCACCGCCTTTCCTGTGCCATCGCCGCAGGTGAAGGTCGATCCGCTCGCAGTTACAAATGTGATCGAGCCGCGCCGAATAAACCGGTCCAAAAAAAACCGCAACAAACGGTCCATCGAAACCACCATATACAATCGCGTTCGGTCAGATATCCGCTATCGCCCGCCGTGCTCAGGTAAGTCTGGAACTGTCCGATGCGAGATGAGTAATATTGGACAAAACGCAGTTCCAGTGCATTGGTTGCATCGCGGATAGCCAAATTGTTCCGATCACGCGCTTGCGTCATCTGTGCGCTTCCATTCGCGGCATAATGGGCTAAAAGGTGGGGCACTGCGGCTGTGGGGCAATTTCCGCACTACCAATTTCCGCGCCTGGAGGATGGAATGTTGAGCCGAGCGCTCAGTCTAGCGACGGTGATGCTTGCGATCGTCGGTTGCGCGGCAGGTAGCGCGCGGGCGCAAAATCTCGACGCAGGAAAGTCGGCTGCGCAGATTTTTTCGGGGAACTGCACCGCCTGCCATAAAGGCGTCCGCGGTTTGCTCAGGACGGTGGCGCCGAGATCGCTGCCGGGCTTTCTGCGCCAGCATTATACCACCGGCCCCGACATGGCGAGGATGCTCAGCGCCTATCTGATTTCCAACGGTGCGACCGATGAGAGCCACCGGGCGGAGAAACCCAGGCGGCACCCGGGCGATCACAGATCGGAGCCGAGGCAGGCTGAGGGCAGGAAGCCGCCGTCCCGGGAAGCGGCGCAGCCAGATGCGTCCGCGCAGAGGGAGCCAGATGCGTCCGCGCAGAGTGAGCCGCATGGCCGCAAGGACCGGCATCGCAGGCGCGCGCGACCGGGCACCGAGAATCCGGAGGCCGCGCGGCCGGCTTCGGAGGAGGCCGCCAGCGAGCACGATCGGCGGAAGCACGGAGACAAGAAAAAGCTGAGCAGGAGCGGCAAGCACGGTCCGGAAGACAAGCACGGTCCGGAAGGATCGCCGAAAGCCGACGCCGCCAAGCAGGAACCGTCCAAGGACAACGCCGTAACGAAGCCGGAAACAGCGAAGAGCGAACCATCCGGCGCGGCTTCCGCCAAGGGAGAAACAGCCAAGGGAGAGACGGCCAAGGGAGAGCCGACCAAGGTAGAGACGCCCAAGGCGGAAGCCCCTAAGGCGGAAACTTCCAAGGCGGAATCCTCCAAGGCCGAAGCTCCCAAGACGGAAACCCCGAAGGAACAAGCAGCCGAGAAACAAGCTGGCAAGGAGCAGGCTGGCAAGGAGCAAGGCATCAAGGCCGACGCGGCGAAGCCGGGCGCACCGAATCCTGATCCGACAAAATCCGAGAGTGGCAAGGCCGAGACCGGCAAAGCCGAAACGAACAAGCCTGACGCAGACAAATCTGAAGCCAAGTCTCAAGAAGACAAGTCCGAGACGGATAAATCTGAAACAGACACGTCCGAAAGCAGCAAACCGGACAGCGGCCCGGCAGAGGCTGTGGCCCCCGGCGAACCGAAGGCGGTGCCGTTGCGCGCCGACCCCGTTCCTGCGGTGACGCCGGCTCCGAAGGTCGGCGAGGCTGACGCAAAGCCGCCGTCCGAAGCCGCGAGCCCCACGCCGGCACCAACTTCCGCTGACGACTCGGTGGCGTCGCCGTCGACCTCCGCAGAGCCGGCAAAACCGGCCACGTCTCCGGCGGAGTCGGCCTCGCCGCCGGCCAAGCCTGTCTCGCCGCCGGAGGGGGGCGCTGCCTCATCCGCCCCGCCACCCGCTCCTGACGGATCGCCGGTTGCACCGGTTTCGCAATAGAACACTTTCCGGCTAGTGGAATCCGGTTAGCCGCCGTCAGATCATCGATACCAGCCCGCCGCCGTGGCGTTCCAGCCGCCCGGCTAGTTCCAGCTCAAGCAGAACCGTGCGCACGATTGCCGGTGAAGCGTCCGCCAACCGGATCAGATCGTCGAGCCCGGTCGGCACCGGGCCAAGCAGACCGACGATGCGCGAACGGTCGCTCGCGTCCGGCTCTTCCGTCCCCGGGCCGCCGTGATCCGGTTCTCCGGCGGGCAGTTCGATCGGCCGTCCCATGATCGGACGCACGGCATCGATGACATCGGACGCCCCGGTGATCAGCGCCGCGCCCTGCTTGATGAGATCGTTGGTGCCTGCGGCGCGAGGGTCGAGCGGCGAGCCCGGCACGGCGAAGACCTCGCGGCCTTGCTCGGCGGCGATGCGAGCCGTGATCAGCGAGCCCGAGCGATACGCCGCCTCGACCACGACGACGCCGAGCGCGACGCCCGAGATCAGGCGGTTGCGCCGTGGGAAATCGCGGGCGCGCGGCACATGCCCCATCGGCATTTCGGAAATCGCGCCGCCGTCTTTCAATATGGCCGCGAGCAGATCCTCGTGCTCGGGCGGATAGATGCGGTCGTGGCCGCCGGCCAGCACCGCGACAGTGCCGCTCGCCATGCTTGCGCGATGCGCCGCCTGATCGATGCCGCGTGCCAGCCCCGACGCGATGACGAAACCGGCGTCGCCGAGATCGTGCGCCAGCGTCTGCGCGAACTTGTGACCGGCAGCGGACGCATTGCGTGAGCCGACGATCGCAATCATCGGACGTTCCATGACATCGAGGTTGCCGCGCACGCCGAGCATCGGCGGTGCGTCGTCGATGGTTGCGAGGTGTGGCGGATAACCGGTTTCGCCCGACGCCAGCAAACTGACGCCGATCCGCCGGGCGGCGGCCAACTCGTCCCTGGCCTCCGCTTCGCCGCAAAGCCGGCCCGGGCGCGAAGCGCCGCCGCGTCGTGCCAGATCGGGCAGGCGGGCCAGCGCTTCACCGGCGCTGCCGAAATGATTCACAAGCGAACGAAAGGTCCGCGGCCCGACGTTTTCGGACCGGATCAGCCGCAACCAGTCGATCCGCTGGCTGTCGGTTAGCCGTCTATCGGGATTTCGGATATCCACGCCTGCCCCCAATGCAAGGGGAAGCTTTGCCCAAGTCGGCGCAGGGGACAACCTCTGATGCAGGATCGTCACCATATTCACGCAAGACGCGCGTACCGACGCGAAGGCCGTCGGCCTGGAAATGTGACGTCCATCACGGTCTGTTCCCGACGGGGCGGCTTATGCTTTCGCGCCGATCCGGCCTTCGCTGCCGGTGGAGAGCCGTCGGATGTTCTCGCGGTGCTTGAACCACAACAGCAGCGTCAGCACAGCAAACAGCAGCGCAAGCTGCGGGTGTCCGAGCCACCATAACAGCAGCGGCGTGGCGAAACTCGCGGTCAGCGCCGACAGCGACGAGTAGCGTGTCGTGAACGCGACGAGCAGCCAGATCGCGCAGAAGGCCAGCGCTGCCGGCCAGAACAGGCCGAGCAGCACGCCGATATAGGTCGCGACGCCCTTGCCGCCGCGGAATTTCAGCCACACCGGGAAGAGGTGACCGAGAAACGCGCCGAGCGCCGCGGCTATCGCGGCCGCAGGTCCCCATAACAGTCCTGCCACCAGCACGGCGGCGGTGCCCTTCAGCATGTCGCCGACAAGCGTTGCCGCGGCGAGGCCCTTGCGTCCGGTCCGCAGCACGTTGGTTGCGCCGATATTGCCCGAACCGATCGAGCGCAGGTCCTGCGTTCCGGCTATCCGCGTCAAAATCATCCCGAAAGGGATGGAGCCGAACAGATAGCCGATGGCGAAGGCAATCACGGCAATGGCGGAAGAGGACATCGTGGCAGGCTCCGGGCGTTAGTCCGCAGATTTAAACCATAAATCGGCACCGTCGCGCCACGACAGATATGTCAGGTAGAGAATGAAGGTTCGCATCTATCCACCTGCTCAGGCGGGATGATCCTTCGTTTCGGATATCTTCGCCGGGTGCAACCATTGCAGCGTCAGACGTGTTCGAAAACCGTGCGTCCGCCGACGATGGTACGGACGACACGGCCCGAGAAACGGGATTCGTCGAACGGCGTATTCTTGCATTGCGATTTGAGATCGGCGGGATCGAGGATCCACGGCACGTCCGGATCGATCACGATCACATCGGCAGGCGCGCCGGGACGTAACGATCCGCCGGGCAGACCCAGCAACTCCGCCGGCCGCGTCGACATCGCCCGGATCAGCGTCTTGAAATCCAGTTCCGCGTTATGCACGAGCCGCAGCGCCGCCGTCAGCATGGTCTCTAACCCGATCGCGCCGGCCGCGGCTTCCGCGAACGGCAGGCGCTTGGTTTCCACGTCCTGCGGATTGTGATCGGACATCACGACATCGATCAGGCCCGACGCCAGCGCCGCGATCAGTGCGCGGCGGTCGGCCTCGCTGCGCAGCGGCGGCGACAGTTTCAGAAACGTGCGGTACGGACCGATATCGTTTTCATTCAGCGTCAGATGATTGATCGATGCGGACGCGGTGACCTGGAGTCCGGCGTCGCGCGCACGCTTGAGAATATCGAGCGATTCCGCACAGGTCAGCGACGCCGCGTGGTAGCGGCCGCCGGTCAGCGCCACGAGCCGCATGTCGCGCTCCAGCACCATTGCCTCTGCGGCCGCCGGAATACCCATCAGTCCAAGGCGGGCGGACAGCTCGCCTTCATTCATGACGCCTTCGCCGACCAGATGAGCATCTTCGGTGTGATGGACGATCAGGGCATCGAAGTCGCGGGCATAGGTCAGGGCGCGGCGCATCACCCGGGCGTTCATCACGCTGCGCGCGCCATCGGTGAAGGCGACCGCGCCCGCCGCCTTCAACAGGCCGATCTCGGTCATTTCCTTGCCGGCGAGGCCCTTGGTCAGCGCCGCCATCGGATGAATGTTGACGATTGCGGTATCCCGCGCGCGGCGCAGCACGAAATCGACGGTCGCGGAGTTGTCGATCACCGGCGAGGTATCGGGCTGGCAGACAATGGTGGTGATGCCGCCGGCGGCGGCGGCGCGGCTCGCGGACGCAAAGGTTTCGCGATGGCCGGCACCCGGCTCGCCGACGAAAGCGCGGATGTCGATCAGGCCGGGCGCGACGATCTTGCCGGCGCAGTTGATGATGTCGGTGCCTTCGGGCACGCCGGTGGCGCCGATGTCGCGCCGCGCGTCGCGAACAACCCCGTCGGCGATCAGGACGTCGCCGGGGCCGTCGAGATCGCGCGCGGGATCGACGATGCGGGCGTTGGCGAGCAGGATCGGGCGTGGGCCGGTCAGCATGGGCGCAACTCTCTACCGTCATTCCGGGGCGCGAGCGTAGCGAAGCGAACCCGGAATCCAGATGAGAGAATTGCCGTTGCGGCTGGATTCCGGGTTACGGCCTGCGGCCGCCCCCGGAATGGCGCGAAGTTTAGTGCACTACGCATTCGGCAGGTTCCTCGCCAGCGCTTCCAGCACCGCCATCCGCACCGCCACTCCCATTTCCACCTGCTCGCGGATCAGCGACTGGGCGCCGTCCGCGACGATGGAGTCGATCTCGACGCCGCGATTCATCGGTCCCGGATGCATGACCAGCGCGTCGGGTTTGGCATAAGCGAGCTTTTTCTGGTCGAGGCCGAAATAGTGAAAATACTCGGAAACCGACGGCACGAACGAGCCGCTCATCCGTTCGCGTTGCAACCGGAGCATCATCACGATATCGGCGCCGTCCAGTCCCTCACGCATGTCGCGGGCGACCTCGACGCCCATGCGCTCGATGCCCGGCGGCAGCAGCGTGGAGGGCGCAACCACACGCACGCGCGCGCCCATGGCGTTGAGCAGGATGATGTTGGAGCGCGCGACGCGCGAATGCAGCACGTCGCCGCAGATCGCGACCAGAAGTCCATCGAGCCGTCCCTTGTTGCGGCGGATGGTCAGAGCGTCGAGCAGCGCCTGGGTCGGATGTTCGTGCGTGCCGTCGCCGGCATTGATGACGGAGCCGTCGACCTTGCGCGCCAGAAGCTCCACCGCGCCGGAGGCGGAATGGCGCATCACAAGAATGTCCGGATGCATGGCGTTGAGCGTCATCGCGGTATCGACCAGCGTCTCGCCCTTGCGGGTCGACATTGACGACACCGACATGTTCATCACGTCGGCCCCGAGCCGCTTGCCGGCGATCTCGAATGAGGACTGGGTTCGGGTCGAAGCCTCGAAGAACAGGTTGATCTGGGTGCGCCCGCGCAACGAGGTGCGCTTCTTGTCCACCTGGCGGTTCAGTTCGACGTATTCTTCGGAAAGGTCGAGGAGGCCGGTGATGTCGGCGACGGAAAGGCCCTCGATCCCCAGCAGGTGCCGGTGTCCGAGGACAAAACTCGATTTCGTTGACGATGTCATTAAAGCCAGAGCTATAGGCAGAGTTTCCCCGTGGAGCAAGGCCGAACAGCGCACAGGCGGGTTTTCCCCCGCTGAAGCGGGGTCAGGGTAAACGGAGCGGGAGACGGGCAGCGTTCCGATGCGCCGGCAAGGCGGCGGCAATGCGTTCGGCCGGCGTGATCTCGCTACGGTTCCGGCGTACAGTCGGACGCTGTCAAGAGGTGGTTCATGACGCAGCCTGCATTCAAGACGCACGAGGTATTCAACCAGTCGCCGCCGTTTGAGGACGTCGATCTGTTCGCGCTGGACGCTCCGTTGGCGGAGGCGGTGGCTGCAAACGGCGGCAAGGCTGCGGCTTCGGAATTGTCTGAATTCGGCCGCCACTGGGGATCGGCGGCGATGGCGGCGCGCGGCCGTCTCGCCAACGAAAATCCGCCGAAGCTGCGGCTGTTCGACGCGCGAGGCAACCGGCGTGACGAGGTCGAATTTCATCCGGCCTATCACGAACTGATGGCGCGCAGCGCCCATGCCGGCATCCACAATTCCAGCTGGACCGCCGACGGCAGACCGGCAGGCGGGGCTGCGGAAGTGGTGCGTGCGGCAAGATTCTATATGGCCGCGCAGGTCGAGACGGGACATCTCTGTCCCATCACCATGACCCGCGCGTCGGTGGCGGCGCTCGCCGTGCAGCCGGACGTTCTGGCGAAGGCGATGCCTGTGATCGCCACCCGCAGCTACGATCCGTCGTTCGCACCATGGTGGAGCAAGCGCGGCATGACGCTCGGCATGGGCATGACCGAGAAGCAGGGCGGCACCGACGTGCGCGCCAACCAGACCCGCGCCGAGAGAGACGGCGACGCGTATCGCATCACCGGCCACAAATGGTTCATGTCGGCGCCGATGTGCGACGCGTTCCTGGTGCTGGCGCAGGCCGACGGCGGGCTGACGTGCTTCTTCATGCCGCGCTTCCGCCCCGACGGCTCGGTCAACGAGATCCGTTTCCAGCGGCTGAAGGACAAGCTCGGCAACCGCTCCAACGCCTCGTCCGAGGTGGAATTCACAGGCGCTTATGCCGAACGCGTTGGCGAGGAGGGCAAGGGTATCCGCACCATCATTCAGATGGTGCAGTTGACGCGTCAGGATTGCGCCATCGCCTCGGTCGGGCTGATGCGCTCGGGGCTGGCGCACGCGCTGCATCACACGCGTTACCGCAGCGTATTTCAGAAGCATCTCGCCGATCAGCCGCTGATGCAGGCGGTGCTGGCTGACATGGCGCTGCATGTCGAGGCGTCGGTGGCGCTGGTGATGCGGCTGTGTCGCGCTTTCGACGAAGCGCCCTCGGACCCGAAGGCGGCGGCGTGGATGCGGCTTTTGACGCCGGCGGTGAAATACTGGACCTGCAAGAGCGCGCCGGGCTTCTTGTATGAAGCGATGGAGTGCCTCGGCGGCAACGGCTATGTCGAGGAAAGCATTCTGGCGCGGCACTACCGTGAGGCGCCGGTCAACGCAATCTGGGAAGGCTCCGGCAACGTGATGTGCCTCGACGTATTGCGGGCGCTGGCACATGAGGCCGAGGCGGCTGCGGCCGTGCTCGAAGATTTCGTGGCGGACACCAGGGGCCTGCCCGGTGCTTCGGAAGCGGTGGCGTTTCTCGCCAGGACCTTCCTCCGGCCCGACGGCGAGCGCGTGGCGCGGCAGGCGGTGGAGACGCTGGCGCAACTGGCTGCGGCCGCGGCGCTCAACCGGATCGCGCCGGATCAGGCGGCGCTGTTTGCGGCGACGCGGCTCGGCGTCGGCACGCACGGGCGCATGTACGGCACGGCCGAGTTGTCTTACGACGACAGCCGGCGGCTGCTCGAACGGGCGCTGCCGTGAGTCCCACGCTTTGGTAAGGAATGCCGGCCAGAGTGCCGCCATGAGCATACCTGAAAGTGACCCTTTGGCGCCGCTGCTGTCTCCTTCACCGCGTCCGCCGCAGGTCTGGAAATTCATCGGCACCAGCCTGTGGGGCATCGCGGTATTTGCTGCGATGTTTGCCGGGCAACTTTCAGTCCTCGTTTATTTCCTGATCGCCGATCGCGCGCCGTTCAGTTTCGACGAGGTCAAGGAATTGGCCGGAGGCGGCCTGACGATCTCGCTGTCGGTGGTCATGGGACTGCCGGCGGCCTTGCTCGCGCTCTGGATCGCGATCCGGCTGTCGCGGGTGCCGTTCACCGATTATCTCGCGCTGCGCCGGACCTCGTGGCGGCATCTGCTGCTCGGCATCGTCTCTCTGGTCGTACTCGTCATGGGGTGGGAGGGCGTATCCGCTGCGATGGGACGCGAGTCCTCGGCGGGATTCATGGTAGATGTGCTGAAGTCGGCGCGGGCCGAAGGCGCTCTGTGGCTGCTGGTCATCTCGTTTTGCGTGGTGGCCCCGATCACCGAGGAATTCCTCACGCGCGGTTTCCTTTATCGCGGGTGGTCGGAGTCGTTCCTGCGGCCGACCGGCGCCATCGTGCTGTCGTCGCTGGTGTGGACGGCGATGCATTTGCAATACGACTGGTTCTTTTTCGGAGAGATATTCTCGATCGGACTGCTGTTCGGCTACCTGCGCTATCGCAGCGGCTCGATCTGGCTGACCGTGATCCTGCACGGCCTCAACAATCTCGCGGCGACGTTGCAGACGCTGTGGCTTGCGAACCAGACGTAACGGCCATCATTGCACCGATGACGAACACTGGTAGCGTGCTTAGTCTGTTCCGGCAGTCCGCCGCAGCACCGCAAGCCGGTCGAGTGCGCCCTGCAAAATGAAGATCGCGGCGTGCTCGTCGATGACCTTGGCGCGCTTTGCGCGGCTCATATCCATTCCGATCAACTCGCGTTCGACGGCGACCGTCGATAGCCGCTCGTCCCATAGCCCGATGGCGTGATCGGTGAGTTTTGCCAGATTGCGCGCAAAGGCACGGGTTGATTGCGCGCGCGGTCCTTCGCTGCCGTCCATGTTGATCGGCAATCCAAGAATGAAGCTGGCGACGCCGCGTTCGGCAGCGAGGGCAAGCAGCCGCGCGGCGTCTTTTGTAAAGGTCTTGCGTTGGATCGTCTCGACGCCGGTGGCGAGACGGCGATCCGGATCGGATACCGCGACGCCGATGGTCTTGGTGCCGAGGTCGAGACCGACGAGGGCGCCGCGTTCAGGCCAGTGCGCGGCGGCTTCGATCAACGGGAGGATAAGGGCGGGCATGGCACCGCATAACATGCGCGCGCCAAATGTGCCAAAGCGGGGCCGCATCATTGAGGAACGCATGGCTCTCCCGCGTCGCGGTATGCTAAGGCGGACCTGACGGTCCGCAAGGCCGCCGCCAAATCCCACCAGCGAATGAGCAGACCATGTGGCCCGACCGCAGACTCATCGATCTCTTTGGCATCGAATTTCCCATCGTTCAGGCGCCGATGGCCGGCATCATTGATGCAGAACTGGTCATCGGTGCAGCCGAGGGCGGTGCCTTGGGGTCATTGCCGTGCGCGATGCTCTCGCCCGGCAAGGCCCGCGAACAGGTCGGCATCATCCGGCAGCGGGTCAGGGCGCCGATCAACATGAACTTCTTTGCCCATCGCGCGGTCGCGGCCGATCCGCAGCGTGAGGCCGGGTGGCGGACCCGGCTTGCCGCTTATTATAAAGAGTTGGGCCTCGATCCGAATGCGCCGCTCAATGCCGCCAACCGCGCCCCGTTCGATGCGGCCATGTGCGACGTTGTCGAGGACCTTAAGCCGGAGGTGGTCAGCTTCCACTTTGGGTTGCCCGACAAGGCGTTGCTCGATCGGGTCAAGGCGACCGGCGCGATCGTGGTCGGCTGCGCCACCATCGTGCGTGAGGCGGTGTGGCTCGAGGAAAACGGCGCCGATGCCATCATCGCGCAGGGCGCGGAGGCGGGCGGTCACCGCAGCATGTTTCTGACCGACAATATCGCCGCGCAGCCGGGTCTGTTTGCGCTAGTGCCGCAAATGGCGGATGCCGTGCGCGTGCCGATCATCGCGGCGGGCGGTGTCGCCGATGGCCGCGGCATCGCGGCCGCGTTCGCGCTTGGCGCGGCCGGCGTGCAGATCGGCACTGCCTATCTGCGGTGTCCTGAATCGAAGGTATCAGTGCTGGGTCGTGCCGCGCTCGCCAGCGCGGGCGACGAGTCGACCGTCATCACCAACGTCATGACCGGGCGTCCGGCGCGCGGAATCGCCAACCGGGCGATGCGCGAAGTGGGGCCGGTCTCGCCGGATGCACCGGCATTTCCGCACGCGGCCAGCGCTTTCGCGCCGCTCAAGGCGGCTGCCGAGAAACAGGGCAAGGTCGATTTCACCAACCTCTGGGCTGGGCAGGCGGTCCGGCTTGGCCGCGAGATGCCGGCGGCGGACCTCACCCGCGCGCTGGCGGGAGACGCGTTGAAACGGCTGAGCGCGCTGTAGTCGTCATTGCGAGCGTAGCGAAGCAATCCAGGGGGTCGAAAAGACTGGATTGCTTCGTCGCTTCGCTCCTCGCAATGACGAGCTGTTGCGGCGCGAAAGCCGGGTCTGCTATACGGCGGGAGCCTTGTGAGGTACCAAACCTCACAAGGTTCCAAGCGCGTGCGAAGCTCTATATACGAGGCCCTGTATAATATGTCTGTCGATGCCGCTACCGTCCGCCGTATCGCGCATCTCGCGCGCATTGCGGTCGATGACGCCGAGGTTCCCCATCTGCAGGGCGAACTGAATGCGATCCTTGCATTCGTCGAGCAGTTGCAGGAAGTGAACGTCGATGGCGTCGAGCCGATGACATCGGTGATGCCGATGGAGATGAAAAAGCGGGCCGACGTGGTCAATGACGGCGGCATCGCCGATAAGATCGTCGGCAACGCGCCGGTGACGGATGACCATTTCTTTCTGGTGCCGAAGGTTGTCGAATAACAGGTTTTGAGCCCATGTGTCTGCTCTGCGGCGATGAAAAGGCCTATCAGGCCTATATGGATTACCTCGACGCCATGGAGCGCCAGGGCAAGATCGCCGATCCCGACAAGGCGACGGACGCGGTTCTCGACAGGCTTCGCGCGGACGATAAAATGAGAGCCGATGATCCCCGGAACGACAGGACGCTATCGCCATTTTTTTGCAGCGCGGTTGATAAATGACGGACCTGACTTCGCTCACGCTGTCCGAGGCCCGCGACGGTCTTGCGAGCAAATCGTTCACGGCACTCGAACTGACCGACGCGCATCTCGCGGCGATCGAGCGGGCGCGTGTGCTGAACGCCTATGTGCTGGAGACGCCTGCGCAGGCGAGGGCGATGGCGCGCGCGGCCGACGCGCGGATTGCGAAGGGCGAGGGTGGGCTGCTCAACGGCCTTCCGCTCGGCGTCAAGGACCTGTTCGCGACGGAAGGCACGCGGACCACGGCGTGTTCGCAAATTCTCGACGATTTCAAGCCGCCCTATGAATCCACCGTGACGTCGCAGCTCTGGCGCGACGGCGCCGTGATGCTCGGCAAGCTCAACAATGACGAATTCGCGATGGGCTCGTCGAACGAAACCTCGCGCTTCGGCCCCGTGGTCAATCCGTGGCGGCGGCAGGGCTCCGACGCGAAGCTGGTCCCCGGCGGTTCATCGGGCGGATCGGCCTCGGCGGTGGCGGCCGGATTGTGTCTTGGCGCGACCGCGACCGACACCGGCGGCTCGATCCGCCAGCCCGCAGCCTTCACCGGCACGGTCGGCATCAAGCCGACCTACGGACGCTGCTCGCGCTGGGGCATCGTCGCGTTTGCATCGTCGCTCGATCAGGCCGGGCCGATCGCGCGCACCGTGCGCGACGCCGCGATCCTGATGCGCTCGATGGCCGGCCACGACCCGAAGGATACGACGTCGGTCGATCGCGAGGTGCCCGACTATGAAGCCGCGGTCGGCAAATCCGTGAAGGGAATGAAGATCGGAATCCCGAAGGAGTATCGGCTCGACGGGATGCCGGTGGAAATCGAGAAGCTGTGGACCCAGGGTGCCGGCTGGCTGAAGGCTGCCGGCGCCGAACTGGTCGAGGTGTCGCTGCCGCACACGAAATACGCGCTGCCCGCCTACTACATCGTCGCGCCGGCCGAGGCGTCATCCAACCTCGCGCGCTACGACGGCGTCCGCTACGGCGCCCGCGTCGAGGGCCGCAACATTGTCGAAATGTATGAGAATACGCGTGCGAAAGGCTTTGGCGCGGAAGTCCGCCGTCGTATCATGATCGGCACCTACGTTTTGTCCGCGGGCTACTACGACGCCTATTACCTTCGTGCACAAAAGGTTCGTACCTTGATCAAGAAGGATTTCGAGGATTGCTATGCGGCGGGTATCGACGCGATCCTGACTCCCGCGACGCCGTCCGCCGCCTTCGGCATCGGCGAGAAAGCCGGTGCCGATCCGATCGAGATGTATCTCAACGACATCTTCACGGTGACGGCCAACATGGCGGGCCTGCCGGGCATTGCCGTGCCCGCCGGCAGGGACGCGCAAGGGCTGCCGCTTGGACTGCAACTGATCGGCCGTCCGTTCGACGAGGAGACGCTGATTTCGCTCGGGGAGGTGATCGAGCAGGCCGCGGGGCGCTTTTCGCCGGAGCGCTGGTGGTGACGGTGACCCCGGCCGCATTCAAAGCCAGCTTGACGAATGCGGAGCCGCCGCAGGGCGTGTCCGCGCCGCTTGAGGCGTTGTGGTGGGCCGCCAAGGGCGACTGGAACAAGGCGCACGTCCTTGTGCAGCCGGTGGTGGGCGCGGACGCCTCCTGGGTGCACGCTTATCTGCATCGGCGCGAAGGCGAGATGGGCAACGCCGCCTATTGGTATCGCCGCGCCGACAAGCCGTATGCGAAAGGGTCGTCCGAAGCGGAGTGGGAGCAGATCGTCGCTGAACTGTTGGGCGGCGAGTGAAGAACACCTCGATTCGGACGCTGCGACGCCACGCACGTTCAGCATTTCCCATTATCGGATTATGCGCGGTGCTGCTTGGTTGCGCGTCGATCCAGAATGCGCCGGTCAACCAGCCCGGCAGCAGCGCCGATCTCGCGGGCCAGCTTCACGAGAGCTTCGATGAGCGGGCTGCTACCGACGACGATCTGGTCGGGCTGTCGTTCTCGGGCGGCGGCACGCGGGCCGCGGCCTTTTCCTTTGGCGTGCTGGAAGAAATGGCGCAGACGCCGGTGCGCGGCGGCGGCGCGTCCATGATCGACCGTATCGATTTCATTTCCGGAGTGTCCGGAGGGTCGGTGACGGCCGCATATTACGGGCTGCGCAAGCGCGCGGCGCTGGCTGACTTTCGGGAAAAGTTCCTGCTGCGCAATGCCGAGGAGGGACTTCAGACCGACCTCAACCTCGCGACGCTCGGCAAGGCGTTTGCCGGCGGCATCAATGACTCCCGCGGCCTGCCGCGCTGGCTCGACGCCAATCTGTTTCAAGGCGCGACCTTCGCGGACCTTCGGAAGACGGCGCGCCCGCGGGTGTGGATCAACGCTTCCGACATCTACAATCGCACGCCCTTTGTTTTCGGTGTGACCGCGTTCCGCGCGATGTGCAGCGACCTCGCGTCCTATCCACTGGCGAATGCGGTCGCGGCGTCGGCGGCGGTCCCCGTCGCGTTTGCGCCGGTGGTGATCCAGACCTTTCCGGGCCGCTGCAACGATCCGCTGCCGGCCTGGATCGTGAAGGCGCGCGACAATCGCAACGCGCCGCCGATGCTGAGCGCGTTTGCGAAAGCGGTCAGCCGCTATCACGACGGCGAAATCCCCTACATCAAGCTGCTCGACGGCGGCCTGGTCGACAACTACGGCTTGTCCGGTTTCACCATTGCGCTGCTGTCGGCGAGCAAGCCCTATGAACCGCTGTCGCCGCAGCAGGCCGTCAAACTGCGGCGCGGGCTGTTTCTGGTGGTCGATGCCAAGACCGGCGTGGCGGGCAACTGGATCAACACCGTGGAAGGTCCAAGCGGCGTCGATCTGGTCAAGGCGGCGGCGGATACCGCGATCGATGCCAGCGTCGGCGCGGGCTACACCGCGTTCGCGCGCACCATGAGCGACTGGCAGTCATCGCTGATCCGCTGGCGCTGCGGCCTGTCGGCGGCGGACCGCACCCGTTATGGCGCGCGTCCGGGTTGGAATTGTCACGATCTGAAACTGATCGTCGGGCGGATCGGCTTCGATCAACTTGATCCCGCGCGCGCCGCCAGGCTTGAATCCGTTCCGACCCGCTTCCATCTGCCGCCGCAGCAGGTGGATGACGTGATCGCCGCCGGCCGCGACGCATTGCGGGCAAGCCCAGCGTTCCGCGCGTTTGCCGGCAGCATGTAAGCGAGCGTGGATGGCCCACGCAAAGACGGGGTTTTCCCGTCGCAATCCGCAGGGTAAAAGCCGCGCATGAACGCACCTGTCAAACCGTCGAATCTGATCAAGGGCGCCACCGGCGACTGGGAAATGGTGATCGGGCTTGAAGTCCACGCCCAGGTCACGTCCAACGCAAAGCTGTTTTCGGGCGCCTCGACTGCCTTCGGCGGCGACCCCAACAGCCACGTCTCGCTGGTCGATGCGGCGATGCCCGGAATGCTGCCGGTCATCAACGAGGAATGCGTCCGGCAGGCGGTGCGCACCGGACTGGGGCTGAACGCGGCGATCAACCTGCGCTCGGTATTCGACCGCAAGAACTATTTCTATCCCGACCTGCCGCAGGGCTATCAGATCAGTCAGTACAAGTCGCCGATCGTCGGCGAGGGCGAGATCGTGGTCGATCTGGCCGACGGCGCGAGCATCGCGGTCGGGATCGAGCGGCTGCACCTCGAACAGGACGCCGGCAAGTCGCTGCACGACCAGCACGCCGACATGAGCGCGATCGATCTGAACCGCTCCGGCGTGGCGCTGATGGAAATCGTCTCCAAGCCTGATCTGCGCTCGTCGGAACAGGCCAAGGCCTACGTGACGAAACTGCGGACGATCCTGCGCTATCTCGGCACCTGCGACGGCGACATGGAGAAGGGCAGCCTGCGCGCCGACGTCAACGTTTCGGTGCGCCGGCCCGGCGCGCCTCTCGGTACCCGCTGCGAGATCAAGAACGTCAATTCCATCCGCTTCATCGGTCAGGCGATCGAGCATGAGGCGCGGCGCCAGATCGGCATTCTCGAGGACGGCGGCAGCATCGATCAGGAAACCCGGCTGTTCGATCCGGACAAAGGCGAGACCCGCGCGATGCGCTCCAAGGAAGAGGCGCACGACTACCGCTATTTTCCGGACCCCGACCTGCTGCCGCTGGAATTCTCGCAAGATTTCGTCGAGGCGCTGAAGGCCGATCTGCCGGAATTGCCGGACCAGAAGAAGATCCGGTTTATCGGCGACTTCGGCCTGACGCCGTATGACGCGGGCGTGCTGGTCAGCGAGCATGAGAGCGCTGACTTCTACGAGGCGGTGCTGGCCAGGCTTGCGAATGCGCACCGCGACGGCAAGCTCGCCGCCAACTGGGTAATCAACGAACTGTTTGGACGGCTCAACAAGGAGAGCCGTGGCATCGCGGCGTCGCCGGTATCGGCGTCCCAGCTCGCCGCGATCGTCGACTTGATCGGCGAGGGAACCATCTCCGGCAAGATCGCCAAGGATCTGTTCGAGATCGTCTGGACCGAGGGCGGTGACCCGCGGGCGCTGGTCGAGGCGCGCGGCATGAAGCAGGTCACCGACATGAGCGCGATCGAGAAGGCGGTCGATGACATCGTCGCCGCCAACCCGGACAAGGCCGCGCAGGTCCGCGCCAAGCCACAGATGATCGGCTGGTTCGTCGGTCAGGTGATGAAGGCGTCCGGCGGCAAGGCCAATCCGCAAGCGGTGAACGATCTGCTCAAGGCCAAGCTCGGTCTGTAACCATCCTTGGCGATCACCGACCAGCGCTTCAACTCCGCGTGCGTTTGCATTCGCTCATGCTGTCGACATCGGCACGACGGAGCCCTTGCATGGCTGGCCTGGCGCGTGGCCCGAGTTGTCCGAAGGATGCTGCGCGGAAGCGCGGACTAGACATCGGCCGACGCCACGGTCTGTCTGCTCATTGAAATTGCGGTTGCGTATGGGTGCGCTGAGCGCACCGGCGACGCTCGGCAACAGGGTCGCGATAGCTGGATCAATTTTGCGAATCGGATTTTACGATTCGCAAAAGGCGCATCTTCGCGGGCGCCGAACGGAAACTTCCAAGGTTATCGTAAAAATATTTTTATTGCCAAAAGCTTCGACTCGGAGTCCGCGCTGTAACGATTTTCACCGGCCGGGCGACTCGGTGCGATGCGTGCCGCGCGCCTGTCACCGATTTAAGAAATGCAGGATACCTCTGCGGCACAGGCACCTTCTAAAACATTGACAATCGTCGGTGCAGAATTTCCGCGTGTTACTCGCATCGCTCATCAACGCATCTGCGCGTTATCGCGAAACGCGCTGCCGTCGCACTGGCATCGGTGCGTCAACACTTCCTTAAGCGGGACACTGTTTTTTTCAATGTGTTGGTGTATTCCAAAGGACGTGCATTTCGATTCCCGAGTGCACGCAGCGACTAAGCCATCTCACTAACCCCTGGAGGGCAACATGGCCAAGAAGGCGAAGAAGGCAAAGGCGAAGACAAAGAAGGTGAAGAAGGCGAAGAGCGCAGTGAAGAAGACTGCGAAGAAGACTCGCAAGGTTGCCAAGAAGAAGAAGTAAGCTCGCCTTGGAATCGCCGGCAGTTCGATGCCGGCGACGTCGCGGGAGCCGAAGAGAGTTTGTTTCCCAAGAGCAGATTTTCAATCCAGGCTTCGCTCGACGAGAGAGGGTGTCGGCGAGACATCAGGTCAAACGGTCGGATCGTCGGTTTCGGGAGTTCCCGCGACCACCGGTTCGGCGGAAGAGCGCGGTGAGTTTCATCGGCGGTCTTCGTTCGATGCGGATTATCAGTGTCCGCGATCCACCTACGGCCTCGGCTGCGGTGAGAGTTGATCCTGACGTGTTCACCGACGCCCTCGTCCTGCCGCCGGCGTGGCTTTAGCCCCGGTGTTGCCGTTCCCCCATCATTGCATTTGAGTTGTCTCAGAAACCTGAGGTTGCTGAAACGCTGCGTGCGATTCGCGGTTTTCACGGCATTGCCCGCTGTGCGATTCCGCGAACGCGCGGTCCATGCCGGCTGTGGCGATGGTTACCGGTTTGCCAAGCGTGACGGTAAATCGAATTGCGCAAAACCGTGAAAGCCCCCGTCGAATAAGGACTTTTTGAATCCATGCCAATACCCGGCGCATGGGCCGTTCACGTTCGATTCATCGCGATGCTTAAACTGCTCTTCAAATTTTACCTCCATGGTCTGCGCGTCTGGACGGCACGCCGGCAAACGGCGGTCGGGACCGGGGCGGGGCGACAACAGGTGGATGGGCCGCACTCGAAGCAGGGCGGCAGTAAAAAGGAACGCGCAGATGTTTCAGGGGCAAATCGACTTCGATACGGTGGTGCCGGTGGGCGCCGACGCCATTCAGGATATTCTGTTCGAGCGCGGCCTGTACTGGGCGAGCGGTCGGGCTGGCCTGGTCGATCTGGTGGCCGCGCATAAATGGTTCAATCTCGCGGCGCTCAAGGGCCACGGTGATGCGATCGCGATGCGTCGCGAGATTGCGGAACTGATGTCCGAGGCCGATATTGTCACGGCGCAACGCGATGCGCGGGCCTGGATGACAGTGCATTGATGCGGAGACGGACCGCACCGGTCTAAGCGTCTGGCAACAGAAGCGCGGCGGTGCGTCATCTTTCCTTGTGTGCCCTGAGCCAGGCAAGCGCGCCGTCCGCTGCGGCCCAACCGGCGGCGGCGCCGTGGACGTAGGCGACGGCCTCGTCTTTTCCGCCCCAACTGATGTAGGCGGGAAGGCGGCGCGGCATCTTCCTGTCTCCGAGAAGCAACGGCGCGACATGTTCATTGTCGCTCATTGCCTGCGACAGCGCCGCACGAGATTTCGCGGCATCGCCGTTTCGTCGAAATTCCAGCAATGCACGAGACCAACTCCAAGCGGCCGACCCGTCCTCGCTATAGCGCTCGATAAGCTCGGCCGCTTCGTGATCGCGCCCGAGCGTCAGCAGGCGATCGATCAGCACATAACGGATTCCCTGGTTGTCGTTCGGATTGAGATCGAGCATCGCCTGAAAGTGCGTCACGGCTTCGTCCCGATGGCTCTTGTCCCATAATGCCCGGGCGAGACCGTGGCGCGCCCGCATATAAGGCCGCGTTTCCAGAAGCCCCCAGAACTGGCCGACGTCCTCGCGAAAGGCTGCCTTCCCCAGCACCTTCTCACCAGCCTCCACGCCCTGGCGGTAAAGATCGATCGCTTCGTCGGGGTTTTGCGCCGCTTCCTGAGCCAGCAGCACATAGGCGTCGGCGCACAGCGGCGATGTCTTCAGCGCCTTCTTCGCCAGCGCGATCCGTCGTCGCCGGTCGCTGGCTTCCCACGCATCGTACATGATGTTCTGGGCCGTATCGACGGCATCGTCGTCTTGCTGCGCGTCGCCGAACGTGGCCACGAGAGTTTCGATGGATCGAAGGTCGAGCGCCGATCCTTCAGGAGACGACGGGGCGGTCCTGGTCTGTCGTTTGGAGCGATTCTTCGGCTTTTGCATGAGACGCCCCCGTTAATGGTGCAATACAAACCATGCCGTCAAACGATGGATGTACCGAAGCTAGGCGGTGAATTGCAGGCGCGACGTGACGCGGCGAAATGGCGGAGCCGGAGGGATTCGAACCCTCGATAGGGCTTTACAACCCTATAACGGTTTAGCAAACCGCCGCCTTCAGCCACTCGGCCACAGCTCCGTTGACGCCCGATATGCCCGACACGCTCGTCAGCCGCAAGCGCCTGATCGCGAGATACAGGGATCGCGCGCCAAAATCATCGGCGCCACCTGTCGCGGGCCGGTCATACGTCGATGACTTTCGACGATGCCCGCATCGGTCGAAAGCTCGTACGACGTCAAAAGCAGGCATCGAACGCCTGTCGAATCAGCCGTGCGATGCTCTCGGTGATTCGCCACAATTGGGCGTCCACACAGACACCATGCTTGCAAGACGGCGGGACGGCCATTTGCAGGGCTTCGAAGAAGCGTTTTAAAAATATACGACAATACAATGACTTGTATGGTGGTTTGTAATGGGTCGGGCGTGGTGTTTGTGCAACACACGGCCGAAAACGGCTAGACCCGTTCTATTCTGAGACGTTCCTTCATTGCGTGTGCAGAACGGTTCGGTAATTGTGATCGCACGACGGAGGGGGGCATCCCGAGGTCGTCCCGTTTTAGGTGGTTCGCTGTTTTTGGGTAGTTCGCTTGAGTCTCGCGCGTTGAGCGGGAGTGTCCGACAGGCGCGAACGGCTAGGCGGTTAGTCAGGGACTGAGGGAACGTTTCTTCGAGTGCTTGCGCACAGCGGATCCGGACCTGCCCTACAGAGCAACTTGGAGGTTAAAATGAACTTGATGAAGAGCCTTTTCCTCGGCTCGGCGGCGGGTTTGGTCGCAATGACGGGGGCACAGGCTGCCGATCTTCCGTTGAAGGCCAAGGCGGTCGAATACGTGAAGGTCTGCTCCCTGTACGGCGCGGGCTTCTATTACATCCCCGGCACCGACACTTGCCTTAAGCTCGGCGGTTACCTGCGTGCCGACATGGGCGTCAATACCAACGGAGTCCAAACCGGCAACACTGGTGGTCTCGGCGGTGCGCGGAACCGGCTCAGCAACGATTTCACCTGGCGGGCGCGCGCGAACCTGAACATCGATACCCGCACGGCGACCGAATACGGCGTAGTGCGTACCTATTTCGATGCGAACTACACGTGGACCTCGGGTGGCTATTCGGGTACTGGCGCGACAACGTATGACGGATCTGTGAACGGCGGCGTCTCCGGTGGCCAGCTTGGCCTGAACTTCGCCTTCATCCAGTTCGCCGGCTTCACGATGGGTAAAGCCGTCTCGCTGTTCAGTACGCCTTGGGGAGCCTATCCGGGCAACATCTACGACGGTCTCGTCGGCGGCGGCGGTACGACCTCGCAGGGCGTGAACCAGTTCGCCTATACCGCGGAGTTCGGCAACGGCGTGTCGGCCTCGGTCGGCGTGCAGGATCCGAGTGCGTATTACCAGGCCGGCATTAACAACCTCGCGGTTGCTGGTCCGTTCGGCTACGGCGCCAGCGACTATGCTGGTACGAAAGCTCCTGACGTCGTCGGCCAGATCCGCGTCGATCAGGCCTGGGGTCTGTTCCAGGCCTCGGTTGCGGCTCATGATAACAATGCTGCCTACTACGCTGGGCCATTAGGTCAGCTCAACAACGGTCCCGGAGACAAGTGGGGTTGGGCCGGTCAGCTCGGGCTCCAGATCAAGAACATCCCGACCGGACCTGGTGACACGATCAACGTCTCGGGCGTCTACACCAATGGCGCGACCCGTTACAATTTCCAGGAACTGGCCGGTACGGCGGGTGCCAACACGATCTATACCGGCGTAACCGGCGTTGGATTTGGTTTTGCACCGGATGCGGTGTTTGACACTGGCGGCCAGCTCCAGTTGGTCTCGACCTGGGGCGTGCGGGGCGCTTTCAACCACAATTGGAACGCGTATTGGAGCAGTTCGGTTTTCGGTGCCTACGCATCGGTTCGGTACACCGGCGCGGCTAAAACTGCGATGTGCGGCTTAGGCGGCACGGTTTCCCGTTTGATCTCTCTGGGTGGCACGTGCAACCCCGATTACAACATCGGGCAGGTTGGTGCGAACCTCCGCTGGACGCCGGTCAGGAACCTGACGTTCACGACGGAAGCGGTTTACTCCATGTTGGATCAGAAGTACGCCGGCACGGTGAATGCCGCCAACGCCGGCCTTGCCAAGCCGGCGGGTGACTATACCCTGAAGGACCAGAACACCTGGACCGTCATGTTGCGCGCGCAGCGCACCTGGTAATACAGGTCGTCTGACGACATCCTGAGAAAGCCCCCGGCGGGAAACTGCCGGGGGCTTTGTTTTGATGAACTGCCGCAGGGTGTCTTGTCGGGCCGCAAGACATACTCTGTTAACCATCTTCTGGGATTTTCTTCGGGTGCTTGCGTGCAGCGAATCCGCAGCCTGCGCGCTACAGAGCAACTTGGAAGCCTAAGATGAAATCGATGAAGAGCTTTTTCCTCGGCTCGGCGGCAGGGCTGCTCGTCGTCATGAGCGGGGCACAGGCTGCCGATCTTCCGTTGAAGGCCAAGGCGGTCGAATATGTGAAGACCTGCTCCCTGTACGGCGCGGGTTTCTATTACATCCCCGGCACCGACACCTGCATCAAGCTGGGCGGCTTTATCCGTGCCGACATGGGCGTCAACGCCAACCTGATGTTCGCCGGTAACACTGCGGGTGTCGCCGGTGCGCAGAACCGTTTAGGCAATGATTCCACCTGGCGGTCGCGTGCGGACCTGAACGTCGATACCCGTACCGCGACCGAATACGGCGTGGTCCGCACTTACATGGAGTCGGTCTTTTCGTGGACCTCGGGCGGTTACGTCGGCAACGGTGCCGGTTCGACTGCGTATGACGGAAATCCGAACGGCGCCGTCTCCGGCGGCCAGCTTGGCGTGTACTACGCCTTCATCCAGTTCGCCGGCTTCACGATGGGTAAAGCTGTCTCTCAGTTCAGCACTCCGTGGGGAAACTATCTGGGCAACAACATCTTCGACGGTCTGGTCGGCGGCGGCGGCGCGCTCACGGGCGTGAATCAGTTCACCTATACCGCGGAGTTCGGCAACGGCGTGTCGGCCTCGGTCGGCGTTCAGGATCCGATCCAGTACTATCAGGCCGGTATTTTAAACCTCGGGGTAGCGCCGACCGCCACCTTCGGCACTGCCAACCTTGGTTACGGCTCGAATGATTACGGTGGGACCACCGTTCCGGATGTCGTGGCTCAGCTCCGCGTCGATCAGGCCTGGGGCATGTTCCAGGCATCGGTTGCGGCGCATAATAACAACCCGGCCTACTACGGTGCCACTCAAGATACTGGCGGTCCCGCAGACAAGTGGGGTTGGGCCGGCCAACTCGCTCTGTCGGTCAAGAATATCCCGACCGGACCGGGTGACACGATCGACGTCCAGGGCGTCTACACCAACGGCGCAACCCGTTACAATATCCAGGACCTGGCCGGCGCAGCGGGTGTCAACACGATCTATACCGGCGTAACCGGCATTGGATATGGCTTTGCGCCGGATGCGGTCTTCGGCCCTGGCGGCGAGCTTCAGCTTGTCTCGACCTGGGGCATGCGTGCTGCTTTCAACCACAACTGGAACCAGCACTGGGCCAGTTCGGTTTTCGGTGCCTACGCATCGGTCAGGTATACCGGCGCGGCCAAGAGCCTGATGTGCGGTGTGGGCGGTACGGTACCTGCTATTCTTGGCGTCGGCGTCACCACCTGCAACCCGGACTACAACATCGGACAGGTTGGCGCGAACCTCCGCTGGACTCCGGTCAAGAACCTGACCTTCACGACGGAAGCGCTCTATACCATGCTGGATCAGAAGTACGCCGGCGTGGCGACTCTTCCCGCCAACAACTTTGCCAAGCCGGCGGGTAATTATACCCTGAAGGACCAGGACACCTGGACCGTAATGCTCCGCGCGCAACGCACCTGGTAAGACAGATCGCTGACGATATTTGAACCCTGGCGGGAGGTTTGTTTTGCCGCGAGGCGGCAGAGGTCGGTCGCGAAACCCCCTGCAAGTCACGGCGAACTCGTCGGGCCGAAACGAAGATAAAATTTTCTAAAAGCCGTCTATGAAATTAATCTAATATTATCCATATAATTGTGAACCCAGAGGGCAGAGCGAACGTCCCATTGGGTAAGACGATCCGGAAGGTCAAACATAATGGTGACGGCCCTCAAATTTTTGCTGGTGGCTGCATGCACCGGTGTCGCAGTCACGTTCCTTGGCCTGGCTTCGTCAGGCGCGCAAGCGCGGGATTATCCGTACTGCATCAAGGGCGACTATTACGTGAGCGGTGTCGGGGATTGCAGTTTCGACACTTACGAGCAATGCCGCGCGACCGCCTCTGGCCGCCGCGCGTATTGCGACGTGAATCCCTTCTACGGGTTCCGGGAGGCCGATTTCGCTGCATACCCTGATGCCCACCGAAGGAAGCTTCGGCGATAGAAGACGCGCCTCGCGCGCGTCAGCGCGGGCACGAAGAGAAGAGCGTTTTCGAGCGAAGCATGTCCTCGGCTTGACCCGAGGATGGATACCGGTTCGCGTCAAGAAAACGCTTCAAATCAAAATCATAGAGCCTTTTCGCTTCCTGATACCATCAGAAGCGAAAAGGCTCTAGCCCGGGCACATCCTGCGCTATTCGATGGAGCCGCGGTGCAGGTCCGCCTCGATCTGCAACCTCGAGCCGCCGCCGAAGCGGGCGCGATAGACCTGCAGGTTCTCCATGATGCGCTGCACGTAATTGCGCGTCTCCGAGAACGGGATCAGTTCGACCCAGTCCACCGCATCGACCCCGGGATCGCGCGGATCGCCGTAACGGGCGATCCATTTTCTGACGCTGCCGCGTCCGGCGTTATAGGCCGCGAAGGTCAGGATGTAGGAGCCGCGATAGTCCTCGAGCAGACCTCCGAGTTCCGCTGCGCCGAGCGCGGCGTTATAGGCGGGTTCGTTTTTCAGGCGATGAAGGTCGAAGCTGGCGCCATATTTCTTGCAGACATATTTTCCGGCGCCCGGCGTCACCTGCATCAACCCGTAGGCGTGGGCCGGCGACACCACCGACGGATTGAACGCACTTTCCTGCCGGGCGATCGCATAGACGACGCTGCGCTCGACATCAGGCCCGATCGACCGGAAAGGGGGAATCCCGCTGACCGGATAGGCATAGAAATCGAACGGCAGTCCGCGATTGAGCGCGGCCTTGCCGGCTAGCAGCATACCCCGTGCGTCGCCGTGACGTGCGGCGAGTTCGCCCAGTCCCAGCACCGCATCGGGGTCGCCGTTTTTGCCCATGTCGGCAAAGATCGGGATCGCGTATTCGCCTTTGCCGATTGCATAAAGAAGCTGAACGGCGCGCACGATCTCCAGCCGTTCGACGCCGCGCGACCGGCTGCCGGGAACGCCGCGCAGTTCGATCTGCGGCAGTCCCAGCTTCGCGCGCGCGAGCTGGCCGTAATAGCTGGTGGACTGCTCGGCGGCAGCGGCATAGGCGTGACGGGCCTCCTGAACGCGGCCTGCCGCCTCGGCGGCGCGGCCTTGCCAGTAGCCGGCCCGCGCCAGCGCGGTCGGGTTGACGCTGCCGACGCCGATGCGGGCGAAGTGCCGGGCGGCGGTGTTGGGGTCCTTCAGGAAACGCAGGGCGATCCAGCCGGCGGTGAATTCCTGCTCGGTCTTGTAGATATCCCGTGCGGGGAGCGCCGCATCGCGCGCGATGAGATACGCGGTGCGATATTCGCCGACGTCGATCATCTTGCGTGCAAGCAGCCGTCGCTCGATCCACCATTCATCGACATTGTAAAGCCGATTGGGATCCCGCGGCGCGCTGAGCATCAGCCGCGCGGCTTCCGTAAACTTCTCCTCGCGGCGCAAAAGCTGAATGCGGGCGAAGATATAGCCGGGGTCGCCGTGCAGCTCGCGCGGCACCTTGTCGAGCAGCGAGCGCAGGCTGGAGGATTTGCGGTCGGCGGCAATCCGCGCCCTGGCGAGGGCGACCTCGGCGCTTCCGAGCCGCTTCGCCGCGCGCAGCGCTGCGTCATGATCGCTGCCATAGAGCATATAATCCATCCGAGCTTTCTGATCGCCCGGCGCCAGCAGCGCTCCGAACATCTCCAGCGCCTTCTTCTCGACCGCTTCTGACATGGAATCAGTCCGCCAGGCCTCGCGGACTAGTCGTACGGCGTTGGTGCGGTCGCCGCGCGCGAGCAGCGCGCCTGCCAATGCGAACCGTCCCTTGGCCGACAGCGGCCGTTCGTTTTCGAACCAGGCCAGCACGGCGGCATCGTCGCGATGGTCGTCCCATAGTGCAGCCTCCGCGCGTTTGCGCAGGAACGTCTGCGAGGGCCAGCTCGGATTGGCGGCGATGAAGGCGCGGTAGCGCTCGGTCGGCGCGCCATTGTCGTTGCTGCGCAGGATGATCCACTCGGCGAGCTTGCGCGCCACCGGGTCTGTCATTCTGGCCTCGACCTGAGTGGCGTCGGACTGCCTCTGCTTGCGGGTCAGGTCGATGACGTTCTCAAGCGCATCGAGATCGGCGTGCGACGTCGATGACGTCGCGGCCATCGCGGCTCTCGGAACGGGCTTGCGCTTCGACGGCGGCGGGAGCACGGCGTGCTGGCGTGTGGCCGGTTGAATTGCCGGAGCTGCGGTGGCCTTGGCCTTGTTTTTGTCCGGGGCTGAGGTCTTGCGGTGCGCCGGGACCGGGATCTTGCCATGCGCATGGCCGGTGACCGTCTTCGGAACGACGTGACGTGAAATCGGACGCGACTTCGGTGTTGGAGCCTTAGCGGCTTTCTCGGCATCTGCGGCCCCGGCCCAGAGCCCGGCCGCCAGCACCAGGCTCGCTCCCAAAGCCGTCGTTCGCAACCTTGATGCGTGGGCAAGCAATGTCACGGCAATCCCTCTCGGCGAATGAGGCAGACCCCCAAAATCCCCTTACTATTTCATTAAATATGTGGACAAAGCACTAAAATCCGGGTGTCGGGATCGTGTGCGCTTCGACCACGGCAAAATCGCGGCTGCTCCGGGCGCAGACCTTTCGTAGCAGCGTCAGACCCGATATGACTGATACGGCATCGAATTCGGCAGACGGCGACGCCGCGCAACGTGTTGGAGCGGATCATGGCAAGCAAGGCGAAGTTCCGGGGATCATACACCGCCCTGGTGACGCCGTTCAAGAACGGCTCCGTCGATGAGGCCGCCTTCCGCAGTCTGGTGAGCTGGCAGATTGACGAGGGTGTCCACGGACTCGTGCCGGTCGGCACAACCGGCGAGAGCCCGACGTTGAGCCACGACGAACACCGCAAGGTGGTGGAATGGTGCATCGACGAGGCGCGGGGCCGGGTCCCGGTGATTGCGGGTGCGGGCTCGAATTCGACCCGCGAGGCGGTCGATCTGGCTGTTCATGCCGAGAAAGCGGGCGCCGACGCCGTGCTGGTGGTGACGCCGTACTACAACAAGCCGACCCAGGAAGGCATGTTCCAACACTTCAAGACGGTGAACGACGCGATCGGTATCCCGATCATCATCTATAACATTCCGTCGCGCTCGGTCGTCGATCTCTCCGTGGAGACGATGGCGCGGCTGTTCGAGTTGAAGAACATCGCCGGCGTCAAGGACGCCACCGCCAATGTGGCCCGGGTCTCTCTGCAGCGCCATGCGATGGGACCGGACTTCATCCAGTTGTCGGGCGAGGACATGACGGCGCTCGCTTACATGGCGGCGGGCGGACACGGCTGCGTCTCGGTGGTCGCCAACGTGGCGCCAAAATTGTGCGCGAGCCTGATGTCCGCTGTGCTGAAGGGCGACTATGCCACCGGGCTCGAGATTCAGGACCGGCTGGTGCCGCTGCACGACGCCATTTTCAAGGAGCCGGGCCTCGCCGGAGCCAAGCACGGTCTCAAGCTGCTCGGCCGGCTTGATGAGGTCGTGCGCCTGCCGCTGATGCCGGTGACGCCGCCGACCGGAAAAGTCATCCGCGACGCCATGGTGCATGCGGGTTTGATCAATTGAGCTTCGGTTCCGCATCGGGACTGGATTGCCGTCGCCGCGCGCAACAGTGAAACCGAGGGAGGAATTACGATGCTCAAGGATTTTCGTGAATTTGCGATGAAGGGCAATGTCGTCGATCTCGCCGTCGCCGTCATCATCGGCGCTGCGTTCGGGGCCATCGTCTCCTCGATGGTGGCCGACATCATCATGCCGATCATCGGCGCCGTTACCGGCGGACTCGACTTCTCGAACTATTTCACGGCGTTGTCATCGAAGGTCACCGCGGCCAACCTCGCCGACGCCAAGAAGCAGGGCGCAGTGCTGGCGTGGGGCAATTTCCTGACCCTGACGCTGAACTTCCTGATCGTGGCCTTCGTGCTGTTCATGGTGGTTCGCCTTATGGGCAAGCTCAAGCGCAAGGATGAGGCAGCGCCCGCAGCGCCGCCGAAGCCGACCCGCGAGGAAGAACTGCTGACCGAGATCCGCGATCTCCTGAAAGCGAAGAAATAGGCGCAACGCCGCCGGATCGGGCGTCGTCGCCATCCTCGAAAGGCGCCGCCCGGAGGTTTCAGATATGGCCGAGAAGAACGAGCGCGCGATCAAGGTCGTCGCTGAAAACCGCAAGGCGCGGTTCAACTACGCGATCGAGGATACTGTCGAGGCCGGCATTGCGCTGACCGGCACCGAGGTCAAGTCGGTCCGCAACGGCAAGACCACGATTGCCGAATCCTACGCCGATTCGAAAAACGGCGAGATCTGGCTGATCAACGCCAACATCCCCGAATATCTGCAAGCCAACCGCTTCAACCACGAGCCGAAACGGCCGCGCAAGCTGCTGCTGCACAGGAAGCAGATCAATAAGCTGCTGGGCGCGGTCGATCGTGAGGGCATGACGCTGATTCCGCTCAAGCTCTATTTCAACGAACGCGGACGGGCCAAGCTGCTGCTGGCGATTGCCAAGGGCAAGAAGCTGCACGACAAGCGCGAGAGCGAGAAGAAGCGCGACTGGGGCCGCGAGAAAGGCCGGTTGCTGCGGGCGAGGGGATGAGAGCGCCCCGTCGTTTGCGGACTCGCGACGAAATTGGCTCTTGCCTATTTTGCGCTGAGCGAAGCGATCCGGTTAGCACCGTCGACGCGCCTGGATTTGCTTCGTCGATAGCCGCTGGGCGACGTCGCCTGCCACGGCGCGGTTCGGCTCCGGTCGTTAAACTTTGAACGATCGGTTCAAGGCAATTTCAGGTTTGAGGTGGTTTGCTCCGGCCATGCGGATCAAACAGAAGCGCGCCATTCGGCGCATGCGCCGCCGGCATCAACGGGCCTGGCTTGTGCTCGACTCCGTCGATGGCAGATCGGAGTGCCAGGTCATGGACATCTCCAGCGATGGCGCGCGTCTGGTGATCGCCTCCGGCCTGACCCTGCCAAAGCGCTTCGGTATCGCGCTGGTCCCGAATTCTCCGCCGAAGGAATGCGAACGGGTCTGGCGATACGGCGAGATGATGGGTATCCGCTTCACGGGAACGAGGTAGAAATTCTGAACCTGGTCATGTCGGCGCGCACCTGCGCGAATACGTTCTCGAACATTTCGGTTGTCAGGACGCGGGTGTTGGTGTTGTAGCGGGAGCAGTGATAGCTGTCGTAGAGCCTGACCGCACCCGCGCGATGCACTGCACCGTGCCCGAAGGGCGCGGCCATGGCGCGGAGGCCGAGCGCCTTCACCACGGAATCGTGAGCGATGCGGCCGAGCGCGACAATCGCCCGCAGCCGGGGCATCGCCGACAGCGTGGCGCTCAGAAACGCGCGGCAGGTGTTGATCTCGGCCGGCAGCGGCTTGTTTTGCGGGGGCACGCAGCGCACCGCATTGCTGATGCGGCAATCGACCAGCGTGAGGCCGTCATCAAAGCGAGCCTGGTAATGTCCTGCGGCAAAGCCGTACTTGAGCAGCGTGGCGTAAAGCAGGTCGCCGGCGTAATCGCCGGTAAACGGCCGACCGGTGCGGTTGGCCCCTTGCACGCCCGGCGCCAGGCCGACGATCAGCAGGGCCGCATCGGGATTGCCGAAAGAGGGGACGGGGGCGTTGAACCAGTCCGGTTCGCGCGCCCGCACCGACAGGCGATAGGCGACCAGCCGCGGACAAAGCGAGCAATCGCGGCCGGGTTCTGCGCTGGCGGTGTTTGCGCCGGACGGAGCGGGCTCGGCGCGGGACTGCGTATCAGTCCTCGAAGTCGTCGTCATCGTGCCGAGGCGCCACAGTGGTAGCTCGTTGCAGGAACTGCGGTGCATGGTGGCGCGGCTCGCGCGCCGCCGAACGCTCCGACGGATCGCGGCCGAGTTTCGGTTGCAGCTCGACGAGATCGGTGAAGACGTCTGCCTGGCGGCGCAGTTCATCGGCGATCATCGGCGGCTGGCTTGAGATCGTCGAAACAACGGTCACGCGAACGCCGCGGCGCTGCACAGCTTCGACCAGAGAGCGAAAATCGCCGTCGCCCGAGAACAGCACGATCTGGTCGACGTGTTCGGCAAGCTCCATTGCATCGACTGCGAGTTCGATGTCCATGTTGCCCTTGATCTTGCGGCGGCCGCTGGCGTCGACGAATTCCTTGGTGGCCTTCGTGACGACCGTGTAGCCGTTGTAGTCGAGCCAGTCGATCAGCGGCCGGATCGAGGAGTATTCCTGATCCTCGATGATCGCGGTGTAATAGAATGCGCGGACGAGCGTGCCCCGGGACTGGAATTCCTTCAGGAGGCGCTTGTAGTCGATGTCGAAGCCGAGCGTCTTGGCGGTTGCGTAGAGATTGGCGCCATCGATAAAGAGCGCGATCTTGTTGGAGGCGGGTGACATCAAGCGTTCTCGTGATTGTTGTTGGTGCTATTGTCAGGCCAGCGACGCGTTCAAATGATGCAAATCGCGTCTTGCGGATCAAACTGAAGCAAACAATAGCGCAATGAGATGAGGCAAGGCTGCGTTGGGGATAAGCACGCAATGAAGCGAATTCTTGTCCGAGTGGGACTTAATCCCGCTTCTCTGGACGCCGGCCTTCTGGCTCCACTACTGGGTACCAGAGACCGGCCTTCGCGCCAAATACTAAATTCCCTGTTGCGAAACCCGCAAACCCACTATACCTAGCAAACACATCTAACAGTTTCGGCCCCCCTTAACGGAGCGACAGTCGATGGCGCGCGTCACCGTGGAAGATTGCATTGATAAGGTCGACAATCGGTTCGACCTGGTTCTTTTGGCCGCGCATCGTGCGCGGATGATTTCGTCGGGTTCGCAACTTACGATTGATCGCGATAACGACAAAAACCCGGTGGTTTCGCTTCGCGAGATTGCCGAGCAGACCATCTCCCCCGAAGATATGCGCGAAGAGCTGGTTCATTCCTTGCAGAAGTTTGTCGAGGTCGACGAGCCCGAGCCCGACACCGTGCCCTTGATCGGCTCGGCCGGGGCGAGCGTCGATGCCGACGACACCGAGGTCACCGTTGAGCGTATGACCGAGGAAGAGTTGCTGAAGGGTCTGGAGGGGCTCGCACCTCGCGAAGAGCAGCCCGAAGAGGACGAATGAGCGCTCTCGCCGCCGCCGTGAGGTTTGCAAGCCCGGACCCTGGTCCGGGCTTTTGCGTTTCTGGGAGCAGAAAGGGCGACCCCGGCCGTTCGGCCGGGCCTTGCTCCGGTAACCAAAATCTCGTGCGCCTAAAGATCGAATTCGACTTTTGGCCGGGACAATCTAGGATAGATATTGGAGGGTGAGCGGACGGTTTCCGTGCGATGAAGGTACTGAGTTCTATGGCGAGTTGGCCTCGCAGAATGGGGCAGATGCAGACCGCGACCAATTCAGTCGGGGAGGCTCCGACGCCGGCTACCCCGGCCAGGCCGCCGCGCCCGCGCATGATGCGCCAGTACGACCTGGTCGAGCGCGTTCGCTCCTACAACCCGGACACCAACGAGGATTTGCTGAATCGGGCCTACGTCTATGCCATGAAGGCCCACGGCGAGCAGATGCGGGCGTCGGGCGATCCCTATTTTTCCCACCCGCTCGAGGTCGCGGCCATCCTGACCGGTCTCAAGCTCGACGATGCCACCATCGTCGCAGCGCTGCTGCACGATACCATCGAGGATACCGAGGCCACCCGAGCCGAGATCGACAACATGTTCGGTCACGAGATCGGCGCGCTGGTCGAGGGCCTGACCAAGCTGAAACGGCTGGAACTGGTCTCGCGCGAGGCCAAGCAGGCCGAGAACCTGCGCAAGCTGCTGCTGGCGATCGCCGAAGATGTTCGCGTGCTGCTGATCAAGCTTGCCGACCGGCTGCACAACATGCGCACCCTGGACTTCGTGCCGCCGGCGTCGCGTCAGCGTATCGCCGAGGAGACCCTCGACATCTACGCGCCACTGGCTGGCCGCATGGGTATGCAGGAGATGCGCGAGGAGCTTGAGGATCTGGCGTTCCGCACTCTCGATCCGGAAGCCCATGCGGTGGTTTCGCAGCGGCTCGACGCATTGGCCGAACGCAACCGCAACCTGATCGGCGAGATCGAGAGCCAGCTCACGACCAGTCTTGCGAACAAGGGCATCGCGGCGCGCGTGAATGGCCGTCGCAAGCAGCCGTTTTCGATCTGGACCAAGATGGAACGAAAATCGGTCGGCTTCGAGCAGCTTTCGGATATTTTTGGATTCCGCGTCGTGATGCCCGATGTCGGAGCCTGCTATCGTGCGCTCGGCGTGGTCCACACGACCTGGCCGGTGGTGCCCGGCCGCTTCAAGGACTACATTTCGACGCCGAAGCAGAACGACTATCGCTCGATCCACACCACCGTGATCGGACCGGGCAACCAGCGTGTCGAACTGCAACTCCGCACCGGGGAGATGGACCGCATCGCCGAATTCGGCATCGCCGCACATGCTTTTTACAAGGATGGGGCGGGTTCGCCGACCGAACTGCTCAACCGCGAATCCAATGCCTTTGCATGGCTGCGCCACACCATCGAAATGCTGTCGGAGAGCGTCAATCCGGAAGAATTCCTTGAGCACACCAAGCTCGAGTTGTTTCACGACCAGGTGTTCTGCTTCACCCCGAAGGGAAAGCTGATCGCGCTGCCGCGGCACGCCAACGTCATCGATTTTGCCTATGCGGTGCATACGGATGTCGGCAACAGTACGGTGGGTTGCAAGATCAACGGCAAGTTCGCGCCGCTGTCGTCGCAATTGCAGAACGGTGACGAGGTCGAGGTCCTGACGTCGCTCGCCCAGTCCGCGCCGCCGTCGGCCTGGGAATCGCTTGCGGTCACCGGCAAGGCGCGGGCCGCGATCCGGCGCGCCACCCGGGCCGCCGTGCGCGGTCAATACGTCAGCCTTGGCCGGCGGATCGTGGAGCGCCTGTTCAGTCGCGTGAAGATCGAATACGCCGACGACAAGCTCACCGGCGCGTTGCCGCGGCTGGCGCGCGCCACGATCGAGGATGTGATGGCTTCGGTGGGTCGCGGGGAAATGCGCGCCTCCGATGTCGCGCGCGCGATGTATCCGGACTACAAGGAGGAGCGGGTGGGCGGCGCCGGCGCCAAGAAGGGCCTGGCCGCGAAGCTCAAATTGAAATCGGCGCCGGATCCAGCTCGTGGCCCGTCGGTAATCCCGATCGGCGGCATCGATTCGAATTTGCCGATCAAATTCGCGCCCAATGGCGGTGCGGTACCGGGCGATCGCATCGTCGGTATTATCACGCCGGGCGAGGGAGTCACGATCTATCCGATCCAGTCGCCGGCGCTGACGGATTTCGAGGAAGAGCCGGAGCGCTGGCTCGACGTTCGCTGGGATGTCGACGACACCACGCCGCAGCGGTTTCCGGCGCGCATCGTGGTGGATAGCCTCAACGAGCCCGGCAGCCTGGCGCAGGTCGCGACCGTGATCGCCGAACACGACGGCAATATCGACAATATCAACATGAGCAGGCGTTCGCCCGACTTCACCGAAATGACCATCGATCTCGAGGTCTACGACCTCAAGCATCTCAGCGCCATCATCGCCCAGTTGCGTGCCAAGGACGTCGTGGGGCGCGTCGAGCGGGTCAATGGCTAGGCAATGGACAGGAATCGTGACGGACCTGCGCGCGCAATTTCACCTCTCCGCATCGCGGAGAGGTCGGCTGTGCGGCAGTCGTGAGGCGCCGTCTTGTCGATCGTCTGTAATCCCACACCCCAACCCTCCAAAAGCGAGCTTCGCTCGGCTCGACCCAATGGGAGAGGGAGCGCATTTTTCCTTTCGGTATGCCGAACTAAAAACTAAATAAGAGACCCTGATGCCTCATCCTTCCGCGATCCGCCTCGGACTCAATGTCGATCATGTCGCCACCCTGCGCAACGCACGTGGCGGAGCGCGGCCGGATCCTGTGCGCATCGCGCTTGCGGCGATCGCGGCCGGCGCAGACGGCATTACCGCGCATCTGCGCGAGGATCGGCGCCACATTCGCGATACCGACATGGCGCGGCTGAAGGCCGAAATCCCAAAGCCCCTCAATTTCGAGATGGCGGCGACCCCGGACATGATCCGGATCGCGCTGGAAACCAAGCCGCACGCAGTGTGTCTGGTGCCCGAACGTCGCGAGGAACTCACCACAGAAGGTGGTCTCGATGTGGTTGGTCAACGGGACTCGCTGGCGCCTTCGATCGCGCGCTTCGGCGATGCCGGTATTCGTGTTTCGTTATTCATCGCCGCCGATGCGCAGCAGATCGAGATGGCCGCGCAACTGCGTGCGCCGGCGATCGAGATTCACACCGGCGGCTGGTGCGATGCCGTCGTCGATGGTCACACGGAGAAGGCGGATGCCGAATGGCGCCGCATTGTCGAAGGCGTTGCATTGGCCAAGTCGGCGGGCCTTGAGGTTCACGCCGGGCACGGTCTCGATTACGCGACGGCGGAGACGATCGCGGCGCTGCCCGAGATCGTCGAACTGAATATCGGCTACTTCATGATGGGCGAGGCATTGCTCGTCGGGATCGCGGAGACAGTTCGCACCATGCGCGCGGCGATGGATCGCGGCCGCGCAACCCTGAAGACGCGCATGGCATGATCATCGGCGTCGGCTCCGACCTGATCGATATCCGCCGGGTGGCGAAGGTCATCGAGCGTCACGGTGACCGGTTCCTCAATCGCATCTTCACGGACGCCGAGCGGGCGAAGGCCGCGCGCCGCGCCAGCAACGAGAAGATGGTGGTGGCGACCTACGCAAAGCGGTTTGCCGCGAAGGAAGCCTGCTCCAAGGCGCTCGGGACCGGAATCCGGCGCGGCGTGTGGTGGCGGGACATGGGCGTCGTCAATCTGCCGTCCGGGCGGCCCTCCATGATGCTAACGGGCGGGGCGCTGAAGCGGCTGCAAATGCTGACGCCGCAGGGTCTTGAGGCGCGGATCGACCTGAGCCTCACCGACGATTGGCCGTTGGCGCAGGCCTTCGTCATAATTTCGGCCGGCACGCCGGGCAACCTTTGATCGGCTGAGTCCGATACGCTGAGTCCGATACAGTGTCGCGTCGAAACTAAAATAAAAGTAATATCAGATAGTTAGAAAGTTTTAGCCGCGCGGTTGATTGCGCGGCCGCAAACAACCGTCTAAAATGCCGCAGGGTGCTTCGGAATCGGGACACGAGAGCGAAGTCAGCAGGAAACCTTCAGCGGTTGGTACGCGAGTTCACTCTAAATACCGGAATGATTGGCGTTTTTTCGCGAAGCCAGGCTCTTCGTCGCAAAGCGCTTTGCCATCGCTTCGGGCGGCGGCGATGGACAAGGGGAAACGATGGGCGTGACATCCGGGACCAAAACTGAAAGCGGCGTCGGCGAGACCATCCGTGTCGTCATTCACGCTCTCCTGATCGCGCTGGTGATCCGAACCTTCCTGTTCCAGCCGTTCAACATCCCCTCGGGATCGATGAAGGCCACGCTGCTGGTCGGCGACTATCTGTTCGTTTCGAAATACTCATACGGTTACAGTCGCTTTTCCATCCCGTTCTCGCCGCCGCTGTTTTCGGGGCGTATCTTCGGCTCCGAACCGAGCCGCGGCGATGTCGTGGTATTTCGTCTGCCGAAGGATAACACCACGGACTACATCAAGCGGGTGATCGGGCTGCCGGGCGACCGCATCCAGATGAAGGAGGGGCTGCTCTACATCAACGACAAGCCGGTGCAGCGCGAACGGCTGCCGGATTTCGTCGGGGAAGACCCATGCGGCTCCGATGCGACGGCGCGGGTCAAGCAATGGCGGGAAACGCTGCCGAACGGCGTCTCCTATAAGACGCTCGATTGCGTCGACAACGGTTTCTACGACAATACCAACGTCTACACCGTGCCGGCGGGCCATTTCTTCATGATGGGTGACAACCGCGACAATTCGACCGACAGCCGCGTGCTCTCCGCGGTCGGCTATGTGCCGTTCGAGAATCTGGTCGGACGGGCGCAGATGATCTTCTTCTCGATCGGGGAGGGCGGACATGCCTGGGAGATCTGGCGCTGGCCCACCGCTGTGCGGTGGAATCGCATATTCTCCCTCGTGCGATGATCGACGAATCGGCTGACATCAAGCCAGTCCCGCCCCCCGACGATGCAGCCGTGCCATCCGACACGGAGCCGGCGGAGCCTGCGCCGAAGGCGAAGCGGGTCAGGACCAGCACCAAGGCGATCATGGCCGCGATCGAACAGCGGCTGGGCCACAAGTTCGCCGATATGTCGCTGCTGACCACGGCCTTCACCCATGTCTCGGCGCTGAAGTCGTCGCGCGGACGCGGCGACAGCTACCAGCGTCTCGAATTCCTCGGCGATCACGTACTCGGTCTGGTGGTCTCCGACATGCTCTACCGCGCCTTTCCCAAGGCGGACGAGGGCGAACTGTCGAAGCGGCTCGCCGAACTCGTGCGCAAGGAGACCTGTATCGATGTTGCCAAATCGCTCGATCTGCTCGAAGGCATCAAGCTCGGCGCGGTCGGCGCCGGTGCCGGCGCGCGGCTGCGCCGGTCTGTGCTCGGAGACATCTGCGAGGCGGTGATCGGCGCGGTCTATCTCGATGGCGGCTATGCGGCTGCTGCTGC
This sequence comes from Nitrobacter sp. NHB1, assembly GCF_036964665.1. Lineage (NCBI taxonomy): Bacteria > Pseudomonadati > Pseudomonadota > Alphaproteobacteria > Hyphomicrobiales > Nitrobacteraceae > Nitrobacter > Candidatus Nitrobacter laanbroekii. Next base: position 755,120 of record NZ_JBAMDA010000001.1, read on the forward strand.
CTTCGTCGAGCGCAACTGGCTTGAGCGAATGCGCAAGCCGGTCCGGCCGCTGCGCGATCCCAAGACCGTGCTGCAGGAGTGGGCGCAGGGCCAGGGCCTGCCGACGCCGGTTTACCGCGAAGTGGAGCGCACCGGGCCGCATCACGACCCGCGCTTCCGCGTCGCGGTGGAATTGCCGGGGCTGGAGGCCTCGGAGGGCATCGGCGGCAGCAAGCGCGCGGCGGAGAAGGCTGCGGCATCCGCCATGATCGCGCGTGAAGGTGTAAAATGAGCGAGACGGACGCGGCGACGCGATGCGGTTTCGTCGCGTTGATCGGGGCGCCGAACGTCGGCAAGTCCACCCTGGTCAATGCTCTGGTCGGCTCGAAGGTCACCATTGTCTCGCGCAAGGTGCAGACCACCCGTGCGCTGATCCGCGGCATCGTCGTTGAGAACAACGCCCAGATCATTTTGGTCGATACGCCCGGCATCTTCGCGCCGAAGCGGCGGCTCGACCGCGCCATGGTTTCGACCGCGTGGAGCGGGGCCCACGACGCCGATCTCGTCTGCGCGCTGCTCGACGCACGCGCGGGGGTCGACGACGAGGCCGACGTCATCCTGACGAAACTCGCAGGCGTGGCGCATCCGAAAATTCTGGTGCTGAACAAGATCGATCTCGTGCCTCGCGAAAAACTGCTGGCGCTGGCCAGCGCGGCCAACGAACGTCTCGCTTTTGAGGATACGTTCATGGTGTCGGCGCTGTCGGGCGACGGCGTCGATGATCTGCGCCGCGCGCTGGCCGCGCGCGTGCCGGAAGGGCCGTTTCACTACCCGGAAGACCAGATGTCGGACGCGCCGCTGCGTCACCTCGCTGCCGAAATCACCCGCGAGAAGATCTACCGCCATCTGCATCAGGAATTGCCGTATCAATCCACCGTCGAGACCGACAGTTGGACCGAGCGCAACGACAAATCGGTTCGCATCGAGCAGACCATCTTTGTGGAGCGCGACAGCCAGCGTAAGATCGTGCTGGGCAAGAATGGCGCGACCATCAAGGCGATCGGTGCTGACTCCCGCAAGGAGATCGGCGAGATCCTTGGCCAGCCGGTGCATCTGTTTCTGTTCGTGAAGGTGCGTGAGAACTGGGGCGACGATCCGAACCGTTATCGCGAAATGGGACTGGAGTTTCCCAAGGAATAGGCCGGCGCACGCCATGACGATCCCGAGAAACGTGCTGTGGTTCGAGGTCCTGCTGTATCTGTCGCTGCTGGTCGATACGTTGTCGGCTGCGTTCATCGAACGCCCGTCGGCTGATATTGGCGAGACGGCCGCGGTGAGCGCCGATATGTTTGTCGTTGTCGTGTTGATGTTTTTCCTGCTTCTGGTCTGGCTCGCGGCACGGCACCGGAAGAGCTGGGCGCGATGGATCCTGGTCGCTGCACTCGGGCTCTCGGTGCTTTCCCTGCTCGATTCATTGAGCCGCGGGCTGACGCTGGCGTCGGCGGTCGATCTGTTTTCGACCGTTCTGGCAGGGGCCGGGATATATTTTTCATTCACGGATGACGCCAAAGACTGGTTCAACTCCGTCTGATCGGATGGCTGCGAAACGCCGCGCGATATTATAAGCTGGCGCCATGGAATGGACCGACGATGGTATCGTGCTCGGGGTGCGGCGGCATGGCGAGTCCTCAGCCATCGTCGAGCTTCTGACGCGCGGCCACGGTCGCCATCTCGGCCTTGTGCGCGGAGGGGCGGGATCGCGGATGCGCCCGCTGTTGCAGCCCGGAAATTCGGTCAGCGCGCTATGGCGGGCGCGGCTCGACGAGCATCTCGGCGCCTATGCGCTGGAAGGCACGCGGATGCGCGCCGCCAACCTGCTCGGCGCGTCCCATGCGACCTATGGCGTGACCCATCTGGCGTCGCTGGCGCGGCTGTTGCCCGAGCGCGATCCGCATGACGGCATTTTCGAGATGCTGGAACGGACGCTGGACGATTTCGACACGGCGGACGAGGCGGCGATCCATCTGATCCGGTTCGAACTGGCGATGCTGACCGAACTCGGTTTCGGCCTCGATCTGTCGGCCTGCGCGGCGACCGGAGGCACCACGGACCTCATTTACGTCTCACCGAAATCGGGCGGGGCGGTGTCGCGGCAGGCCGGCGAACCGTGGCGCGACCGGCTGCTGCGGCTGCCGCCGTTTCTGCGCGAGGCCGACGAAGAACAAAGCGGCTGGTCGGAACAAGACTTGCTGGACGGATTCGAACTGACAGGTCGGTTCCTGCTGCGCCACGTGCTGGAGCCGAGGGGGCAAGGACATTCCGACGCGCGCGCCGGGTTCATCAACGCGGTGGTGCGAAAGCGACGCGGATCAGATCGGTCGTTTGAATGACAGAGGCGACCGCTTCCGCGAGTCGTCCCGGCGAACGCCGGGACGACTCACTAAAGTGATTCGCGCCTTGTCGCCGCACTTGTCCGGGTTTAACCCGTCCGCATGGGAAAACGACTGATTCCGGAACCGGCCGAAATTCACGACGTGCAGCTTCGGGATGCGCTGGAAGAGCGCTATCTCGCCTACGCGCTGTCCACCATCATGCACCGCGCCTTGCCGGATGCCCGCGACGGCCTCAAGCCGGTACATCGGCGCATCCTTTACGGTATGCGGCTGCTGCGGCTCGATCCCGGTTCGGCCTTCAAGAAATCCGCCAAGATCGTCGGCGACGTCATGGGCTCATTCCATCCCCACGGCGATCAGGCGATCTACGATGCGATGGTGCGGCTCGCGCAGGATTTCGCCTCGCGTTACCCGCTGGTCGACGGCCAGGGTAATTTCGGCAACATCGACGGCGATAATCCCGCCGCCTACCGCTACACCGAAGCGCGCATGACCGATGTGGCGCGGCTGCTGCTCGACGGCATCGACGAGGATGCCGTCGAGTTCCGCCCCAACTACGACGGCCAGACCCGCGAGCCCGTGGTGCTGCCGGGCGGCTTTCCGAACCTGCTCGCCAATGGCGCGCAGGGCATCGCGGTCGGCATGGCCACCGCCATTCCGCCGCACAACGCCGCCGAACTCTGCGACGCCGCGCTGCATCTGATCGACAAGCCGGACGCGAAGTCGAAGTCGCTGTTGAAATGGGTCAAGGGTCCGGATTTTCCGACCGGCGGCATCATCATCGACCCCAAGGAAAGCATCGCTGAGGCCTACATGACCGGGCGCGGCGCGTTCCGCACCCGCGCCAAGTGGAATCAGGAAGAAGGCGCGCGCGGCACCTGGGTGATCGTGGTCACCGAAATCCCCTGGCTGGTGCAGAAGTCGCGGCTGATCGAGAAGATCGCCGAACTGCTCAACGAGAAGAAACTGCCGCTGGTCGGCGACATCAGGGACGAGTCGGCAGAAGATATCCGCGTCGTCATCGAGCCAAAGTCGCGCAACGTCGATCCCGAACTGGTGATGGAATCGCTGTTCAAGCTCACCGAGCTTGAGAGCCGCATTTCGCTCAACCTCAACGTGCTCATCAAAGGCAAGATTCCGAAGGTCGTCGGCCTTTCGGAATGCCTTCGCGAGTGGCTCGACCATCTGCGCGACGTGCTGTTGCGCCGTTCAGCCTATCGCAAGGCGCAGATCGAGCATCGGCTGGAGGTGCTGGGCGGCTACCTGATTGCGTATCTGAACATCGACAAGGTCATCAAAATCATCCGCACCGAGGATGAGCCGAAGCCGGCCTTGATGAAGGCATTCAAGCTGACCGACGTCCAGGCCGAGGCTATCCTCAATATGCGCCTGCGCTCCTTGCGTAAGCTCGAGGAGATGGAGATCCGCACCGAGGACAAGAAACTGCGGGCGGAATTGAAGGACATCAACAAAGTGCTCGGGTCGGAAACCGAGCAGTGGGCCAAGGTTGGCGAGCAGGTGCGCACCGTGCGCGACATGTTCGGTCCCAAGACGCCACTCGGCAAGCGACGCACCGTGTTTGCCGATGCGCCGGAGCACGATCTCGCCGCGCTGGAAGAGTCGCTGGTCGAGCGCGAGCCGGTCACGGTCGTGGTGTCCGACAAGGGCTGGGTGCGGACGCTGAAAGGCCACGTCGAGGACCTGTCGGGCCTGTCCTTCAAGACCGACGACAAGCCCGGTTTCGCGTTCTTCGCTGAAACCACGTCGAAGCTGCTGTTGTTCGCCACCAACGGCAAATTCTATTCGCTCGATGTCGCAAAGCTGCCGGGCGGGCGCGGCCACGGCGAGCCGATCCGTCTTTTCATCGACATGGAGCAGGACGCCGCGATCGTGTCGATGTTCGTCAACACCGGCGGCCGCAAGTTCCTGATCGCGAGCAGCGAAGGGCAGGGCTTCGTCGTCAAGGAGGACGACTGCGTCGGTAACACCCGCAAGGGCAAGCAGGTGCTCAATGTCGAGATGCCGAACGAGGCCAAGGCGATTGTGACGGTCGCGGGCGATCAGGTCGCCGTCATTGGCACCAACCACAAGATGGTGATCTTCTCGCTCGATCAGGTGCCGGAGATGGCGCGCGGCCGTGGCGTGCGGCTGCAGAAGTACAAGGACGCAGGTCTGTCCGATGTCGCCGTGTTCGATTCGAAGGCCGGATTGACGTGGAGGGACTCCGCAGGCCGCGAGCAGGGCCTGAACTGGAAGGACCTGTCCGACTGGCGCGGCAACCGCGCCGACGCCGGACGCCTCGCGCACGGCCTGCCGAAATCGAACAGGTTCGGCCGCACGATTTAATTTCATTTCAAGATGCGCACCCGCGCGGGAACCATGCGCCGCGTCCTCGCCATCGAGGCGCAAACGTCGGCACCTTGACAACGGGCTGTATATCGATAATTCTCGATATATGGAATCTGAAGCCGTTATCCTGGCGCTCGCGGCGCTCGCCCAATCGACCCGGCTGGATGTCTTCAGGCTTCTGGTGAAGCATGAACCGAAGGGCCTTGCAGCGGGCGATATCGCGAAAGCTGTTGCCGTGCCGCAAAACACGATGTCGTCGCATCTTGCGGTTCTGTCCCGTGCCGGACTGGTTTCGGCGCGGCGTTTCAGCCGGTCGATCGTCTATCGCGCTGACCTTACGCGCTTTGGCGGCGTGATTCAGTTCCTGCTCGAAGACTGCTGCGGCGGTCGCGCCAATTTGTGCGCGCCCGCGGCGACAAGCAAGCGCGGCAGGCATGCCAGAGTTTGATCTGCCGCGCAGGTTGACGGCTGAAGCGCTCGGGACAGCGCTCTTGGTCGCGGCCGTGGTCGGCTCTGGCGTCATGGCGGAGGGGCTTACGAAGGATGCGGCGCTGGCGCTGCTCGGCAATACCATTTCCACCGGCGCAATCCTGGTTGTTCTGATTACCGTATTCGGACCGATCTCCGGCGCGCATTTCAATCCCGCCGTAACGCTGGTTTTCTGGTTTAAGCGTGAACTGTCGACGAACGATGGGCTGATGTATGTCATAGTCCAGATTATCGGCGGCATTGTCGGCACGATGACCGCACATCTGATGTTCGGGCTGCCGCTTCTGAATGCATCGATGAAAATCCGCACCGGCGGCGCGCAATGGTTTGCTGAGGCCGTCGCGTCGTTCGGATTGGTCGCAACGATCCTTGCGGGACTTCGTTTTGAGCGCGGCTCGGTGCCGTGGCTGGTTGGTCTCTATATCACGGCCGCGTACTGGTTTACGGCGTCGACATCGTTTGCCAATCCGGCCGTCGCGGTGGCGCGTTCGCTGACCAACACGTTTTCCGGGATTCGTCCGCGGGACCTTCCGGGTTTTATCACCGCCGAACTTTGTGGGGCTATCATCGGCGTGATTGTTATTGGTTGGCTGCTGCGCGAGGTTAATCGCGCGGCTCCCATCAGCAAGGAGGTTCAGCCATGACCGTGACGATCTATCACAACCCGTCCTGCGGCACCTCCCGTAACACGCTGGCGATGATTCGGCAGAGCGGCGAGGAGCCGGTGATCGTCGAATACCTCAAGCATCCGCCGGACCGTGCGCGGCTTCGCGCGCTCGCAGACGCCATGATGCTTCCCATCCGCGCGCTGCTGCGGGAGAAGGGCACGCCCTATGCCGAGCTCGATCTCGGCAATCCCAAATGGACCGACGACCAGCTTCTCGATTTCATGCTGGCGTACCCGATCCTGATTCAACGCCCGATCGTGGAAACGTCGCAGGGCACGCGGATTTGCCGTCCGTCTGAGACGGTGCTCGATCTGCTCGATTCTCCCGTCGCTTCCACAAAGTAGGTTGCGCGCAACTGTATCCTGAGCTGGACCGGGCGCGATCTTCGCGTCGCGGAATATAGCCGTTCGCGAGCACCCGCGTGGATTGCGGAACGCGAACGGCCATCGTCCGCTTGCGTGACCTACCAGATGCACTTGCAAATGAGTTGCAATAAAGATCAATTTATTCCATGATCCAGCCGATGGATGTGAAAACACCTGGTTTGTCGCCCGATCCTGAGCCTGTGCCGGTGTCGGAGCCGTCGCATGGAGCCTTTTCGGCTGGGGCTGGCTGGCGTCCGGAAGCGCCGGCTCGCCCCAGCCTTGAGGAGGTCCATGCGACGGTGCCGGTGCCCGCGACCGGGCACTGGCTGCGTCGCCTGCTGGCCTTTGCGGGCCCCGGTTACATGGTCTCGGTGGGGTACATGGACCCCGGCAACTGGGCCACCGACATCGCGGGCGGTTCGCAGTTCGGTTACACGCTGCTGTCGGTCATCCTGCTGTCGAACCTCATGGCGATCCTGTTGCAGGCGCTCGCCGCGCGGCTTGGCATCGCGGCCGGCCTCGATCTCGCGCAGGCGTGCCGCGCCAGCTATTCGCGGCCAGTCAATTTCATGCTGTGGCTGGTCTGCGAGGCGGCGATCATCGCCTGCGACCTGGCTGAGGTGATCGGCACGGCGATCGCGCTGCAGTTGCTGTTCGGCATTCCGCTGATCGGCGGCGCGCTGATTGCGGCACTGGACGCTGTTCTGCTGTTGCTGTTGATGAACCGGGGCTTCCGTTTCCTTGAGGCCTTTGTGGTCGCGCTGCTGATCGTGATCGCGGTCTGTTTTGCAATCCAGATCGTTGCCGCCGCGCCGCCGGTCGTCGAGATTCTGCACGGCTTCGCACCGTCACGCGAGATCGTCACCAATCCGGAAATGCTCTACATCGCCATCGGCATCATCGGCGCGACGGTCATGCCGCATAACCTCTATCTGCATTCGTCGATCGTGCAGACGCGCGCATATCCGCGCACGGAGGAGGGGCGGCGGAGTGCGATCCGGTGGGCTACCGCCGACAGCACACTGGCGCTGATGCTGGCGCTGTTCGTCAACGCCGCCATTCTGATCGTGGCCGCCGCGGTGTTTCACCGCAGTGGTCACACCGAGGTGGCTGAAATCGGCGACGCGTTCAGGCTGATGTCGCCGCTATTGGGTCTCAGCATCGCCTCGACGCTGTTCGCGATCGCGCTTTTGGCCTCCGGCCTCAATTCCACAGTGACGGCGACGCTTGCGGGCCAGATCGTGATGGAAGGTTTTCTGCGTTTGCGGATGCCGATGTGGGCGCGGCGGCTGGTCACCCGCGGCATCGCCATCGTTCCGGTGATCGCCGTCACTGCGTTCTATGGCGAGCGCGGCACCGCGCAACTTCTGGTTCTCAGTCAGGTCGTCCTGTCGATGCAGTTGCCGTTCGCGGTGATCCCGCTGGTCCGCTTTGTCTCGGATCGGCGCAAGATGGGCAAGTTCGCGATTTCAACCGGAACTGCCGTTGCGGCATGGATCGTCGCCGGTGTGATCGTGATCCTCAATGTGAAGCTGCTGGTGGACACGCTTGCCGGATAACACTGCTAGCACCGCGGATCGTGCAGCGATTCGTCTTTGGCATCGACCCGCAACCAGCCCGTAGGCGCGAGGCGCTGCTGTGGCATAAAGCGGCCCTTGTAATCCATCTTCCGCGACCCCTCGATCCAGTAGCCGAGGTACACATAGGGCAGGCCGAGCTGCCGCGCGCGTGAGATGTGATCGAGGATCATGAAGGTGCCGAGCGAACGGTTCTGCTCGGACGGCTCGAAAAACGAATAAACCATCGACAGCCCGTCGCTGAGCACGTCGGTAAGCGCGACCCCCACGAGATCGCCGCGTTCGTTGACACCGGTATCCGCGCCGCGTCTGCGATACTCAATGATGCGGGTTTCGACGTGGCTGTCTTCGACCATCATCGCGTAATCGAGCACGGTCATATCGGCCATGCCGCCGTCGCGGTGGCGCTGGTCGAGATAGGCGCGAAAGATCGAATATTGTTCGGACGTTGGTGCCGCTGCGCGTAGCTGGCTGGCGATGTCGGCGTTGCGCGCCAGCACCTTACGGAAATTGCGCGATGGCCGAAACTCGCCGGCGATCACCCGCACGGAAACGCAAGCGCGACACTGATCGCAGGCGGGGCGATAGGCGATCGACTGACTGCGGCGAAAACCGCCATGGGTCAGCAGGTCGTTAAGCTCGCCGGCCTTTTCGCCAACGAGATGAGTGAACACCTTGCGCTCGCTGCGATCGGGCAAATACGGACACGGCGAAGGTGCCGTTAAATAGAATTGCGGGGTGTCGCGCGAGTGCTGGGTCACGGCAGTCTTGTCAGTCTCCGAAGCGGGTTATGTCCGAGCATCGCGCTCCCAAGGCCGACCGTCAATCCGGTTGCCTTGATATCAACTAGCGCGTTTTCGAGCGAAGCGGGTACCGTTTCGCGTCAAGAAAACGCGTCAAATCAAAATCATAGAGTCCACTTCTGATTCCATCAGAAGCGAAAAGGTTAGGTCCGGTATGGTTGCGCAACCGCCGCGAGAACCGAGTTATTGATAATCACGGTGCCCAACAGCATATCATGCAATAGCCGCCGCCGTCCGTTGAAGAGGCCGATCAGCAGAATGAGCGGCGTAAAAACCGACACCGATACCCAAAACAGGATCGCGTGCACGGCGCCCAGTACAAAATAGCCCGGCTCGCCGTACCAGGTCCGCATTTCCAGACCCATGAGCCGCATTCCGATGGTCGCGGAATGCGGGCCGCCCAGCGACGCGCCGTAATAGACAAGAGCCCAGATCAGGGAGGCGGGCGAGACCAGCCAGAACAGCACCCAGCCAAGTCCCAGCGTGACGATGCCGAACACCGCGATGAAGATCACCGCGAAAATCACTGGTATCGAAAGCACCACGAGATCGATCAGGAATGCAAAAAAACGCCGCGTCAGGACGCCGCGAAACAGTTCTGGCTGCATCCAGGGGTCGAACGCATGAGGCCGGAACCCGGCGGAGTTGTCGCCATGCGCATTGTTGAAGCCATTGTCGGCCATCACCGATCCTCCGCGGCTCATCTACGGCATTTTTCTTACCCGGCCCTCGAAATGGCGACGGGCTGCCGGGGTTGCAAGGCCTCGCAAGCGGTAAGGAACGGCAATCATTGCAGGTGGCCGAGGGCGGCACGTCAGAGGTTTTGTTTCAGTTTCTCCGCCGCCGCGGCCGCAAAATAGGTAAGTACGCCATCGGCCCCGGCGCGTTTGAAAGCAACGAGGCTTTCCATCATGGCGCGGTCGCCGTCGATCCAGCCGTTGCCGGCGGCGGCGGCGATCATCGCGTACTCGCCCGATACCTGATAGGCGAAGGTCGGCATCCCGAAGGTGTCTTTCACTCGCCGCACAATGTCGAGATAGGGCATACCTGGCTTCACCAGCACCATGTCGGCGCCCTCGGCGATGTCGAGCTCAACCTCGCGCAGCGCTTCGTCGGAGTTGGCGCTGTCCATCTGATACGTGCGCTTGTCGCCGGTGAGCGCCTTGGCCGAGCCGATGGCGTCGCGGAACGGGCCGTAAAACGCCGACGCGTATTTCGCGGCGTAAGCCATGATCTGCACGTCGACGAATCCGGCCTCGTCGAGAGCTCTTCGTATCGCGCCGACACGGCCGTCCATCATGTCCGACGGAGCAATGATGTCGCAACCGGCTTCCGCCTGCACCAGCGCCTGCTGGACCAGCACCGCGACGGTCTCGTCGTTGAGGATTTTGCCGTCCTCGACCAAACCGTCATGGCCATGACTGGTGAACGGATCGAGCGCCACGTCGCAGAGCACGCCGAGGTCCGGAAACTCCCGCTTGATGGCGCGGACCGACTTGCACACCAGGTTCTTGGCATTGAGAGCTTCGCTGCCGGCGTCGTCCCGCAACGCGGGATCGGTATAGGGGAACAGCGCGATGCAGGGAATGTTCAGCTTCAGCGCGCGTTCGGCGTCGCGCACGCATTGATCGACGCTGATGCGGTCGACGCCGGGCATCGAGGCGACCGGCGTCCGCTTGTTGGTGCCGTCGGCCACGAACAGCGGCCAGATCAGGTCGTCGGTGGTGAGGACGCTTTCACGGACTAGACGGCGGGCCCATTCCGCCTTGCGGTTGCGGCGCAGCCGGGCCACCAGATCGAGCGGAGCGGCGGTGACGGCGGCCTCGCGGCGGGGTCCATCCCGCATTTCTATGGGACGTCCGTATTTTATCGCCATGTTGCCGACACTCCCGAAGGCCAGAAACCGATTTGATTTTGTTCCAATTCTAGCACCAGGAACCGGCTTCGTCACCGCGCTCATGCACCCCGACGCAATGCAATTGATTTTGTGGTTCCAAAAAGTCATGAATCGACTTCGCATTCGTATGTCCGTCGTTTCCGGCCACGAGCACCCTGATGTCTGAAACCTCTTCGCGCGAGCAGATCCCACGGGATAACAACGCCATGTCGGTGGCGGGGATTTCGTCTGCACGGACGGAAACGGTCGAAAATCTCTGGACCCGGCGACTGGTGCTGTTCCTGCGCATCATGGCGGTGCTATCGCTCGTCGCGGGGCTCTATCATTGGGCTCAAGTGACCGGATTCATCGGTGGCGAAGACGATGCATTTGAGAACCAGACCATGGCCTGGCAGGCGGCGACGGTCTACTTCGCGGTGATCGATCTGGTGGCCGCCGTGGGCCTGTGGCTCGCGACGCCATGGGGCGCCGTTGTGTGGCTCACCACCGTCGTCTCGATGGCTGTGGTCGAACTGATGTTCCCGGCGATCTATGGCGGCAGTCTGGCGGTGGTCGGGTTGGAAACGGCAATGCTCACGGCCTATCTTGCGCTGGCCTGGATGGCGGCGCGCGAACGGCCGCCATAGACATTGCAAATGCGCGAGCCTCGTCAAAAAAAGTCCCGCATCCGAAAGGACGGAGCCGATTTAACCGGAATAGACGGCATCGCTAGAATTGTGACGACGTCGCGCAGAATCGAAATTGAGACGTTGCGTCAAATTTTCCGTGAATTTTTAGCGGTAAGAATTCGGTCACCCTAACGGCGTGGTCATTTGTATTGACCGGATGTTTCGAATTTGAACGGTGCTGTTCCTGAATGCGACAACAGCCGCAGACGAAGGGTGAACAGCGTGGCGGAAACGTCAAGGAAAAGTTGCAAAAAGCCCTTATCTGAAAGGCTTAATCGGCGATTCACTGTCTTAAATTCATGATGTCTTTATTGTCTTATTTAAGCTGATCTTCAAACGCCTCCCCTAAGGTCCAGCTATCAGGCGGGACACAAGTTTCGTCGAATAAGTCGATAAAAACGACAACAGGGGATGTCATCATGAAAGCCGTTGCGAAGGCTCACGAGCCCGCGGAACAGGTTGCCGGCCAGGCGCCGGTGCAGCCGCTCTATCTCGAAGCGTTGACCTTGGTCGAGCGTCTGCATCGTCGTCTGCTCGATGTCATCAAGGATGAATTCGATCGTCGCGGCCGCGCCGACATCAATTCGGTGCAGGCGCTTCTGCTCTACAACATCGGCGACAAGGAGTTGACCGCCGGCGAATTGCGGACCCGCGGCTATTATCTCGGCTCCAACGTTTCCTATAATCTGAAGAAGCTCGTCGAGTTGGGCTTCCTCGATCATCAGCGCTCGCGCGTCGATCGCCGCTCGGTGCGCATTCGCCTGACCGCGCAAGGCCAGGAAATCCGACGCATCGTCGACGCGCTATACCAGAAGCACGTCAAGACCGTTGAACAGGTCGGCGGCATTTCGAACGAGGAGTTCGCAACGCTGAACAAGTCGCTGCATCGCCTCGAGCGCTTCTGGACCGACCAGATTTTGTATCGGCTGTGAGTTTTCTCCGGGACAGTGCGAAGCCGGCGTCAAGACCGGCCGCCCGTTCTCCTGGAACGCGACATTCCCTCCACTTTAAGCGCATCGGCCCGGTTCGTCCGGCGCCGGTGCGTTTGCTGTTCCTGGCCGAGTGGATTTGACATTCGCGGCCGACATGGAGCCTCGCTTCTGATGGAATCAGGAGCGAGGCTCTATGATTTTGAATTGACGCGTTTTCTTCACGCGAACCGGTACCCACTTCGCTCGAAAATGCTCATCTAGTCGCGCGTCCCGAACGCGAATGCAAAACTACACGTGCAATTTATATTTGCCAGTAGTCCATGGGGTTGGCGATCAAGTCCCGTTGGTGCAACCGACCAGCATCTCAATCCGAGCCCACGCGCCCGCGCCGAGGAGCGAAGCCAAACGAAGCGTGCCCTCTGTACAAATAGTCGCAGAGCGGTCATACTGAGGGCTTGGCTGGACGAGTTAAAAGATAACAAGACAACACATAAGGGAGGCAACGTGATGAACGAACACGACCACTCTAATCGGTTGATTTGGGGCATACTCGTTGTCGGCGTGTTGTCCTTCGCCAGCGTGGGCTTGGTATGGAGTACCGGCGGCCCGCTTCCGTCGAAGGCGCTTGCAGCGGTTCCCGCGAAAGCGAAAGCCGCGCCCCACACAGATGCAGTCGCCGGGCTGGAAAAGCGCTTGGGCTATCTCGAAGCAAGGATGAAGGATCCGCCGCCGGCAGCCGATACCTCTCAGCTCGACGCACGGATTAAGGATTTGCAGTCTCAGCTCGCGACCGTACAAACGCAGTTGGGTGCTTTCAAGGTATCGGATCTCGACGCTCTCAAGGCGAAGATTGATCGCGCCGGGAAGGCAAATCCTGAGTCCGTCAAGACGATAGAGGCTCTTCAGACCGACGTAGGAAACTTGCACAAAAGCGTCGATCAGCTTTCGCAGCAGGTTGCTTCCGCCGCAGCGTCGGATAATTCCAACCACAGCTCGCAGTCGGAATCCAAACACAGCTCGCATAAGTCGCACCACCACTCGAGATAGAGAGTACCGCGAATTGATCACCTGAGGCGGCAGCGCCGTGTTCTATGGGAAACCAAGGACAAGCCTCTTGCTGCGCAACGCCTAAAGGCGTTGCGCGCATCTATTTCGGCTCAGGCAGCGCCATGGTCGCTGAAGGCGAGCGCGCCAACGCCTGACACCTAGAGCATGTCCCGGTGAAGTGGAAACCGGTTTGCCGTAAGGAAATGCGACCACTCAATGGCTTAGAGCGTCCGTTCTGATTCCATCAGAACGGTAAGCGCTCTAAGCTGGTGGTCCCTCGATTCTAACATTCGTAAAAGGCTCGCTGAAGCGGGATGCGAATGTTAGAACTGGACCAATAGAACGCGACATTCCCCGCACTTTTAAGCGCTCCGGCCCGGCTCATCCGGTGCGTTTTGCCGTTCCTTGTTGCGTTGCTGCGAGCGATAACGAGGCTGGCTAACCCGGAAGGCGTGAGACGTTCGTTCGCGGTGGGCTTCCCGGTTGCTGCCGATTGCGATACAGACGGGAGCCGTACGAAGGGTCTCCTCACATGATTACCGAAATCGCGCAAATCGAGGTCAAGCCGGGCAGCGAGAAGGACTTTGAGGCCGCGATCGCGCAGGCGCAGACGATCTTCAAGCGCTGCAAGGGCTGGAAAAGCTTCGAGTTGCACCGGTCTATCGAGAAGCCGTCACGCTACCGGCTGCTGATCGAGTGGGAAACGCTTGAAAACCATTCCGTGGATTTTCGCGAATCCGCCAATTTCACCGAATGGCGCGCGCTGGTCGGAGCGCATTTTGCCTCGCCCCCCGAGGTCGAACACACCAATACGGTTGCAACCTTTTAGAGCCTCGCTCCTGATGGAACCAGAAGCGAGGCTCTATGATTTTGATTTGACGCGTTTTCTTCACGCGAACCGGTACCCATCCTCGGGTCAAGCCCGAGGACATGCTTCGCTCGAAAACGCTCTAACTTGCGGCTTTGACGGACCGCTGCTCGCCATCCTCGCGCAAATAATCGATAGCGACCTTGCCGATCGCGAGCAGGGGCAGGGCCAGCGCGAGCCCCCAGACGCCGAAGACAACGCCGAGCAAAATCTGGAACGCGAACAGCGTCGCGGGCGGGATGTCGAGCGCCTGACGCTGGATGATGGGCGTGAGGATGTAGCTCTCCAGTGCATGGACGCCAAGAAACAACACGAATGCGCTCGCGCCTGCCACCCACCCCGAAGCCAGACTCGCCAGCACCACGATCAACCCGCCGAGTAGCGCGCCGATGGTCGGAATGAAGGCGAGCAAACCGGCCTGGATGCCCAGGATGAAGGAGCTCTGGATGCCGATGATCTCAAGGCCGATCCAGGTCACCAGAAAAACCGCGGCCATGGTGACCATTTGGGCGATCAGCCAGCGCTCCAGGGTATCGCCGATCCTGTCGACCAGAACCGCCGCCGCCGCCCGGTGTTTCGCCGGTGTCATGCTGAGCAATCCTTTACGATAGAGAGTTGGCTGCGCGGCAAAGCAAAGGCCGAGAAACAGCACGATGAAGAAATTTCCGACGGCGCTGACGGTGCCGAGGATGAGCTTCAGGGTCTGGCTGACAATTGCGGAACCGCTAGAGGCCAGCGCGCCGGCGCTTGGCAAGTTGTGCTGAACATTTGCTGACGGCGTCTCATCGGCTTTTGCGGCTCCGGAGGCTCTTGCGGTTCCTGAAGCGCTTGCAGTCCCGGAAGCTTTCGAGGTTTCGGACGACGGATTGAGACCGGTCAGATTGAGGTAGCTGGTGTCTACGCCATTTTTCTCGAGGAAGGCCTTGAGGTTCACAAGCTGCGATTTGAGGGTATTGCTTAAAACCGTTGCCTGGTTCGCGATTGTTGTTCCCCCGAGAACCACAACGCCTGACAACGCCGCAGCGAGCGCCAGACAGACGATCGTCAGCCGCAATCCATGAGGCAGGCGAACGACGCGGCCGAGCAGATTTGTGATGGCGTTGAGAGCAACGCCGAGCAGCACACCGGCGAAGATCAGGAAAAGCGTCGCCGCAAATTCCCAGGCGAACACCAGCAGGGCCGCGAACAGGACGATGCCGATCCCTCCGGTCGCAATCGCCCATGCCAGATCCGTCCGGGTTTGCCCTTTGCCTACGGTGAAGTCGGTCACGGTCGCCTCCGGTTTTGAGCCCGCAGTGTTCCGTTAAAACGCCGTCCGGATCAAGCGTCGCCGGCTGTGCTGGTCTGACGGCGACCGGTATCGGGCGAGGCGTCCGCTCGAAACGGGCCCCGGACCGGTCCTGCCGCCGTGCCGCGCTGCAACGGCCGGAAATTTGAAACGAGGGGTGCTGGCGTCAAAAAATAAGGCGCTCCGTCAGGAGCGCCTGCTTTTGTTTTCGAGACCGAGAACCAATCAGTATGAATAGTACATGTCGAATTCGACCGGGTGCGGGGTCATGTCGAAGCGCTCCACCTCGGTCATCTTCAGCTCGATATAGGCGTTGATGAAGTCGTCGTCGAACACGCCGCCGTTCTTCAGGAAGGTGCGGTCCTTGTCGAGGCTTTCCAGCGCCTCGCGCAACGAGCCGCAGACCGTCGGAATCTGCTTCAGCTCTTCTTTCGGCAGGTCGTAAAGGTCCTTGTCCATGGCCGGACCCGGATCGATCTTGTTCTTGATGCCGTCGAGGCCCGCCATCAGCATCGCCGCAAAGGCGAGATACGGATTGGCCATCGGGTCGGGGAAGCGAACCTCCACGCGCTTGGCCTTTGGCGAGGTGGTGTAGGGGATGCGGCACGATGCCGAGCGGTTGCGCGCCGAGTAGGCGAGGAGCACCGGCGCCTCGTAGCCCGGCACCAGACGCTTGTAGGAGTTGGTCGACGGATTGGTGAAAGCGTTGATCGCCTTGGCGTGCTTGATGATGCCGCCGATGTAGTGCAGGCATGTTTCCGACAGGTCGGCGTACTTGTTGCCGGCGAAGGTCGGCTTGCCGTCCTTCCAGATGGACTGGTGGACGTGCATGCCGGAGCCGTTGTCGCCGAAGATCGGCTTCGGCATGAAAGTGGCGGTCTTGCCGTAGATATGCGCCACCTGGTGGATGCAATATTTGTAGATCTGCATCTGGTCGGCCATGTGGGTCAGCGTGTCGAATTTCATGCCGAGCTCGTGCTGGGCGGACGCCACCTCGTGATGATGCTTCTCGACCCTGACACCCATCTTGGCCATGGCACCCAGCATTTCGGAGCGCATGTCCTGCACTGAATCCTGCGGCGGGACCGGGAAGTAGCCGCCTTTGGTGCGAATGCGGTGGCCGAGGTTGCCGCCTTCATATTCCGTTGCCGAATTGGTCGGCAGTTCGGATGAATCCAGCTTGAATCCGGTGTTGTACGGATCGGCGGAGAAACGCACGTCATCGAAAACGAAGAACTCGGCTTCGGGGCCGACATACACGGTGTCGCCGATGCCCATCGATTTCACCATCGCCTCGGCTTTCCTGGCAATGCCGCGCGGGTCGCGGTTGTAGGGCTCGCCTGTGGAGGGCTCCAGGATGTCGCAGGTGATGACCATCGTCGTTTCCGCGAAGAACGGATCGATCGAGGCCGTGCTCGGGTCGAGCATCAGCATCATGTCGGACTCGTTAATCGCTTTCCAGCCGGCGATCGACGAGCCGTCGAACATCGTGCCTTCTGCGAAAATCTCCTCGTCGATCATGCTGACGTCGAAGGTGACGTGTTGCCACTTGCCCCGCGGATCGGTGAATCGCAGATCGACGTACTTTACGTCGTTGTCCTTGATTGATTTCAGGACGTCGTTGGCGGTCTTCATAAATACCCCTTGTCTCTGCTGGTCTTCGTGATCGGCAGCGCGAAGCGGCCGTTGGCATGGCTTGATGTGCGGATGTCGCTCTCAGAGAGTCTAGATGGCGTCGAGGCCGGATTCTCCCGTCCGGATCCGAATGGCTTCCTCGATATTGGACACGAAGATCTTGCCGTCGCCGATGCGGCCCGTCTGGGCGGCGCGCCTGATGGCGTCGATGGCTTTTTCGACCAGATCATCGCCGATCACGATCTCGATTTTGACCTTGGGCAGGAAGTCCACGACGTATTCCGCGCCGCGATAGAGTTCGGCGTGCCCCTTCTGCCGGCCAAAGCCTTTTGCTTCGATCACGGTGATGCCTTGCAATCCGATCTCCTGAAGGGCTTCCTTTACTTCGTCGAGCTTGAACGGTTTGATGATGGCTTCGATCTTCTTCACTGAACGTCTCCTGGCGCTTCCGATTTCCAGCCAGTGGCCGATGCGCGCTTACACTGCCGCCTGCAGCATCGGTCATGCACTGGTTTTCGGACGGACAAAAGTCGCGAGACACGCTTCATTACCTGCCAGTGGTCACCACAGATCGAAACGTCTCTCTCTAAGCAGGGTTTGTGCCAACTCGCAGGAGCGTGCAATTTTCAAACGTTATCAGGTGATTAAAGCGTGACTTTGCATGTCGTAGCAGCGCGCCGGAGTATCTGTCAGATTACAAATTAGGCAACGGGTTTATTTTTTGTGCAGCCGTGCGTCTGTAAGACGGTTAGCTCTTTGCCCCAGCGAGTTGGTTAGGCCATGGAGATTCTGACGACCGGTGAAATGGAGCAGGCTGACCGGCTCGCCATTGCGGCCGGCGCGCCGGGCTTCGCGCTGATGCTGCGCGCCGGACAGGCGGTGGCGGACGCGGCCACCGACCTCGTCGGTCAAGGCTCGATCCTGGTTGTCGCCGGGTGCGGCAACAACGGGGGGGACGGGTTTGTCGCAGCGACCGAACTGGCGGCGCGCGGCCACGACGTTTCGGTTATCCTGCTGTGCGAGCGGGACAGCCTGAAGGGCGACGCCGCGCTCGCGGCGAAGGGTTGGAAAGGGCCGGTGCTGCGTTGCGACCTGTCCGCGCTCGGCTCGCCCGCGTTGATTGTCGACGCGCTGTTCGGCGCAGGGCTCAATCGCTCGGTCACGGGCAACCCCCATGCGATGATCGAGGCCATCAACGCCAACGGCGCGCCGGTGCTCAGCGTCGATCTGCCGAGCGGCATCAACGGCACCACCGGCGCGATCATGGGCGCCGCGGTACGCGCCACGGAGACGGTGACGTTCTTTCGCAAGAAGCCGGCGCATCTCTTGCTGCCGGGCCGGATTCATTGCGGCCGGGTGCGCGTTGCCGACATCGGCATCTCCGATGCGGTGCTGGATAAGATTCGTCCCGCAACCTTCGAGAATATCCCGGATTACTGGCGAGGCGCGTTTCCCGTGCCGGGTATCGACGGGCACAAATATGCACGAGGACATGCAGTCGTCGTGTCCGGCCATCTGACCTCCACGGGCGCTGCCCGATTGTCGGCGCGTGGCGCGCTGCGGGCTGGAGCCGGGCTTGTGACGGTGCTCTCGCCGGACGATGCGCTGGGTGCGAACGCAGCGTCGCTGATCGCCGTGATGGTTCGGCGCATGAACGGCGCTGCGGAGTTTGCGGAAATCCTGACGGACCGGCGTCTCAATGCCTGCGTGATCGGGCCGGGGGCGGGAATTGGGGAGGAGACCCGCGCGCTCGTATCCACGGCGCTTTCGGCGCGGCCGGCGCTGCTGCTCGACGCCGACGCGCTGACCAGTTTTGCCGACGCACCGGATCGCCTGTTCGAGGCCGTTAAGGAGACCGGGAATACCGACATTATCCTGACGCCGCATGAAGGAGAGTTCCGTCGTCTTTTCAGCGCGATGAGCAACAAATTTCCACTTCGCTCAAAACTTGAGCGGGTGCGCGCCGCGGCCGGACGTTCGGGCGCGACTGTCCTGCTCAAGGGGCCGGATACGGTGGTGGCTTCGCCGGACGGGCGCGCGACGATCGCGGCCAATGCGCCGCCGTGGCTGGCCACGGCAGGCTCAGGCGACGTGCTGTCCGGCATGATCGGCGGGTTGCTGGCGCAGGGCGTGCCGGCTTTTGATGCGGCCTGCATCGGCGTCTGGATGCACGGCGAGGCAGGGCACGAGGCCGGCCCGGGGCTGATCGCGGAGGATCTGCCGGAGGTGCTGCCAGCGGTGTTGCGGCGGCTCTACGATCAATTCGGGATTGATTACTGAGCATGATCCCGAAAAGTGGAAACCGGTTTCCGGATAAGATCGTACTCAACCACAAGGAATAAGGTTTCAGAGTCTGATGCAATGCAGTTGAATCAGGCTCCATCCTACTCCACCGCGAACCAGCGGACCTGGCGCGGCGCGTTCCATTCGACGGCCATCGTCTCGACCAGCCAGGCCCCGGCCACGTCCGCGACGAAAGCGATACGCTGGGTCTGCCCGGCATCGACCAGCACGGTATCCAGCCAGAACGGCTTCCACCCGTCGTCGAGCCGGTCGAGCAGACGGGCGTGATGGCCGTGCAGATGAAATGCCATGGGGATTGCTGCCCGGTTGGTCAGCGCGAGCACCACGGGCCGGCCGCGCTTTGCGCGAAACGCCGGGGTCCAGCCCGTACTGAAGTGCGTCGGCGGACCCCACGAAGTCGGAGCCTCTCCGGAGGAGGCCAGCGGCATGTCGACGCGGAGCGCAGTCTTGAGATCGAGCCGGGTCGGCAGGCTCTCGGACGGCAACGGAGCGGGCGCCGGCAATGGCGCGGGCCGAACGGGGCTGTCTGTGGAAATGTGCAGTTGGGCGATCTGTCGCGGACTGCCGCCATCATGCAGGGTGACGGCTGATGTCGTTCCTGCGGGGAGCGTCGCATCGATAACGGCGTCGATCCGGGTCCCGGGGGCCAGCACCACTCGCCCGTTGCGGGCCAGAAACGGTTCCGCCGGCTGACTGTCGATCGCCATGACCCGAACATCAAGATTCTTGATTCCGATAGCAATTGCATTGCGTTGGCAGGCATTGACGAACCTGAGTCTGAGTCGTTCGTTGGGGCGCAATGTGAGGTCGAGCGAGGGCTTTCCGTTGACCAGATAAATTGGGGCTCCTGCCTTCTTTCCTCCGGGACCGGGAGCAACCGGAGATCCTTCGGCGTCGAGCCGCCAGTCCTCGATCAGCATGACCTCGTCGCGGTCGACCTCGACCGGCGTCCGTTCCTCGACGATCAGGGCCTGTGCGGGCGAGGGTTGCGCCAGACCGTCTCCGAGGAGGCGGCCATCGCAGAGAAAAGTACCGGCCTGACGCAACGGGAGCGAGTAGCGGTCGGATTCGCCCGACGACGCCGGCCGTCGAGCGGTCAACGGTTCGATGGAAGGTACGCCATCGATCCCGTGCCAGTTCAGGACCAGCGGCGCCGGAAGGCCGTTGTTCACGACAAGGTCGAAGCCCTCGTTTTGGCGGAAACGCGGGATTGCCGATGACCCGTCGGTCCGCAGCGACCAGACCGCGGTTTCGCGTCGATCCGGCCCCAGTAAAAGGGGGGCAGGCGCCGCATCAAAGGCAAGCATCTGCGGATGCTGCGGATGCCGCGATTGCGCGTGGATCGCGGCCGTTGGACCCGCCACGGCGGCAGCCCCGAAGCCCGCTAGCAGATGCCTCCGGGTGAACTGAACAGGACGGCGCGTCATTGCCGATGCGGATCATGTTCTCGGAGTTCTGTCCAGCAGTCTCCGGCGGGCCGAACGGCCATTTTTTTGCTGCGAACCGGTATCCTCATGTTATAAGCCCGCCCCATTGAGCGCGTTGATGATACCGGGGGAGAGGCCGGTGCCGTTGGTGCGCCCGATCTCGACTCGTTGGAGCATGACGTCTACCGAAAGCCGCTTCGCATTTTCGGCATCATGCTCGGCATCGCAGGCCGGATTGATGCTCGTAGCGGGCGTGGCGGAATTGGTAGACGCGCTGGATTTAGGTTCCAGTGACGAAAGTTGTGGGGGTTCGAGTCCCTCCGCCCGCACCAAACGCCACAGCGTTTGAGCAGAACGATTTCAGGCAGCTATCCGGGTGGATATATGCCGGCCATACACCGATGCAGGCGTTTTGCCGCGCATCGACCGATTGACAATGATCCGGCCGTTCCGGCCGGGCCAAGCGGAAGAAGATTGACGCCATGCAGGTGAACGAAACCCTCGCCGAGGGACTGAGGCACGAATTCCAGATCAGCATTCCGGCTGCTGAAATCACGGCCAAGGCGGATGCGCGGCTGGTCGACCTCAAGGACAAGGTGAAACTCGACGGCTTTCGTCCCGGAAAGGTGCCGGTCAGCCATCTCAAGAAGATGTACGGCCGCTCCGTCATGATCGAGACCATCGAGGACACGATCCGCGATACGAACATGCAGATCGCCACCGACCGCGGCTTCAAGCTTGCGGGTAATCCCAAGGTGACGATGCCGTCGGAGGTGAAGGAGATCGAGGATATCCTCGCGGGCAAATCCGACCTCAGCTACAGCGTGGCGATTGAAGTCGTACCGGCGATCGAGCTTGCGGACTTCAAGACCTTCAACCTCGAAAAGCCGGTGGTCGATGTCTCCGACACCGACGTCGACGAGGCCATCCAGCGGATCGCAGATCAGAACCGCAGCTACTCCGCCAGGGCGGAGGGCGCCAAGGCCGAGAATGGCGATCGCGTCACCATCTCGTTCAAGGGCACCATCGACGGCGAGCTGTTCGAGGCCGGCAGTAGCGATGACGTTCTGGTCGTGCTCGGGTCGAACGCCCTCATTCCGGGATTCGAGGAGCAGTTGATCGGGATCGGCGCCGGCGAGACTCGCATCGTCAAGACGTCCTTTCCCAACAACTATATGGACAACGAACTTGCCGGGAAGGATGCAGAGTTCGAGACCACCGCCAGCCTGATCGAGGCACCGCAGGACATCAAGATCGACGACGAGTTCGCCAAGTTGCTCGGTCTGGAGGAACTCGATCAGTTGAAGCAAGTCGTCCGCGAGCAACTCGGCGCCGAATTTGCCCGCGCGATGAGGCAGCACCTCAAGCGCGCGCTGCTCGATCGTCTCGACGATACGCACAAGTTCGACGCGCCGCCGTCGCTGGTCGACGAGGAATTCGAACAGGTGTGGAAGTCGATCACGACGGAGATGGAGACGAACAAGAAGACCTTTGCCGACGAGAATACCACCGAAGAGGCCGCAAGGGTTGAGTATCGCCAGATCGCCGACCGCCGGGTACGGCTCAGCCTCGTGCTTTCCGATATCGGCGAAAAGAACGGGATCAAGGTCACTGATGACGAAATCAATCGCGCAGTGGTCAGTCGCGCCCGCCAGACGCCGGGGCGGGAGAAGGAGATCTGGAGCTACTATCAGAAAAACCCCCAGGCCCTGGCTCAGGTTCGTGCGCCGCTGTTCGAAAACAAGGTGGTTGACTTCATTCTCGAACTCGCCACCGTTACGGAAAAGAAGGTGACGCGTGAGGATCTCTTTAAGGATCACGAGGCACACAGTGCCGAGGCCTGACGGGCCGCGCGTCGATCGGGCCTCGGGTCCGGCCCGTGCCGGATATTAAGGATATTGGTCGAAACCAGCGTCGCGACGCCGTCAACGCTAGGTCATGCGCTGCGAATCGGTTTGAACTGGTGGAGTGGATGCGAATGTTCGAATCGGACCACTAGGTTCGGTCGCCGCGGCGCGGCTCCCTTGTCGCCCGAGCGATCGGCTCATATCTGTGGGCCGTGCTTGCCGAGTCCTGCATCACGGGACGTTCGTCCGCACCGGAAAAGCCGGAGACTGTCGGTTTTGGCTCGGATGTCCGTCGCCGCTAACTGCTGACACAAACTTTTAGGTGATCAATGCGCGATCCAGTGGAAACCTATATGAACCTCGTGCCGATGGTGGTCGAGCAGACCAACCGCGGCGAGAGGTCTTACGACATCTTCTCCCGGCTGCTGAAGGAACGCATCATCTTCCTGACCGGGCCGGTCGAGGACAACATGTCGATGCTGGTCGTCGCGCAGCTCTTGTTCCTTGAGGCTGAGAATCCCAAGAAGGAAATCTCGATGTACATCAATTCGCCGGGCGGCGTGGTGACATCGGGCCTCGCGATCTACGACACGATGCAGTTCATTCGTCCGCCGGTCGCAACGTTGTGTACGGGACAGGCCGCGTCGATGGGCTCGTTGCTGCTGGCTGCCGGCGAGAAGGATATGCGCCATGCGCTGCCGAACGCGCGCATCATGGTGCACCAGCCTTCCGGCGGCTTCCAGGGTCAGGCGACGGACATCATGCTGCACGCTCAGGAAATCCTGAATCTCAAGAAGCGGCTCAACGAGATCTACGTCAAGCACACGGGACAGACCTACAAGGCGATCGAGGATGCGCTTGAGCGCGACAAGTTCCTCACCGCCGAGATGGCCCGCGATTTCGGCCTTGTCGACAAGGTGATCGACAAGCGTGCTGAAGAGCCGGCTGCCCCCAAAACTTCATAGTGTGGGCTGAACGGGCCGGTTGATTCGGCCCAACCCGGCGCCGCCGGCGATCACGGCGCGATACTTTCTGAAAAGTTCCTTTTTCATGGCGTTTCCGCTTGACTGGCGTGACAATAGCGCAACGCTGCGCTGAATTTGGTCAAAGAGAGTCGCGTTGTCGAGCCAAATCGCGCTATTGTCATGATGCGGAAGGCCGGCCGATTAGTGAATTCTTGATAGTCGGCGGTCACCGTGGTTCGCTAGCTGGGTTCAGCTAGCGAGTATGCGCAGGAGAATCGAATTAACCGCGATTCGCGCGGGATTGAGAGCGCAGGGTCTTTCCTGGTGCGGACTTTGCTCATATCTAACCCTGCTTCCCCGGATGTGCCGGAACGTAGCAGGCGAGCAGGCAAACAGGCGAGACCGAACGGCGGACGGAGACAGGAATGAGTAAGGTCGGTACGGGCGACTCCAAGAACACGCTGTATTGTTCGTTTTGCGGCAAGAGTCAGCACGAAGTACGCAAGCTGATTGCGGGACCCACCGTATTTATCTGTGACGAATGCGTTGAACTCTGCATGGATATCATTCGCGAGGAGAACAAATCCTCGCTGGTGAAATCGCGCGACGGCATTCCGACTCCGAAGGAAATCTGCAAGGTCCTGGACGACTACGTCATCGGGCAAGGCCATGCCAAGAAGGTGCTCTCGGTCGCTGTCCACAACCACTACAAGCGGCTCAATCATCAGACCAAGCACAACGACGTCGAACTCGCGAAGTCGAACATCCTGCTGATCGGCCCGACCGGATCCGGCAAGACGCTGCTTGCGCAGACGCTGGCGCGAATTCTCGATGTTCCGTTTACGATGGCGGATGCGACGACGCTGACCGAAGCCGGCTATGTCGGCGAGGACGTCGAGAACATTATCCTGAAGCTGTTGCAGTCCGCGGACTACAATGTCGAGCGTGCGCAGCGCGGTATCGTCTACATCGACGAGATCGACAAGATTTCGCGCAAGTCCGACAATCCCTCGATTACGCGTGACGTATCGGGTGAGGGCGTGCAGCAGGCGTTGCTGAAAATCATGGAAGGAACTGTCGCGAGCGTGCCGCCGCAGGGAGGCCGCAAGCATCCGCAGCAGGAGTTCCTGCAGGTCGATACGACGAACATCCTCTTCATTTGCGGCGGTGCGTTCTCCGGCCTCGAGAAGATCATCTCCGCGCGCGGACGGACCACGTCGATCGGTTTCGCTGCGCAGGTGCTTGCACCGGAAGATCGCCGCACCGGTGAAATCTTCAGGCATGTCGAGCCGGAGGATTTGCTGAAGTACGGCCTTATCCCGGAGTTCGTCGGGCGTCTGCCCGTTGTCGCCACGCTCGAGGATCTCGACGAAGCGTCGCTGAAGAAGATCCTGACCGACCCGAAGAATGCGCTGGTGAAACAGTATCAGCGGTTGTTCGAGATGGAGAATATCGAACTGACGTTTGCCGACGAGGCGCTGGGTGCGATCGCACGCAAGGCGATCGAGCGCAAGACCGGCGCGCGCGGGTTGCGTTCGATTCTCGAGAGCATCCTGCTCGAGACCATGTTCGATCTTCCGGGTCTGGAAGGGGTCGAGGAGGTCGTGATCTCGCGCGAAGTGGTTGAGGGAACCGCGCGGCCGCTGTACATTTACGCGGACCGCTCGGATCGCGCGAGCGAGACCAGCGCCAGCGCCTGATCGAGGCGCTCCTGTCGCCGCGAAGCGTCGCTGCCGGTCGTTCCGCGCGGCGGTCGCCGGCTATACGAGCGACGGCCATGTAGTCCCTGGAAGCCGCCACTTTCCTTCACTTGACACGCCGGTGGTCGATGGCCACCTAATGCTGTCGGCGGCGACGCATGTGCGTTCGCTGCTTCACGATCCAGGGCAGGTGAGGCCATCGGTTCGCAAAAGGCCCATACTTCTCCAGGAAACTCGGCACCTTGTGGCGGTTGCGCACGATCTGCGGGCTGCGTACAAGGGGGCGCAACAAAAGGAACAAGGCCATGACCGCCTCAAAACCCAGGCCAGCTATCGTTCACGGAGAAAGCCATACTTACGCGGTGCTGCCGCTTCGCGACATTGTCGTTTTCCCGCATATGATCGTGCCGCTGTTCGTCGGCCGCGAGAAATCGATCAAGGCGCTCGAAGAGGTCATGAAGAACGATGCGCTGATCATGCTGGCGACGCAGAAGAACGCGTCGGACGACGATCCTGAGCCGGATTCGATCTATAAAATCGGAACGCTCGCCAGTGTGCTGCAACTGCTGAAGCTTCCCGACGGCACGGTGAAGGTGCTGGTCGAGGGATTGGACCGCGCGCGCGTCACCAAATACTCCGATCGCACCGATTACTATGAGGCCGAAGCCGTCGCGCTCGCCGATGCTGACACCAGCAGCGTCGAAGCCGAAGCGCTGGCGCGTTCGGTCGTGTCGGATTTCGAAAGCTATGTGAAGCTGAACAAGAAGATCTCGCCCGAGGTCGTGGGGGTCGTGCAGGCGATCGCGGATTTCGCCAAGCTCGGCGATACCGTAGCTTCGCACCTCGCCGCCAAGATCGCGGATCGTCAGGGCATCCTGGAAACGCTGTCGGTGACGGCGCGTCTGGAAAAGGTGCTCGGTCTGATGGAGAGCGAGATTTCGGTCCTGCAGGTCGAGAAGCGCATCCGCTCGCGCGTCAAGCGCCAGATGGAGAAGACCCAGCGCGAGTATTATCTCAACGAGCAGATGAAGGCGATCCAGAAGGAACTCGGCGACGACGAGGGCCGTGACGAACTCGCCGATCTGGAAGAGAAGATCGCCAAGACCAAGCTCTCGAAGGAAGCTCGCGAGAAGGCCCAGCACGAGCTGAAGAAGCTGCGGCAGATGTCTCCGATGTCGGCCGAAGCAACCGTAGTGCGCAACTATCTGGACTGGCTGATATCGATTCCGTGGGGCAAAAAGTCCAAGGTCAAAAAGGATCTCAACGCAGCGCAGGAAGTGCTGGACGCCGACCATTACGGGCTTGAAAAGGTCAAGGACCGTATCGTCGAGTATCTCGCGGTGCAGTCGCGCGCCAACAAGCTGACCGGACCGATCCTGTGCCTCGTCGGTCCGCCCGGTGTCGGCAAGACCTCGCTCGGCAAGTCGATCGCGCGGGCGACCGGCCGCGAATTCGTGCGCGTGTCGCTCGGCGGCGTGCGCGACGAGGCCGAGATCCGCGGTCACCGTCGGACCTATATCGGCTCGATGCCCGGCAAGATCATCCAGTCGATGCGCAAGGCCAAGACCTCGAATCCGCTGTTTTTGCTGGACGAGATCGACAAGATGGGCGCCGATTTCCGCGGCGATCCGTCGTCGGCTCTGCTTGAGGTTCTCGATCCCGAGCAGAATTCGACGTTCAACGATCATTATCTGGAGGTCGATTACGATCTGTCCAACGTGATGTTCCTCACGACCGCGAATACGCTGAATATTCCCGGGCCATTGATGGACCGCATGGAGATCATCCGGATCGCCGGCTACACCGAGAACGAGAAGGTCGAGATCGCCCGCAAGCATCTCATCCCGAACTCGCTCGCCAAGCACGGCCTGGATTCGAAGGAGTGGTCGATCGATGACGACTCGCTTCTGCTCATCATCCGTCGCTACACCCGCGAAGCGGGCGTACGAAACCTGCAGCGCGAGCTCTCCACGCTTGCCCGCAAGGCGGTGAAGGAGCTGATGCTGTCGAAGAGGAAGTCGGTCAAGGTCACCGAGAAGGCCGTCGAGGAATTTCTCGGAGTGCCGAAGTATCGTTACGGCGAGATCGAGAGCGACGATCAGGTCGGCGTCGTGACCGGTCTGGCGTGGACCGACGTCGGGGGCGAGTTGCTGACGATCGAAAGTGTGATGATGCCCGGCAAGGGGCGCATGACGGTCACCGGCAACCTGCGCGACGTGATGAAGGAATCGATCTCGGCGGCGGCGTCCTATGTCCGCTCGCGCGCGATCACCTTCGGGATCGAGCCGCCGCTGTTCGAGCGGCGCGATATCCACGTCCATGTTCCCGAGGGAGCTACTCCGAAGGACGGTCCTTCGGCCGGCGTGGCGATGGCAACGACGATCGTGTCGGTGCTGACCGGAATTCCGATCCGGCACGACATCGCGATGACGGGCGAGATCACGCTGCGCGGCAGGGTGTTGCCGATCGGCGGCCTGAAGGAGAAGCTTCTGGCTGCTGCTAGAGGCGGCATCAAGACGGTGCTGATACCCGACGAAAATGCCAAGGATCTGACGGAGATCTCAGACGCCATCAAGGGTGGGCTGGACATCATTCCGGTCGCGCGGATGGACGAGGTGATCAGGAGGGCGCTGGTGCGGCAGCCGAAGCCGATTGTCTGGGAAGAGGATCCCAAGCTTCCGGTCACCGATGCGACTGACGAGGCCGCCGGCGGTCTGACCGCGCACTGAACGTCTTGAGCCAACCAACGAAACGGCGCCCCCGAGAGGGCGCCGTTTGCTTTATGAGCCGGTTATGCCTGCCGGATGATCGCGGATATCGACCGACAATGAGACTTCGGATTCCTGACTTTCGCGCGAAGACCGATCCACAAAGACGTTGCCGATGAACCCGCGCTGCAACTACGGCCGGCGCCGGCTTGCGTGCAGGGGCGTGTCGGAGCTAAACAGGAGGCGCGGGCGGCTAGCTCAGCTGGTTAGAGCATCTCGTTTACACCGAGAGGGTCGGGAGTTCGAATCTCTCGCCGCCTACCACAAATCAAGACCTTGCGCTGGCGCAGCTATCTATCTTACGCCATTCGGCGCAGGTCGATCACGAAACTTTACGATAGATCAAACCTGGCGACATAAGGCATTCGTTCCGGGCTAGCTGCGACGGTTCAAGCCCGCCGTAGCCCTCCAGTGCAATGCGATCAAACTCAAACCGATCGCCGTTCGCATCGATGATGTATTCCGGAATTGACTCCCGGCGGTATTCGCCGATGGAAGGGCCATGCTCAACAATCCGCTTATCTTCCTCGTCTTCCATCTCATCTCTCCATCCTGGTCGAGTGCGCGATCATAAGCCGCGCATCTTTCTTGCGCACGAAGGCCGGTTAGTCTCCCATGGCGCCATCCCAAGCGCAGGTCGGTACCTTTACGCGACCATGGCTCACGGTTACAGCCCTCGCGTGGCCTATTTCAACTTTGGACGGCGAGCAGTAGGGAGATTTCGCCAATCCCGCAAGTTGCTGAATCGTTCACGGTTTACCTCCGTCAAAACCATCGTTAAGTCATTGATTTCGTGACGGGCGGTCTCGTTTGAACGGAGAGGTTTGGAGTTCGAATCTCTCGCCGCCCACCAGTTCTCTGTTGATTTCAGATTCTCGCGGGAGCAGCGATGGCGGAAATCCCTCACGCGCAGGACCCGGAACAGATCGCTTACTGGAATGGGCCCGGCGGCCAGCGTTGGGTCGACCGGCAGCAGGTGCAGGATACGATGCTGGCGCCGGTGTCAGCCATCCTGCTCGATCGCGCCCAAGCCGTGCCGGGCGAACGCATCATCGATGTCGGCTGTGGTTGCGGCGCCACCACGCGGGCATTTGCGGAACAAGTCGGTGCTACTGGCCGCGTTCTGGGCGTCGATATCTCGGCGCCGATGCTGGAGCGGGCCGGGCAAGTCGCACCGGAAGGCGCTCCGGTGGAGTTCCTGCTCGCCGACGCCACGGTGCATCCGTTCGAAGCGGCACGGTCCGATCTGATTGCCTCCCGGTTCGGCGTGAT
This sequence comes from Nitrobacter sp. NHB1, assembly GCF_036964665.1. NCBI lineage: Bacteria > Pseudomonadati > Pseudomonadota > Alphaproteobacteria > Hyphomicrobiales > Nitrobacteraceae > Nitrobacter > Candidatus Nitrobacter laanbroekii. Next base: position 784,361 of record NZ_JBAMDA010000001.1, read on the forward strand.
GTTCTTTGCGGAGCCGGCCGTGTCGTTCGCCAACCTGCGCCAGGCGTTGCGGCCGGGCGGCCGGCTGACATTCGCATGCTGGCGGGAGCCGCGGCTCAATCCATGGCTCATGGCCCCGCTCCAGGCGGCCTACAACCATGTTCCGAAACTTCCCGAACTCGGACCGGAAGACCCCGGCCCGTTCTCGTTCGCGTCCGAAGCGCGCGTTCACCGTATTCTCGGCCAGGCCGGTTTCTCCGAAATAGCAATGGAAGCTTGCGACCTCGCATTGGACATTTCGGTCGGCAGCGGGCTCGACGCCGCGGTCGAGTCCGCGCTTCAGATCGGTCCGGCCAGCCGTGCGCTTGAGGGGCAGCCTGTTGATGTCATCGCCGCGGCGACGAGGTCGATCCGTGAAGCGCTTGCTCCGTTCGTCAAAGGGCAGGCGGTCGTGCTTCCAGCATCGATCTGGATCGTGACCGCGCGCAACCCATGATGGCGGACTAGCAATATCCGTACAGTCCGCAAGCGTATGGTAACCGGTCGAAATAGAACGAGATCGCCGACCGATCTTCGTAGTAGGGGCGATAGTAGAAATCGTTCGGCCTCCCGTAATAGCCGGGCACCGGCGGAGGAATCCGAAAACGGTAGAGCGCGCTCTCGGGATAATCCTTCTCCTTCTCACGCACGACACGGGCACGCGGAGACGGAGCAGGCTCGGCGAAGATCGCGCCGATGCGGCTATGCACCGGAAGGTCAGCGGCTGACACCGTCGCTCCCGTGGCGGCGAGGCCGATGACCGCAAGCAGGATGGTGCGCAGCATTTTTGAATCCTCGTTGATTCGAGGATCATATCTCCTGGCGTTTAGGAAAGATTAACGATGTCGTTGCGCGCTCTTCCGATCATGGCGTGGCATCCAAAACGCCATCATTGACCGCGATATCAGAGCCTTCAGGCGCGCTCTTCCCAGATCGCTGCGAGATGCACGATAGTCCGGACCGCGGCTTCCATGTCCTGCACGCTGACCCATTCGGTGCGTGAATGGAACGCGTGCTCGCCGGCGAAGATATTGGGACAGGGAAGCCCCATGAACGACAGCCGCGAGCCGTCGGTGCCGCCGCGAATGCTGCCCTTGACCGGTTCGAGACCGGCGCGGCGGATCGCTTCCATGGCGTTGTCGACGATATCGGGATGACGATCCACAATCTGTTTCATGTTGCGATACTGCGGCTGGATGTCCAGCCGATACGTCGAGTGCGGAAAATCCGCCATGACACCACGGACGATTCCCTCCAGCAGAGTTTCCTTTTCCTTCAGCCCGCCATCGGTGAAATCGCGCACGATAAAGCTGAGTGTCGCACGCTCCAGCGTGCTGCTGATGCCGGTCGGATGCAGGAATCCCTCGCGGCCGTCGGTGGTCTCGGGCGAGCAGGTGTCTTTCGGAAGCCGCTCCACAATACGGGATGCGATCTTGATCGCATGTTCCATCCTGCCCTTGGCGAAGCCGGGATGGGCGCTGACGCCCTCGATCGTAATAACGGCGCCATCGGCCGAGAAGGTCTCGTCCTCGATATGACCCGCAGTCTCTCCGTCAACGGTGTAAGCGAAGTCTGCGCCCAGTTTTTCCAGATCGACCTTGTCGACGCCACGCCCGATTTCCTCGTCGGGCGTAAACAGGATTTTGATGGCGCCGTGCTGGATCCGGGGATCGGCAAGCAGAATCTGTGCGGCATCCATGATTTCGGCGACGCCCGCCTTGTTGTCGGCGCCGAGCAGCGTGGTGCCATCCGACGTAACGATGTCATTGCCGACCTGATCGGCCAGCGCCGGGTTGTCGTTGACGCGAATCACCTGCGACCGATCGCCGCAGAGCTTGATGTCGCCGCCGCGATAATCCCTGACGATCTGCGGTCTGACGTTTGTTCCTGAACAATCCGGCGACGTGTCCATGTGGGAGCAGAAGCAAATGACGGGGACCCGCTTGGAACTGTTCGCGGGAATCGTCGCATAGACGTAACCCTGCCGGTCGAGGTGGGCATCCGCGATGCCGATCTCGTGCAACTCGCGCACCAGCAGGTGTCCAAGATTCTTCTGCTTCTCGGTGGACGGACACGTGGAGGATGTCGGGTCCGACTGGGTGTCGATGACGACATAACGCAGGAAGCGCTCCGTCACCGTGTGCTTGAATGTCATGGGAGCGGCCATCGTATCTCAGGGCAGGGGCCGTCTATACAGGAAATCAGGCCAACCAAATCTGCCGTTCCGGCCTTTGCTCATTGCGATCGGTCGGGCAGGCGGATCCCCCGGCGGTTAAACCGGAGCGTCCTGATCCGCGTTCTGGTTAGATGGCTTCCTTGAGTTCTTTTGCAGCGCGAAATGCGACCTTCTTGGAGGCCTTGATCTGAATTTCCTCGCCGGTGGCCGGGTTGCGGCCCTTGCGGGCGGCGCGCTTGCGGACCTGAAGAATGCCGAGACCGACGATGCGGATCCGATCGCCCTTCTTGAGGTGCTTGGTGATGCGGGTGACCATGTCGCTCAAGATGGCCTCGGAGGCCTTCTTCGACAATTCATGGTCCTCGGCCAATGCCGCCGCGAGATGCTTCAGCGTCACGGTGCTCGGGGTCGCTGCTTTCTTCGCCATATATGGCCCTCCTCGTCGTTGATGGCTTCGGGACGCAAAGCGTATCAGGCCTTGGTTGATTCGGGGAGGCACCGACCACGCCGTTTTGCCTGTAAACAGCCGGTTTTTTGCATCGACCGCTCAAAAATGCCTGTCAGCCAAGGGGATTCGCAACTGCCTTGACTTGGAAAGGCCCCGCCTTTAAGTCCTCGGCTCTGTGCGGATACGACATCCGCGGGAGTAGCTCAGTTGGTTAGAGCGCCGCCCTGTCACGGCGGAGGTCGCGGGTTCGAGTCCCGTCTCTCGCGCCAGTGTTTTCCGGCTTGATCTCCAACGCTCGGCTCTGACGCAAGGCTCCGGCGACGTAAAACGCCGGTGATGTAAGCTTCAGTAACGCTGGGGCGGTCCTCGCGGCCTGACATCGATAGGCAAAGCCGCCCTATAGCCGCTTTGGTCACCGAGCCGAAATCCAGGATCACCTCACCAGGCAAGATCACCTCACCAGGGATGTCCCCGAACTGGATATCATCGTTGGCTGACCGGCCTTGATCACATGCACGGTCTGGACGAAGTCGGTGCTCGGACGGAGGGAAGTGCCGAAAACTGTCAGCATGGCGCCTACGAAGAGTGCGACGACCACGATCTTCAGGTGGGTGGCGCGGTCCGCGCTTTGGATCGAGTGGTTCATGGTCGCCTCCTGTCTCCCGGCACCGCCGTGCGCCGTCGGACAGAGCAATAAATGCGGTTTGTTTCAGCTACGCTTCGCGGGCTCTCCAAAATGGTTTCATTTGCCTGATTCCCGGACGCCGGCGTGGTGTCCGATGGAACGCGCGGGGCAAGGGGTTTGGCAGGCGGGATTTTCGGCCGAAGTGTCTTGTCAACCCGCAAAACCTCGGTCCCGGGTGCGTCAAAATAGGCTATCTTGCCACCCCTGTTGCACTGGGCTAAAGCCTCTCAAAAGTTCCAATAGTCTAACAAATCTGCGGGTCGAGCGTCCGCAGCGAGGGGAAGCGCCGATGGGCGGCATTTTGCAGAACTATCTTCCGCTTGTGGTGTTTATCGGTATAGCGGCCGTGATCGGCGCTGTGCTACTGATCGCTCCCTTTATTGTCGCCTACCAGCAGCCTGACCCGGAGAAGCTTTCGGCCTATGAGTGCGGGTTCAACGCATTCGACGATGCCCGGATGAAGTTCGACGTCAGATTTTACCTGGTAGCTATTCTTTTCATCATTTTTGACCTTGAAGTCGCATTCCTGTTTCCCTGGGCGGTCACGCTCGGCAAGCTTGGAGCGACGGGCTTCTGGTCGATGATCGTCTTTCTTGGCGTGTTGACCGTCGGCTTTGCCTACGAATGGAAGAAAGGCGCGCTCGAATGGGATTGAGCTCTCCTGGCACGAAGGTCGCGAATGCTGCGTTCTCCGTCGGCGGTCCTCGCGTGGCTCCGGCAGCGGCCTCGATTCTGGATCCCCGGACCGGCCGGCCGGTGGGAGCCAGCGATCCGTATTTCCTCGAGGTCAATCACGAACTGTCCGACAAGGGCTTCTTCGTCGCCGCGACCGACGACCTCATCACCTGGGCGCGCACCGGCTCGCTGATGTGGATGACCTTCGGTCTTGCCTGCTGCGCGGTCGAGATGATGCAGGTTTCGATGCCGCGCTATGATGTCGAGCGCTTCGGCTTTGCACCGCGCGCCTCGCCGCGGCAGTCGGACGTGATGATCGTCGCCGGCACGCTGACCAACAAGATGGCGCCCGCGCTGCGCAAGGTCTACGACCAGATGCCGGAACCGCGCTACGTTATCTCGATGGGATCGTGCGCCAACGGTGGCGGCTACTACCACTATTCCTATTCGGTGGTGCGCGGCTGCGACCGGATCGTGCCGATCGATGTCTACGTGCCGGGCTGTCCGCCGACGGCTGAAGCGCTTCTCTACGGCATTCTGCTGTTGCAGAAAAAGATCCGGCGAACTGGAACTATCGAACGTTAAAGGTTTGAAGGAATGGACGACAGCAGGCTCGATGCCTTGGGTCAGATGATCGTTGCCACGCTTCCGGGCGCGGCCATCGGCCATTCCCTGGCGTTCGGTCAATTGAGTATCACGGTCGAGGTCGCGAAGATTGTCGAGGTCGCTCGTTTCATCCGCGACGATCAGCGTTGCCGCTTCGTCAACATCACCGACGTGACCGCGGTCGACTATCCGGGCCGCGAGAAGCGCTTTGACGTGGTCTATCACTTCCTGTCGCCGACGCTGAATACCCGCATTCGTCTGAACGCCCAGGCCTCGGAGACCACGCAGGTGCCATCGTTGATCGATGTGTTTCCCGGCGCAGACTGGTTCGAACGCGAGACCTACGACCTCTACGGCGTGATATTCACCGGCCACCCCGACATGCGGCGTTTGTTGACCGACTATGGGTTCGAAGGACATCCGCTACGCAAGGATTTTCCGCTGACGGGTTTCGTCGAGGTGCGTTACGACGATGCCGAGAAGCGGGTCGTGTACGAGCCGGTGCGTCTCAATCAGGAATTCCGCAAATTCGATTTCATGTCGCCGTGGGAAGGCGCGGACTATCCGCTGCCGGGTGACGAGAAGGCGACCGGCGGCAAGGCGGGTGGCTGATGACCGAAGCACTTGGTACCGAAACTCCCGGTATGCGCAACTTCACCATCAATTTCGGCCCGCAGCATCCGGCGGCGCACGGCGTGTTGCGCCTGGTGCTGGAGCTGGATGGTGAGGTGGTCGAGCGCGTCGATCCCCACATCGGTCTGCTTCACCGCGGCACCGAGAAGCTGATCGAGCAAAAGACCTACCTTCAGGCGATACCGTACTTCGATCGGCTCGATTATGTCGCGCCGATGAACCAGGAGCATGCTTTCTGTCTCGCTGCCGAAAAGCTGCTGGGGATCGCGGTGCCCCGCCGCGGACAGTTGATCCGGGTGCTCTACTGCGAGATCGGCCGCATTCTCTCGCACCTTCTCAATGTTACTACGCAGGCGCTGGATGTCGGTGCGCTCACGCCGCCGCTGTGGGGCTTCGAGGAACGCGAGAAGCTGATGATGTTCTACGAGCGCGCCTCGGGCTCGCGGATGCATGCCGCATATTTCCGCATCGGCGGCGTGCATCAGGACCTGCCGCCGAAGCTGATCGATGACATCGACGCCTGGTGCGATCCGTTCCTTCAGGTCGTGGCTGATCTCGATGCGTTGCTGACCGACAGCCGCATTTTCAAGCAACGCAACGTCGATATCGGCGTGGTCAGCTTGAAGCAGGCCTGGGAATGGGGTTTCTCCGGCGTCATGGTCCGCGGCTCCGGTGCTGCCTGGGATTTGCGCAAGGCGCAACCCTACGAATGCTATGCCGAAATGGACTTCGATATTCCGATCGGTAAGAACGGCGACTGCTACGATCGCTATCTCATCCGCATGGAAGAGATGCGGCAATCGGCGCGGATCATGAAGCAGTGCATCGCCAAGTTGCGCGCCGCCGACGGGCAGGGGCCGGTGGCGATCGAAGACAACAAGATTTTCCCGCCGCGTCGCGGTGAAATGAAGCGTTCGATGGAAGCGTTGATCCATCACTTCAAGCTTTACACCGAAGGCTTTCGCGTTCCTGCCGGAGAGGTCTACGCGGCGGTGGAAGCGCCCAAAGGAGAGTTCGGCGTCTTTCTCGTTTCCGATGGCAGCAACAAGCCATACAAGTGCAAGATCCGCGCGCCGGGTTTTGCGCATCTGCAGGCGATGGATTTCATCTGCAAGGGCCACCTGCTGGCGGACGTTTCCGCTATTCTCGGTTCGCTCGACATCGTGTTCGGAGAGGTCGACCGGTGATCGCACAGCCGCCGATCCAGTTCGACCGGACCTCCGGTGTTCTTCAGGGAGCTAACCCTTGGGAGCGCGCGGCGTCGCTGGCGCTGGTGGCAGGTTCCAAGGTGTCGTCGCTGTTTTCGCATCGCGGCTACAACTGGTGCGCCAACCTGTTGCGCAAGACGTTGCCGGAGCGTGATATCGCCGTCAGGCTCAATTCCGACGCCACGTTCGCGTTTCCCTATGGCGACGGTTATTGGAGCAAGCTGCTCAATCGCTCCTTCAAGTATGAAGAGGAGCTTGAACTGCTGTTTCGCGCTTCCGCCGACGTCGACTACACGCTGCTCGATTGCGGCGCCAATTACGGCTACTGGTCGGTGCTGGTGTCCAGCAAGCCGTTCGGATCGCGCAAGGCGATCGCGATCGAGCCGTCGTCGAAGAATTTCGTCAGGCTGTCGAATAACGCTGACATTAACGGCAACCGCTTCGAGGTGATGCAGAGCGCCATTGGCGCGACCCGCGGCACTGCGCGCTTGTCCGGCACCAAGCACGAAGCCTTCAGCATCGCCGGCGACGCCGATGCCGGCGGGGAGAACGTGCCGGTGCTGACGCTCGATAACCTGCTCGACGACGGCCGAATTTCGCCCGATGGCAAGCACCTCATCAAGCTCGACGTTGAAGGCGTCGAGATCGAAGCCATCAAGGGTGGCACCCGCGTGCTGCAAGGCGATGCCGTGATCCTGTGCGAGGAACACGGCAATGACCGGAACCACACCGTTTCGCGCTACATTCTTGAGCAGACGCCGCTAACGCTGATCGTGCACGATCCGGCCAACGGCCGCTTCGAGACGCTGACAGAGCTTTCCATTCTGGATCGCATCAAGGTCGCCTCCCACGTTGGGTACAACGTGTTCGGAACCTCAAGCGCATTCTGGCAAGATCGTTTTCGCCGCCTGAACGCGACCGCGTCGCAACGTGTTCATTGAGAGACTAGAGTACGATGTCCGTTCGCCGCCTGGCACCGAAAGAACAGCAGCCCGAGAGTTTCGCGTTCAGCGCGGAGAATCTCGTTTTTGCCAAAAAACAGATCGAGCAATATCCGCCCGGTCGCCAGGCGTCCGCGGCCATCGCTATCCTGTGGCGCGCGCAGGAACAGCACGACGGCTGGGTGTCGGAAGCCGCGATTCGCGTCGTGGCTGACATGCTGGATATGCCCTACATCCGGATGCTGGAGATCGCGACCTTTTATACGATGTTCCAGTTGCAGCCGGTCGGCAAGAAAGCGCATATCCAGGTCTGCGGCACGACGCCGTGCCGGTTGCGCGGCGCTGAGGACATCCTCGCCGTCTGCAAGAGCCGCATCCATCACGATCCCTTCCACCTCTCGAAAGATGGCGACTTCAGTTGGGAAGAGGTCGAGTGTCTTGGCGTCTGCGTCAACGCGCCGATGGTGCTGATCTGGAAAGACACCTACGAGGATCTGACGAAGGAGAATTTCGGTAAGGTGCTGGACGGGTTCGCCTCGGGCCAACCGCCGAAGCCCGGTCCCCAGATCGACCGCCAGTTTTCCGCACCCGTCGGCGGCCCGACCACGTTGAATACGGCGGCTGCGAAAGGCGAGGGGGGACAGCGGGCCAGCGCCCGGCCGGCACCCGCCGATGACGCGAGCAAAAAGGGCAAAAGCTGATGCTCGACGACAAGGATCGCATCTTCCGCAACCTCTACGGTCTCGGCGACTGGCGGCTCGCCGGCGCTCGCCGCCGTGGCGCATGGGACGGCACCAAGGCGATTATCGACAAGGGCCGTGACTGGATTGTCAGCGAGATGAAGGCGTCGGGCCTGCGCGGCCGCGGCGGCGCTGGATTCCCGACCGGCATGAAATGGTCCTTCATGCCGAAGGACAACGCCGACGGCCGCCCGAGCTATCTCGTCGTCAATGCCGACGAGTCCGAGCCGGGTACCTGCAAGGATCGCGAGATCATGCGGCACGATCCGCATCTTTTGATCGAGGGCTGTCTGCTGGCCGGCGTCGGCATGGGCGCCCATGCCGGCTATATCTACATTCGCGGCGAATTCATCCGTGAGCGCGAGCACCTCCAGGTCGCCATCGACGAGGCCTACGCGGCCAAACTGATCGGCAAGGATAATATCCACGGCTTCCCGTTCGATCTGTACGTCGCCCATGGCGCGGGGGCGTACATCTGCGGCGAGGAGACAGCGCTGCTGGAGAGCCTTGAAGGCAAAAAAGGCCAGCCGCGGCTGAAGCCGCCATTCCCGGCCAATGTCGGTCTCTACGGTTGCCCGACGACCGTGAACAACGTCGAGTCGATTGCGGTGGCGCCGGATATCCTGCGCCGCGGCGCGGCCTGGTTCGCCGGGATCGGCCGTCCCAACAATGTCGGCACCAAGCTGTTTTGTATTTCGGGCCACGTCGAACGCCCCTGTAACGTCGAAGAGGCGATGGGGATCACGTTTCGTGAATTGATCGACACCCATTGCGGCGGCATCCGCGGCGGCTGGAATAATCTCAAGGCGGTTATTCCGGGCGGCTCGTCGGTGCGCATGGTGCCGGCCGAGCAGATTATCGATACGCCGATGGATTTCGACAGCCTCGGCAAGCTGCGCTCCGGCCTCGGCACCGCCGCCGTCATCGTCATGGACAAGTCGACCGACCTGATCCGGGCGATCGCGCGCATTTCCTATTTCTACAAGCACGAGAGTTGCGGCCAGTGTACGCCGTGCCGGGAGGGGACCGGCTGGATGTGGCGGGTGCTGACCCGGATGGCCGAAGGCCGTGCCCACAAGCGCGAGATCGATATGCTGCTCGAGGTCACCAAGCAGGTCGAAGGTCATACCATCTGCGCGCTCGGCGACGCTGCGGCCTGGCCGATCCAGGGACTGATCGCGCACTTCCGTCACGAGATCGAGGCGCGCATCGACCAGTATTCGCACAACGCCGACCGCGACGATCAGGGCATCCTCGATCCCGCGCGCATGGTCGCGGCGGAGTAGGGCCATGACGAAGCTTATCATCGACGGCAAAGAGATCGACGTACCCGCCGAATATACGCTGCTGCAGGCGTGCGAGGCCGCGGGCGCCGAGATTCCGCGCTTCTGTTACCACGAGCGGCTGTCGATCGCGGGCAATTGCCGGATGTGCCTTGTCGAGGTGAAGGGTGGTCCGAAACCGGTCGCGAGCTGCGCCTGGGGCGTGCGCGATTGCCGTCCGGGTCCCAACGGAGAGCCGCCGCAAATCTCCACGCGATCGCCGATGGTGAAGAAGGCGCGCGAAGGCGTGATGGAGTTCCTGCTGATCAACCATCCGCTCGATTGCCCGATCTGCGATCAGGGCGGCGAGTGCGATTTGCAGGATCAGGCGATGGGTTACGGCGTCGATACCTCGCGTTTCGCCGAGAACAAGCGCGCGGTCGAGGACAAGTATCTCGGCGCGCTGGTCAAGACCTCGATGAACCGCTGCATCCAGTGCACGCGCTGCGTCCGCTTCTCTGCGGAGATCTGCGGTGCGCCGGAAATGGGCGCGACCGGCCGCGGCGAGGACATGGAGATCACCACCTACCTCGAGAGCGCGCTCACCTCGGAATTGCAGGGCAACCTCGTCGATATCTGTCCGGTCGGCGCGTTGACCTCGAAGCCCTACGCATTCGCCGCAAGGCCATGGGAACTCGGCAAAACCCAATCCATCGATGTGATGGATGCGGTCGGCTCGGCCATTCGGGTCGACACGCGCGGGCGCGAAGTGATGCGCATCCTGCCGCGCGTCAATGAGGCCGTGAACGAGGAGTGGATCTCCGACAAGACCCGCCACATCGTCGACGGACTGCGCACCCAGCGGCTCGACCGCCCCTACATCCGTGAAAACGGCGCACTCCGCGCTGCCTCGTGGCCTGAAGCATTCGCTGCGATCGCCGCGAAAGTGACGCGGGCCGACGGCAAGCGGATCGGCGCGATTGCCGGCGATCTTGCGGCCGTGGAAGAAATGTTCGCGCTGAAAGACCTGCTGTCGAAACTCGGCTCGGTCAACGTCGCGGTGCAGGGCGGCGATGCCTTCAATCCGGCGCTGGGGCGGGCATCCTATATTTTCAATCCGACCATCGCCGGCATCGAGCAGGCCGACGCGCTGCTGATCGTGGGGTCGAACCCGCGCAAGGAAGCGGCGATCCTCAACGCGCGCATCCGCAAACGCTGGCGAACCGGTCAGCTCAAGATCGGCGTGATCGGCGAGAGCGCCGATCTGACTTACGACCATGATTATCTCGGCGCCGGCGCGGATTCGCTTGCGGACCTCGCCGCGGGCAAGAACGGGTTCCTCGGTGTGCTGAAAGGCGCGAACAATCCGATCGTGCTGGTCGGTGCGGGTGCGACATCGCGGCACGACGGCGGGGCCATTCTCGCGGCGGCGGCCAAGCTTGCCGTGACTATCGGCGCGCTGAAGGACGGCTGGAACGGATTTGCGGTGCTTCACGATGCGGCGTCGCGGGTGGGTGCGCTGGACCTCGGTTTCGCGCCGGGGAAGGGCGGCCTGAACGCAGCGCGGATGACCGCGCCGGGTGAACTTGATGTTCTGTTCTCGCTCGGCGCCGACGAGATCAAGGTGCCGGACGGGGTGTTCGTCGTCTATATCGGGACTCACGGCGACGCGGGCGCGCACCGCGCTGACGTCATTTTGCCGGGCGCCGCCTATACCGAGAAGACCGGCATCTACGTTAACACCGAAGGCCGGGTGCAGATGGCGAACCGCGCTGGCTTCCCTCCGGGCGAGGCGCGGGAAGACTGGGCGATCATCCGCGCGTTATCCGAAGTGCTGGGCAAGACGCTGGGCTATGACTCGCTGGCGGCGCTGCGGCAGGCGATGTTCAAGGCGGTGCCGCACCTGATGCGGATCGACCGGATCGAGGGCGGCGATTCCGGCGCGATCAAAAATCTTGCAGGCAAGGGCGGCAGCATCGAAAAACCGCCGTTCAAGGCTGCGGTTGACGACTATTATCTGACCAACCCGATCGCGCGGGCCTCGGCTGTGATGGCGGAATGCTCGCGGCTTGCGTCTGGTCGCATGCTGACGGCGGCGGAGTGAGCGTGATGGCCGAATTCTTCGCAGCCCCGTTCTGGACGGACTTTCTCTGGCCGCTGATCGTGATGGTCGCGCAGAGCGTGCTGCTGCTCGTGGTGCTGCTGATCGCGGTCGCCTATATCCTGCTCGCCGACCGCAAGATCTGGGCGGCGGTGCAGATCCGGCGCGGCCCGAACGTGGTCGGGCCATGGGGTCTGCTGCAATCCTTCGCGGATCTGCTCAAGTTCGTGCTGAAGGAACCGATTATTCCGTCCGGCTCCAACAAGGGCGTGTTCCTGCTGGCGCCGCTGGTCACTTGCGTGCTGGCGCTGGCGGCATGGGCGGTGATCCCGGTCAATCTGAACTGGGTGATTTCCGACATCAATGTCGGGATTCTCTACATCTTCGCGATTTCGTCGCTGTCGATCTACGGCATCATCATGGCCGGCTGGTCGTCGAACTCGAAGTATCCGTTCCTTGCGGCATTGCGTTCGGCAGCGCAGATGGTCTCGTACGAAGTCTCGATCGGCTTCGTTTTCGTCACAGTATTGCTCTGCGCAGGCTCACTGAACCTCTCGGCCATCGTCGAGGCGCAGCATGTCCGCGGTCTCGGCAGCCTGATCGGATTGCCGTGGCTGACATTCCTGAACTGGTATTGGCTGCCTCTGCTGCCGATGTTCGTGGTATTTTACGTTTCGGCCCTAGCCGAGACCAACCGCCCTCCGTTCGACCTGGTCGAGGCGGAATCCGAACTCGTCGCAGGCTTCATGGTCGAGTACGGCTCGACGCCGTATCTGTTGTTCATGCTCGGCGAGTATGTCGCGATCACCACCATGTGCGCGATGGGTGCGATCCTCTTCATGGGCGGCTGGCTGCCGCCGATCGATCTGCCGCCGTTCAACTGGGTGCCCGGCGTCATCTGGTTCTCGCTGAAGCTGTTCTTCATGTTCTTTCTGTTCGCGATGGCGAAGGCGATCGTGCCGCGCTATCGCTACGATCAATTGATGCGGCTCGGCTGGAAGGTGTTTTTGCCGCTGTCGCTGGCGATGGTCGTGATCGTGGCGGGCGTGTTGCAGTTCGCCGGCATCGCGCCGAAGTGAGGTTGTCATGAGTATCAATGCAACAGCCCGTTCGCTTCTGCTGACCGAATTCGTGTCGGCGTTCTTCCTCACCATGCGCTATTTCTTCCAGCCGAAGGCGACCATCAATTATCCCTTCGAGAAGAATCCGATCTCGCCGCGATTCCGCGGCGAACATGCATTGCGCCGCTACCCGAACGGTGAGGAGCGCTGTATCGCCTGCAAGCTGTGCGAGGCGATCTGTCCGGCGCAGGCCATCACCATCGAGGCCGGTCCGCGCCGCAACGACGGCACGCGGCGCACCGTGCGCTACGACATCGACATGGTGAAGTGCATCTATTGCGGATTGTGCCAGGAGTCCTGCCCGGTCGATGCCATCGTCGAGGGGCCGAATTTCGAATTCGCGACCGAGACCCGCGAGGAACTCTATTATGACAAGGCAAAGCTGCTCGCCAACGGCGACCGCTGGGAACGCGAGATCGCGAAAGCGATCGAGCTCGATGCGCCGTATCGGTGAAGTGAGGGCACAATGTCTTGTTCGTCAGCCGATAGAACGGATGTTCTTCCTCGCCTCTCCCCGCAGGTGGGGAGAGGGAGTGGAGGCGTCTAGATGATCCTTCCCGCGCTGTTCTTCTATCTGTTCGCCGGCGTGTGCGTCGCATCCGCCGCCATGGTCATTTCGTCGCGCAATCCCGTGCACTCGGTGCTGTTTCTGATTCTGGCGTTCGTCAACGCCGCCGGCCTGTTCATCCTGATGGGCGCGGAATTTCTCGCGATGATCCTCATCGTGGTCTATGTCGGCGCGGTCGCGGTGTTGTTCCTGTTCGTCATCATGATGCTGGACGTGAATTTCGCCGAATTGCGCGAGGGCTTTCTCGAATATTTGCCGCTCGGCTTGGTAATCGCAGCGATCTTTTTGCTGGAACTGCTGCTCGTTGTCGGAGGCTGGACCCTCAATCCGACGGTCACGAAATCGATCACCGCGGCCATACCGGGCGACGTCAGCAACACCGAGGCGATCGGCCTCGTACTCTATACGAAGTACATCCATTATTTCCAGCTTGCCGGCATGGTGTTGCTGGTGGCGATGATCGGCGCCATCGTGTTGACGCTGCGGCACAGGGCGAGCGTCAAGCGGCAGGATATCAATGTCCAGAACGCGCGGACGCCCGAGATGGCCATGAGCGTGCGCAAGGTGGCTTCCGGGCGGGGGTTGCAGGACGCCGACGCAGCGGAGTGGGTGAAATGACGATCGGGCTCGGGCACTACCTGGCGGTCGCCGCGATCCTGTTCACCCTGGGGATTCTCGGTATCTTCCTCAACCGCAAGAATATCATCGTCATCCTGATGTCGGTGGAGCTGATCCTGCTGGCGGTCAATATCAACCTGGTGGCGTTTTCAGCGTTCCTGGGCGACATCGTTGGACAGGTGTTTGCGCTGCTGGTGCTTACGGTCGCCGCGGCTGAGGCGGCGATCGGTCTTGCTGTTCTCGTTGTGTATTTCCGCAACCGCGGCTCGATCGCGGTTGAGGACGTCAATCTGATGAAGGGCTGAAGCATGATCCGGAAAAGTGAGGACCGGCTTTCTCCGACCAATGGATCCATTGGCTGCGGGGTCATGCTCCATGAGGTGGGTACATGATCGAGGCGATCGTCTTTTTGCCGCTGATCGGCGCGATCCTCGCCGGGCTGATTGCACTGGCAGGCGCGCATTGGCGCAACCCCAGCGGGGATACGGTCGATCATCACGACGCCCACGATCATGCGCACGCGGCGGTCGCGCATGACGATCACGGGCACGGTGATGTCCACGGTCACGACGACCATCATGTCAGCGAACCGCCGGCCGCGGGATCGCGCGCAGCAGAACTGATCACCACGATTCTTCTGATCGTGTCGGCCGGACTGTCGTGGGTGGTGTTCGTCGATGTCGGCTTCATGCATCACGACGCACGGATAGCGCTGTTCCCCTGGATCAATTCGGGCGATTTGCAAATCGCGTGGTCGCTGCGGGTCGATACGCTGACGGCGGTGATGCTGGTGGTCGTCACCACGGTATCGTCGCTGGTGCATTTTTATTCCATCGGCTACATGGACGAGGATCCGAACCGCCCGCGCTTTTTCGGCTATCTGTCGCTGTTCACCTTCGCGATGCTGATGTTGGTGACGTCGGACAACCTGGTGCAGATGTTCTTCGGTTGGGAAGGCGTTGGTCTTGCCAGCTATTTGCTGATCGGATTCTGGTATCGGAAGCCCTCGGCGAATGCGGCGGCGATCAAGGCTTTTGTGGTCAATCGTATCGGCGACTTCGGTTTTTCACTCGGCATCTTTGCGTTGTTCATGCTGATCGGTTCGATCGATTTCGATACCATCTTCAGCGCGGCGCCCGGGTTGACCGGAAAGACGGTCCACTTCCTCGCCTGGGACATCAACGCGCTGACGTTGATCTGTCTGCTGCTGTTCATGGGCGCCATGGGCAAGTCGGCCCAGTTCCTGTTGCACACCTGGCTACCGGACGCCATGGAAGGCCCGACGCCGGTATCGGCGCTGATCCACGCGGCGACCATGGTGACGGCCGGGGTGTTCATGGTGGCGCGGCTGTCGCCGTTGTTCGAGCTGGCGCCGGATGCACAGGCTTTCGTGATGTTTATCGGCGCAACCACGGCGTTCTTTGCGGCGACGATCGCTCTTGTCCAGAACGATATCAAGCGAATCATAGCTTATTCGACCTGTTCGCAGCTCGGCTACATGTTCGTTGCGATGGCAGCGGGGGCTTACTCCGTCGGCATGTTCCATTTGTTCACCCACGCCTTCTTCAAGGCGCTGATGTTCCTGGGTTCGGGATCTGTGATCTACGCGATGCATCACGAGCAGGATATCCGCTATATGGGCGGCCTGAAGGATCGTATCCCCTACACGTATTTTGTCATGGTGATCGGCGCGCTGGCGCTGACGGGATTTCCGCTGACGGCCGGTTATTTTTCGAAGGATGCGATCATCGAATCCGCCTACGTGTCTCACAATCCCTTCGCGTTCTACGGTTTCGCGATGACCGTCATCGCGGCCGGACTGACCTCGGTTTATACATGGAGGATGATCTTCAAGACCTTCCATGGTAAGCCGCACGATCGGGCTCACTATGAGGCCGCGCACGAAAGTCCGATCTGGATGCTGATTCCGATCGGTATTCTCGCCGCTGGATCGATCCTCTCGGGATTCCCGTTCAAGGAACTGTTCGCTGGTCACGGCGTAGAGGAATTTTTTCGTGGGTCGGTGAAGATGCATCCGCACATCATCGAAGAGATGCATCAGATTCCGCAAGCCATTGGCTTCCTGCCGACGGCGATGATGATTTTGGGCTTCGTGGTGGCATGGGTGCTCGATATCCGCCGGCCTTATCTGGCGGTCCAACTCGCCCGCCGGCATCGGATGCTCTATCAGTTCCTGCTCAACAAGTGGTACTTCGACGAACTGTATGAGCTGATCTTCGTGCGTCCGACGAAGTGGCTTGGCCGCTTCCTGTGGAAGAAGGGCGATGGCTTCGTCATTGACGGCTTGGGTCCCGACGGCGTGTCGGCACGGGTGCTCGATGTCACTCGCAATGTGGTGAGATTGCAGACCGGCTATCTCTATCACTATGCGTTCGCGATGCTGATGGGGGCCGCAGGTCTGATCACCTGGTTTATGTTCGGCGCGGGAGGCCAGTGATGACGACCTGGCCGATTCTTTCCGTCGTGACCTTTCTGCCGCTGCTCGGAGCGCTGCTGGTCTGGCTGCTGGCGCGCGGCAATGACGACGTTGCCAACAGCACTGCGCGCTGGATTGCATTATGGACCACCGTCGTCACCTTTGCGGTGTCGCTGATTCTGGTCGCGCGCTTCGATCCCACCGATGCCGGTTTTCAGTTCGTCGAACACGCGACCTGGCTTGCGACCGGTATTCGCTATCACATGGGCGTGGACGGCATCTCGTTGCCGTTGCTGATCCTCACTACGGCATTATTGCCGTTCTGCATTATAGCGAGCTGGCGGGCGATCTCGCGCCAGGTGCCGGCCTACATGATAGCGTTTCTTGTGCTGGAAACGCTGATGATCGGCACCTTCTCGGCGCTCGACCTGTTGTTGTTCTATGTATTTTTTGAAGGCGTCTTGATTCCGATGTTCCTGATCATCGGCATCTGGGGCGGTCCGCGCCGGATCTACGCCACCTTCAAGTTTTTCCTCTATACGCTGCTCGGCTCGGTTCTGATGTTGCTGGCCATCATGGCGCTCTACTGGAATGCCGGCACCACCGACATCCCCACGTTGATGCGGATCCCTGTTCCGTACAATTTGCAGATGTGGGCATGGCTGGCGTTCTTGGCGTCTTTCGCGGTGAAGCTGCCGATGTGGCCAGTGCACACCTGGCTGCCGGATGCGCACGTCGAGGCTCCGACGGCGGGCTCGGTGATTCTTGCGGGAATCCTGCTGAAGATGGGCGGCTACGGCTTCCTGCGCTTCTCGCTGCCGATGTTTCCTCTGGCGTCGCATGATTTCGCGCCGCTGATGTTTGTGCTCTCGGCCATCGCGATCGTCTACACCTCACTGGTGGCGCTGATGCAGGACGACATGAAGAAGCTGATCGCCTATTCGTCGGTCGCGCACATGGGCTTCGTCACCATGGGCATCTTCGCGGGCACCATGCAGGGGGTCCACGGCGGCGTATTCCAGATGATCTCGCACGGTATCGTATCTGGTGCGTTGTTCCTCTGTGTCGGCATTATTTACGACCGTATGCATACCCGCGAGATTGCGGCTTATGGCGGCCTCGTCAACCGGATGCCGCTTTATGCGCTGGTGTTCATGACGTTCACCATGGCCAACGTCGGGCTGCCCGGCACTTCCGGTTTCGTCGGCGAGTTCCTGTCGCTGATCGGCACCTTCAAGGTATCGATCCCCACGGCGTTCGCGGCGACGACGGGCATAATCCTGTCGGCGGCCTACGCGCTGTGGCTCTATCGCAAGGTCGTGTTCGGGGCACTGGTCAAGCCGTCGCTTGCGACGATCAAGGACCTGACGTTCCGTGAATGCCTCACGTTGATGCCGCTGGTTGCGCTGACGATCTGGTTGGGCGTTTATCCGAAGCCGGTGCTCGATCTCTCGGCGGCTTCCGTGCAAAATCTTGTCAATAATTATGCAAATGCGACTGCCGCCATCAAGGCGGCGGCGCTGCCATGATCACGGCAGGTCAGGGATACCACTATGACGTTTGAGGCTGCCGGATATCAATTGCTTCCTGTATTGCCGGAAATCGTGCTGGCGACCGGCGCGATGGCGTTGCTGACGATCGGGGCGTGGTGCGGCCAGCGCGCGGCAGCTCTCGTTACGGTCCTGGCGGTACTCCTTCTCGTCGCGACCGGCGTGATTGAGTATCTGCTGCCGAGCGGCAAGCTGATCACGCTCGGCGGCAGTTTTATCGTCGATGATTTCGCGCGGTTTCTGAAAATTCTGGCTTTGCTAGGCTCGGCGGCGACGCTCGTTCTGTCGCGCGAGTTTCTTGAAAACCAGTCCCGGCGGATGTTCGAGTTCGCGATTCTGGTTTTGCTCTCGACCGTCGGCATGATGGTGCTGATTTCGGCGGCCGACCTGATCATGCTGTATCTCGGGCTCGAGTTGATGAGCCTTGCGCTTTACGTGGTGGCGGCGAGCGATCGTGACAACGTCAAGTCAACCGAGGCAGGCTTGAAATACTTCGTTCTCGGCGCACTGGCGTCCGGGATGCTGCTGTACGGCGCTTCGCTGATCTACGGCTTCACGGGAACCGTCAGCTTTGCAGGCATTGCAGCCGCTGCCAAGACCGGCAGCATCGGCGTTGTATTCGGCGTCGTCTTCCTGTTGGCGGGCCTGTGCTTCAAGGTGTCGGTGGTGCCGTTTCACATGTGGACACCCGACGTTTATGAAGGCGCGCCGACGCCGGTCACGGCATTCTTCTCCTCGGCGCCGAAGGTTGCGGCAATGGCGGTGTTTACCCGCGTGGTGCTGACGGCGTTCTCCGGCGTTGTCTCCGAATGGCAGCAGATCGTGGTGTTCGTGGCGATCGCGTCCATGGCGCTGGGTTCGTTTGGCGCGATCGGACAGCGCAACATCAAGCGCATGATGGCTTATTCGTCGATCGGCCACATGGGTTTTGCGCTGGTCGGTCTCGCTGCCGGCACAGTCGAAGGCGCGCAGGGCGTCGTGCTTTATATGGTCATCTATACCGTCATGACGTTCGGGGCATTCACCGTCATTCTCGCCATGAGCCGTAAAGGCCAGGCCCTGGAGCAGATCAGCGATTTCGCGGGGCTGTCGCGGAGCAATCCGCTGCTGGCGTTCTTCTTTGCAATGCTGCTGTTCTCGCTGGCCGGAATTCCGCCGTTGGCGGGCTTCTTCGCCAAATTCTATGTCTTCACCGCTGCGATCAAGGCGGGAATGGTCACACTGTCCGTGATCGGCGTCATCACCAGCGTGGTGGGCGCGTTCTACTACCTCAACGTCATCAAGGTGATGTATTTCGACGAGCGGGACGAAGCGACAGACGCGGTGCATATCGAATTGCGTTCGGTGGTGGCGGTGACGGCGCTCTTCAACATGCTGTTCTTCGCCTATCCGGGGCCGCTGGTCAGCGCCGCCACGGCGGCTGCGAAGTCATTATTCTGAATGGCATCGTTTTAATGACATTTTCGCTCGGCCCACGAGCTGCATCGGCGGGCTATCGGCTCGCTGCCTTCGACAGCATAGGCTCGACCAACGCCGAAGCGCTGATGCGCGCGCGGGCGGGCGAAACCGGCCCGATCTGGTTGACGACGACGGAGCAGACCGCGGGACGGGGGCGCCGGCAGCGGGCCTGGCTCAGCCCTCGGGGCAATCTGGCCAGCAGCGTTCTCGAAGTCATCGACACGTCGCCTGCTGTAGCGGCGACCCTGAGCTTCGCGGCGGGGCTGGCGCTCGAAGCCGCGCTGCAAACGGTCAGCCTTGAGGCGCGTATGAGGTCTCCGGGTTCGGAGAACGCGACATTTCATTTGAAGTGGCCGAACGATGTGCTGGCAGGCGGCAAGAAACTCGCGGGAATCCTGCTGGAGGCCGAGACCGTCGCACATGACCGTCTGGCCGTGGTCGTCGGCATCGGCACCAATGTCATCGCTGCGCCCGAGGGAATACCGCACCCGGCGGTCTCGCTGCGGGACCTCGGCATTGATATCGGCGCCGAGGATTTGTTTCGCGCGCTGACCGAGGCCTGGGTGGAGTTTCGTCAAATCTGGGACGGGGGCCGAGGTTTCGGCGACATCAGGCGTCTGTGGCTCGACCGGGCGGCGGGGGTCGGCCGACCCGTCTCGATCCAGTCCGGCGCGTCCACGATATCCGGCCTGTTTGATACCATCGACGAGGACGGCTGTTTGATCGTTGCGACCTCCGACGGCAAGCGAGTAGCTGTCTCCGCCGGTGATGTGTATTTTGGCGCGGCGGCATCGATCGGAGCAACATGATAGCGCGACCCGATGAACTGATGTTCGCTCCGCTCGGGGGTGTGGGTGAGATCGGCATGAACCTGTCGATCTACGGGCTCGGCAACCGCCATCAGCGAAGCTGGCTGGCGGTCGATCTCGGTGTTTCCTTCGGCGACGAGGAGCATTTGCCGGGCATCGATCTCATCATGCCCGACATCCGGTTTCTCGAAAAGGAACGGAAGAACCTCGTCGGTCTCGTACTGACTCACGCCCATGAGGATCACTTCGGCGCGATTATCGAATTGTGGCCGCGCCTGAAATGCCCGATCTACGCCACCAAATTCAGCGCGGCATTGTTCGAGGCCAAATGCGCGGCGGAACGCAATCCGCCGGATATCCCGGTGACCGTGGTGCCCTCGGGTGGTCGCATCGATCTCGGTCCCTTCAACGTTGAATTTGTTCCCGTGGCGCATTCGATTCCGGAATCCCATGCGCTTGCGATTCATACGGCGGCAGGAATCGTGTTGCATACCGGTGACTGGAAGATCGATCCGACCCCCATCATCGGGCCGCCGACCGACGAGCGGCGATTGCGCGAACTTGGCGACGAGGGCGTGCTGGCGCTGATCGGCGATTCCACCAATGCGGTGCGAGACGGGCGCTCGCCGTCCGAAACCGAAGTTGCCAAAACCATCGCAGAATTGGTGAAGGCCGCCAGGGGCCGGGTCGCGGTGACCACGTTCGCATCCAATGTCGGGCGGCTGCGCGCTGTGGCCGATGCCGCGCGCGCGGCTGGACGCGAGGTCGTGGTGGTCGGCCGCGCCATGGAGCGCGTGGTGCAAGTCGCGCGCGAGACCGGACATCTGGACGGGATGCAGGATTTTCGCAGCGCCGACGTGTATGGCCATCTTCCGCCGGACAAGGTGTTGGCGCTGTGCACCGGCAGCCAGGGCGAGCCGCGGGCGGCGCTTTCGCGTATCGCTAAGGATGATCATCCGCAAGTCACGCTGAACCGTGGCGATACCGTGATCTTTTCCTCACGCACCATTCCCGGCAACGAGAAAGCTGTCGGCGCGATCATCAATGGTCTGGTGACCCAGGGCATTGAGGTCATTACCGATCGCACCGAACTGGTTCATGTGTCCGGCCATCCGCGCCGCGACGAACTGCGGGACATGATCGCGTGGGTTCGCCCGCAGTTGCTGATCCCGGTGCACGGTGAGGCTTTGCATCTCTCCGAACATGCGCGGTTGGGCCGCGCCGCAGGCGTGCCGAAAGTCCTGATTTGCAAAAACGGCGATCTGGTCCGGCTTGGACCCGGAGACCCTGGCATCATCGATGAATTGCCGTCGGGACGGTTTTACAAGGATGGCGCCATCCTCGAGGATTCAAAGTCGCGCGCGGTTGTCGAGCGGCGGCGCATGGCATTTGCCGGCTGCGTGTTCGTGGCGCTCGCTGTTACGGAGAAGGGTGAACTGGTTGATGATCCCGAGATCGATCTCGTCGGCATACCGGAGAAGAATACGGTCGGCGAGGTGATCGACGACATTGTTTTCGATGCGGTGGTCTCGACGGTGAAGGCGTTGCCGCGAACGCGGCGGCGCGATCCGGATGCGATGGCCGAGTCATTGCGCCGCGCCGTGCGGGCAGCGGTTGCGGAAGAGTGGGGCAAGAAGCCGCTGTGCTATGTTCACGTTCTGGTGATCTAGTGGAGTGAGTTTGACACGCCCCTTGACGGCGAGCGCCGGACGTCGGACGTGATTGTCAGTCCTGCCTGAGCAGGTGGCGAGTTGGAATCGAACCATTGACCATTTCAGGATAACATGCTGGGCCGGCTCAATCATGTGGCGATTGCCGTCAGGGATGCCGAAAAAGCGGCGAAGATCTACGGCACTGCCTTCGGTGCGGATATTTCCGCTGCGGTGCCACTACCGGAGCATGGGGTGATCACCGTGTTTGCGGCGCTGCCCAACACCAGGATCGAATTCATCCAGCCGCTCGGCGAGGCTTCTCCGATTGCGAAGTTTGTCGAGCGCAACGCTGATGGCGGTATTCATCATATCTGCTATGAGGTACCTGATATTGTTGCAACTCGTGATATGCTGATAGCAGAGGGCGCTCGCGTTCTTGGCGACGGCGAGCCGAAGATCGGCGCACATGGCAAGCCGGTGCTTTTCTTCCATCCGAAAGACTTTTCCGGCGCGCTTGTCGAAATCGAGCAATCCTGATGGTTAATACAATCTCCTCCGGTTTTGCCATCTACTTCGTCGTATGGTGGATAACGCTATTCGTGATGCTGCCGATCGGCGTGCGGAGCCAGCATGAAGACGGCGAGCACATTCCGGGCACCGATCCCGGAGCTCCGGTGATGCCGTTGATGCGCCGCAAACTGATCGGGACCACGGTTCTTTCAATGGTCATCTATGGTATCGCGACGTGGGCGTATTATGCAGGTTTGCTTAATGTCGTGTGGCTGTCGCAGTTGATGGGCTTTTCGGGTTAGAGCGTTTTCGAGCGAAGTGGATACTGGTTCGCGTGAAGAAAATGCGTCAAATCAAAATCATAGAGCCTTGCTTCTGATTTCATCAGAAGCAAAAAGGCTGTAGATCGCCCGATCCGGTTGCAGAGAGAAGAGCGGTCCAATAGCACATCGTGCCGGGGCATCACCGGACCCACTCAAAGAATGCGATCGGCTGGGCTGCTGTCTCTCGGACTTATCCGAGTTGATCATCCGCACTGATCCTGAAAACAAAGTGCTCTTAAAAAAAATAAAGAGCAGGACCAAAGCCCCACTCTCAAAATTGTATCGGCCCTTATATCCCCAAAAGTTGGATTTTATCGTTGCTTGACGGGGCTGCGCTTCGATACGCTAGGGTTCCTCCCGAGACTTGGACTACCAGACTGATGCCCCGCAGGCAGCCTGAAGCCTGAGCGTAGTCGATCTTTTCATGTCTGTCACCGTTCCCGACAACGAAATTTCGGGATTCCGCATGTGCAGATGCAAATATCCCCGTGCCATTTTTCACGCATCCACATTGGATTATAATCCCACGTCCGATTGGAGCACGCGCTTGGACATAAAGCCGCGCGGTTGTTGAAGCGGTCTTTGAAGATACGCCGGAGGTGTTTGCGTGTTCGCCTCGCTCCTCGAACATTCCGTCGGCGCAAGCCGGTCGGGAGTCTCGGCTCGACACTCGACTCCGGCCATGGTAGTTCTCGGCGCGAAAGGCTGGGGAATCATGCGACGGCGACTGGAAAGACTTCTTCCAATCGTTATGCTTGCGATGCTGGTGCAGATTTTCGCGCCGATCGCTGCTTGCCGGGCGTTCAGCAACGTCGTGGCCGATCCGCTGGCGGGCGCCATCTGTTCGCACGCCGCCGGTGGATCACAAGACGCTCCGGCCGACCCGCACCAGGCACACAGTGCCTGTTGTACTTTGTGCTGTGCAGCACATACCCCGACCCCGACCGCTGACCCGCAGGCCTCGATTGCTAGGATTGAGCGCGACGCCGATGCGGTCGTCTGGCGTGAGCGGATCTTCGGACTGCGGCTATCCGCAGCCGGCTCCAACGCGCAGGCGCGCGGCCCTCCCGGCATTTCCTGATTTTCAGTAAATTTTGAACGATTGCTGCGATGACGTTGCAGTGATCTGGCCTGCTCGAACGCTCCGGCGATTGTCCGGTATCAGGAATATATCATGTTCAACCACCTCGCCCCCGGCGGAGGTAGCGCGCTTTGCGGCGTGCTCGCGACAACAGTAGCGATCCTATTGCCTTCTCTGGCTTCCGCGCAGTCAAGCTCCGGAACCACGCTGCCGACGGTGACGGTAACGGCGCCGAAATCCAACAACCCTCAACCGAAGCGTGCGACGCGCAGCGCGGCCCGGTCAAATCAGGCTCCACGCCGTGCAAGGGTGCCATCGCGGGTCGCTGTCGCTGTTCCGGCAACCGCCCCGGCAACCGGCCCGGCCTCGTTGACGGTCGCGACCGCACAGCAGGCGCTGCGGGAAATCCAGCAGACGCCCGGCGGCGTCGCGCTGGTGACGGCCGACGCCTACAGGAACTCGACGGTCTCCAATACCATCAAGGATATACTCGATTACGTGCCGGGCGTGTTCGCCCAACCGAAATGGGGCGACGACACCCGGCTGTCGATCCGCGGTTCGAGTCTGTCGCGCAACTTCCATCTGCGCGGCGTACAGCTCTATATGGACGGAATCCCGATCAACACCGCCGACGGCTACGGTGATTTTCAGGAAATCGATCCCACCGCCTACAAGTACGTCGAGGTATTCAAAGGCGGCAACGCGTTGCGCTTCGGCGCCAATTCGCTCGGCGGCGCCATCAATTTCGTGACGCCGACCGGTCGCGATCCATTTGTCAACGGCGTCAGCGTCGATGCCGGCGCATTCGGCTTTCGGCGGTTGCAGGCCAATACCGGCGGCAGCAACGGCCCGTGGGATGGGTTCGTCACAGCATCGACGCAGAGCAGTGACGGGTTTCGCGATCACAGCTACGGCCACTCGACTCGCCTTAGCGGCAATGTCGGCTATCAGTTCTCGCCGGATTTCGAGACGCGGTTTTATCTCAACGCCAACGATGTGCGGCAACGCATTCCCGGCACCGTCAGCAAGGATTCGGCGCTGACGTCGCCCCAGACCGCCGCCGCCGGCAATATTGCACTCGACCAGCAGCGCAATATCGACACCGTGCGGATAGGCAACAAGACCACGATGCGATTCGATAATACGACGGTGGAGTTCGGCGCGTTCGGGGTCGACCGGCATCTGATGCACCCGATCTTCCAATGGCTCGATTATCACTATCAGGACTATGGCGGGTTCGCGCGGGTTACCGACGATCGTAACATCGGCGGTTATCGCAATCGGCTGGTGGCCGGCGTCAACGTGCTCAATGGCCGCATCGATAATCAGCAATTCGCCAATTTGGCCGGGCAGAAAGGGGCGCTGCTGTCGTCGTCGATCGACAGCTCGAGGAACACATCGCTCTATGTCGAGGATTCTTTCTATTTCCTGCCGAATGTGGCGGCCGTCGCCGGCACGCAGTTTCTCTACGCGACGCGCAACAGGCAGGACCGCTTCCTGAGCGACGGCGATCAATCAGGCCGAACGGAGTTCAACCTGTGGAGCCCGAAGGGCGGGCTGTTGTGGCAGATCGATCCGACCTGGCAGGCCTACGCCAATGTCTCTCGCAGCGCCGAGGTGCCGAGCTTCGGCGAGAGTGCGATGGGCCCCGGAATTCCGACGATTCCGTTCACCAGCATTCGTCCTCAAACCGCGACCACCTATGAGATCGGTACGCGTGGAAAACGTCCGGATTTTACCTGGGAACTGACGGCGTACCGCGCCCAGATCAAGAATGAGTTGCTTTGTTTCTATAGTGTGTTCGGCAACTGCAACGTCACCAACGCCGACCGGACTATGCATCAGGGCATCGAGGCCGGCGCTGGCGCTGCGATCGTTCGCAACCTGTTTGTGCGCGGCGATCGGCCGGACCGGCTCTGGCTCAACGTGGCCTATACGTTCAACGATTTCCGCTTCGAGAACGATCCCGTGTTCGGCAATAACCTGCTGCCGGGCGCTCCACGGCACTTCGTCCGCGCCGAACTGCTCTACAAGCATCCGAACGGGTTCTACATCGGCCCGAATCTCGAATGGGTGCCGCAGGGCTATTATGCTGACAGCGCCAACACGCTGAGCACCGATGCTTACGCCATTTATGGACTGAAGGCTGGCTTTGACGATGGCGGCCGGTATTCCGGTTATATCGAGGCCCGCAACATCGGCAACAAGGCCTATATCGCCTCCAGCTCGATCATCGATCGCGCCAATGCCACATCACCATTGTTTGAACCCGGAACCGGACGTGCGGTCTATGCTGGGTTCAAGGTGCGATGGTGAGCACGTCAGGCATTGTGCGTGTCTACCGTCACGACCTCCGCGCTTACGAGTCGAACTTCCTACGTGACAGAACCAAAAAGGAGAATGTCATGAATTTGTCATTGACGCTTCGCATCATGATCGGCGCGGTCGCGATCGCCGCACTTGGCGTGGGTGCCTCGGCCAACGCCGAGTCCGTCAAGGCCGGCGATCTGGTCATCTCGCAGGCATGGACCCGTGCCACGCCCGGCGGTGCCAAGGTCGGTGGCGGGTATCTCACCATCGAGAACAAGGGCGCGACTGCCGATAAACTGCTCGGCGGCTCGACCGATGCGGCCGGCAAGCTCGAAGTTCATCAGATGAGCATGAACAACGGCGTGATGACAATGCATCCGGTCGAGGGCGGCCTCACGATCGAGCCGGGCAAGACCGTCAAGCTTGCGCCGGGCGGCTATCACCTGATGTTGCTCGATCTCAAGCATCCGTTCAAACAGGGCGAGACGGTGCCGGTGACGCTCGACTTCGAAAAGGCGGGCAAGGTCGCGGTCTCGCTCGATGTGCAAGGCATCGGCGCGAGCGCACCGAGCGCGCCGGCAGGCGGAGCGATGACGGATCATCAGCATGACGGAAACAAGAAGTGATGCGCGACTCGCGATTGTGGATCGGCACGATCATTGCGGCCGCTGCCGCGGTGGTCTCGTGTAACGCGGCGCTGGCGCATGTCACGGTCCAGCCCACGGACGCGCCCGCGAACAGCTATGCGCATCTCGTCTTCACCGTGCCGCACGGCTGCAACGGCAGTGCGACGACGGCGCTGCGGATCAAGTTGCCGGAAGGAATTCTGTCCGCGAAGCCGCAGATGAAGCCGGGTTGGAAGGTCGAAATCAAGAGCAGAAAGCTCGAAGCTCCGGTGCAAGGGCCGCACGGCAAATCCATCACGGATGTCGTCGACGAGGTCGCCTGGCGCGGCGGCCCGTTGCCGGACAACCTCTATGACACATTCGGTCTGATCGTGCGGCTTCCGGACAAGCCGGGACAGAGCCTCTATTTTCCTGTTGTGCAGGAGTGCGAAAAGGGTGTCGAGCGCTGGATTGAAATCCCGTCCGCAGGGCAGGGCTCCGACAAGCTGGAAGCGCCGGCGCCGGTGGTTCATCTGAAAGCCAGCCACTGAGAATCGTCATTCGTGAGAGGTCTGGCGCAGTTGGGATGGTGCTTGCTGTTGGCAGCGGTATTGCTGCCTTCGGCGGCCTGGGCTCACGCCAGCCTGATCGCCAGCGATCCCGCGAAGGGCGTTCTATTGGCGCACGCGCCGGCGACGCTGACGCTGACCTTCAACGAGCCGGTCGAACCGCTGACGATCCGGATCGTCGATCAGAGCGGCACGGGCGCGAACATCACCCGGATCCGTCGCGACGGGGCGCATCTCATTTTGACGCCGCCGGCGACATTGGGCGATGGCGCGCACGTCATTAGCTGGCGGGTGATTTCGGCGGACGGTCATCCGGTGGGCGGCTCCACGACGTTCTGGGTTGGCCGCCGCGACGGCGATGCGCCGCAGGTGGTGCGCTCGGACGACATGCGGCTTCGCGGCGCGATCTGGCTGGCGCGGCTCGCCATCTACTTCGGCTTGTTTGTCGGTGCCGGCGGCGCGTTCTTCGTCGCCTGGATGCGGGCGCCGTCCGCGCCGGTCATGCGCGTCATCGGCAGCAGCGTCGAACTGGTCGCGTTGGCCGCGCTGGCGCTTTCGGTCGGACTGCAAGGGCTCGATGCTCTTGCCTTGCCGCTGTCGTCGTTACCGGATCCGGACGTGTGGGCCGTTGGCGCTCGCGGCTCATTTGGGTTGTCGGCTGCGCTCGCGGCCGCGGCGTTGCTGCTCGCTCTGCTGTCGCATCGGGCCGGCGGGCCACGCGCCAGGGTGATGTCGCTCGGTGCCCTGGTCGGTGTTGGACTGACCTTGGCGACAACCGGTCATGCCGCCACTGCCTCGCCGCGATGGCTAACCGCGCCTGCGGTGTTCGTGCATGGCACTGCTCTGGCGTTCTGGGTCGGATCGCTGGTTCCGCTCGCGCTGGCGATGCGCGGGCCTCGCCAGACTGTCATCGACGTTCTGACACGGTTTTCCCGCGTCATCCCGTTCGCCGTCGCCGCGTTGCTGGCGAGCGGATTGCTGCTCGCCGTTATACAACTCGAACGGCTGGACGCGCTGTGGACCACAAATTATGGCCGTGTCCTCACGTTCAAGCTCGTGCTGGTGGCCTTGCTGCTGGCGGTCGCGCTCTGGAATCGGTTGTATCTTACCCCGCGGATCGGGAAGGGCCGCGTCAACTCTCGCCGTCAGATGCGACGAACGATCGTCGCCGAATTGGTTCTGGTGGCCGGCATTCTCGGCATCGTCGGGCTTTGGCGCTTCACTCCGCCGCCTCGCGCGCTGATGGTCGCAACCGAGCCGTTCTTCACGCACCTTCATACCGGGCAGATGATGGCGGACGTTACCGTGTCGCCGGACCGGGCGGGGCCGATCAGTATTGAAATCCAGTTGCGGACGCCGGACGAGGAGGTGCTGGCCGCCAAGGGCGTTTCCGCCAGGCTGTCCAGTCCGGACAACGGCATCGAGCCTTCGACCGCCGAAGCGCAATCTCTCGGCGAGGGACAGTGGCGGGTCTCGATGGCGGCCCCGGTTGCCGGACAATGGACCCTTGCATTCGATATCCTGATCTCGGATTTCAATCAGCTTCATGCCGAGGCCGAAATCCAGATCAAGTAAGACATGGTGGCAGTAGTTCGGGGCGCGGCCGCGATCCGGACGCATAAATAAGCATAAATAAATTTGTCTCAGGCGAGCGGAATTCCGCCGCTTTCGCGCGGCCTGTCGTCTTACAAACCCTTGTATTTTGTCAGCCGATCCGGTTTCACTCGAACGTCCCGTGTCCCGAAACGATTCCCAGGCAGGCCCATGCGATTGTCGCGGTTCTTTTTGCCGATTCTGAAGGAGACTCCGAAGGAAGCCGAGATCGTCTCGCACCGGCTCATGCTGCGGGCGGGCATGATGCGGCAGGAGGCTGCCGGTATCTATGCCTGGTTGCCGCTCGGCCTTCGCGTGCTCAAGAAGATCGAGGCGATCGTGCGCGAGGAACAGAACCGCGCTGGCGCCATCGAATTGTTGATGCCGACGCTGCAACTCGCGGACCTCTGGCGCGAAAGCGGCCGCTACGACGCCTATGGCCCAGAGATGCTGCGGATTCAGGACCGCCATAAGCGCGAGTTGCTGTATGGGCCGACCAACGAGGAAATGATCACCGAGATTTTCAGGAGCTACGTGCGCTCATACAAGAGCCTGCCGCTCAACCTCTATCATATCCAGTGGAAGTTCCGTGACGAGCAGCGTCCCCGTTTCGGCGTCATGCGTGGCCGCGAATTCCTCATGAAGGATGCCTATTCGTTCGATATCGATGAAGCCGGCGCGCGGCTTTCCTACAACAGGATGTTCGTCGCTTACCTGCGCACATTCGCGCGCATGGGATTGAAGGCGATCCCGATGCGAGCGGAAACCGGCCCAATCGGCGGCGATCTCAGCCATGAATTCATCGTTCTCGCCGACACCGGAGAGTCCGGCGTCTATATCGACAGGGACGTTCTCGATCTTCCGGTGCCGGGCACGGACGTGGATTACGACGGCGATCTGACGCCGATCGTCAAACAATGGACCACCGCCTATGCCGCGACCGAGGACGTTCACGACGGAACGCGCTATGAGCGCGAGGTTCCGGAGGAGAGGCGCGTTCACACCCGCGGCATCGAAGTCGGCCAGATCTTCTATTTCGGCACCAAGTATTCCGAATCGATGAAAGCGCTGGTGGCCGGCCCCGACGGCGTCGAGCAGCCGATCCACGGCGGTTCTTACGGAGTGGGGGTCTCCCGTCTCGTCGGGGCAATCATCGAGGCCTGTCACGATGAGGCGGGCATCAAGTGGCCGGAAGCCGTCGCTCCGTTCACGATAGCGATCCTGAACCTGAAACAAGGCGCCAGCGATACCGATGCGGCCTGCGAACGGCTCTATCGTGAGCTATCCGCCAAGGGAGTTGACGTGCTTTACGATGACACCGACCAGCGGGCAGGTGCGAAGTTCGCAACCGCCGACCTTATCGGCGTTCCCTGGCAGGTCATGGTGGGCCCCAAGGGGCTCGCCGAAGGCAAGGTCGAGATCAAGCGGCGCGGGGACGGGACGCGCGAGAATGTCGCGCTGGAAGATGCAGTTGAGCGGTTGATGGAGTAGCGATTATCCACCGCGCGCGGCATTCAATGCCATTCCGGCCACAATTGGCCGCGAATCATGGGATTATCGAACGATGGATGAGACCATGAACGAGCCGCTCCGGACCAAGCCCTTTGCCGCCTTCGAGTGGATGCTGTCCGGGCGCTATTTGCGGGCGCGGCGGAAGGAAGGTTTCATCTCGGTCATTGCCGGCTTTTCGTTCCTGGGCATCATGCTCGGCGTCGCCACGTTGATCATCGTGATGGCCGTCATGAACGGATTTCGCACGGAACTTCTCAGCAAGATTCTTGGCATGAACGGGCATCTGCTGGTTCAGCCGCTGGAGTCGCCTCTCACCGACTGGAAGGATGTTGCCGACCGCATCAGTCAGGTGCCGGGTATACGGCTCGCCGCGCCTGTCGTCGACGGCCAGGCGCTCGCGTCTTCGCCGTATAATGCCGCCGGCGTTTTCGTCCGGGGCATCAGGGCCGCTGACCTCAATAATCTCACCTCCATCGCCAAAAATATCAAACAGGGTACGCTCGAGGGATTTGACGACGGGCAGGGCGTGGCCATCGGCCGGCGCCTTGCCGATCAGCTCTCGCTGCACGCGGGCGACAGCATCACACTGGTCGCGCCGCGCGGGGCTGTGACCCCCATGGGCACGACTCCGCGCATCAAGCCGTACAAGGTCGCGGCGGTGTTCGAGATCGGGATGTCCGAATACGATTCCACCTTCGTGTTCATGCCGCTGTCCGAGGCGCAGGCCTATTTCAATCGCGCCAACGATGTCACCGCGATCGAGATCTATACGGACAATCCGGACAAGGTCGATGAATTTCGCAAGTCGGTGACAGAAGCCGCGGGCCGGCCGGTGTTTCTGGTCGACTGGCGGCAGCGGAATTCGACGTTTTTCAATGCGCTCCAGGTCGAGCGCAATGTGATGTTTCTGATCCTGACGCTGATTGTCCTCGTTGCGGCGCTGAATATCGTTTCGGGATTGATCATGCTGGTCAAGGACAAAGGCAGCGATATCGCGATCCTGCGCACCATGGGGGCGTCGCAGGGATCGATCATGCGTATCTTCCTGATTACCGGGGCTGCGATCGGTGTCGTCGGCACGCTCACCGGCTTTATCGTCGGGCTGGTGATCTGTCTCAACATCGAGTCGATCCGGGAATTCCTGTCGTGGCTCACCAGCACCGAGCTGTTCTCGCCGGAGCTTTACTTCCTGTCCAAACTGCCGGCTGAGATCGATTTTCGGGAGACCGGCGCTGTTGTAATCATGGCGTTGACACTGTCGTTTCTCGCGACTCTTTATCCGTCGTGGCGTGCCGCGCGCCTCGATCCCGTCGACGCCTTGCGGTACGAGTGAGCGACGGACATGGAGCAGGGGGCAAAGGAGGTACCGGTTGTTTATCTTCACGACATCAGGCGTCAATATACGCAGGGCGAAACAAGACTGACCATTCTGGACGGCACGAAGCTTGCCTTGTGGGCAGGCCAGTCCGTCGCACTCGTGGCTCCTTCGGGATCGGGCAAATCGACCTTGCTGCATATCGCCGGGCTGCTCGAGAGTCCGGATGCCGGGGAGGTTTATATCGGAGGAACCGCGACGTCGGGCCTCTCGGACATGGAGCGCACCCGGATTCGGCGCACCGATGTCGGGTTCGTCTATCAATCTCACCGTCTTCTTCCGGAATTCACCGCGCTCGAAAACGTCATGCTGCCGCAGATGATCCGCGGCCTCAGACGCTCGGAGACGGTCAAGCGCGCGCGCGAAATTCTCGCCTATCTCGGCCTCGAGGACCGCGTCACCCATCGTCCGGCGGAACTATCCGGCGGCGAACAGCAACGGGTCGCGATCGCGCGGGCCGTCGCCAATGCGCCGCGTGTGCTGTTGGCCGATGAACCGACCGGCAACCTGGATCCCCACACCGCGGATCATGTGTTCAATGCGCTGATGCAGCTTGTGAAAGCGACTCGGGTGGCAATGCTGATTGCGACGCATAACATGGAACTCGCGGATCGGATGGACCGGCGGGTATCGCTGGAGAACGGTCACGTCGTCGAACTGGACTGAAGCGTTTTCGAGCGAAGCGGATACCGGTTCGCGTGAAGAAAACGCGTCAAATCAAAATCATAGAGCCTCGCTTCTGATTCCATCAGAAGCGAAAAGGCTCTGAAGCGGGCCGCACGATCGCGAAGCCGGACACGCGCTCCAGTCAACGGCCGTGCCGTCGGCGCGACCGCCGATTCGAGCCGTCCTTCGGGTCGCCGAAAAACGGATTCTCCACGCATTGGGCGGGACGTCCCGACGCCAGCGGCCTGCATTGCCGGAGGGTCATATACCGGCAGTCGTTGTACGCGATCGGCCCGTAAATCACCATGCAGACCGGATAGCGGCTGTCCCAGGCTTGTGCGTGAGCAGTCGTGCACGAGCAGATGATGGCCGAAGCGATCAAGAGTACTGCACGCATCAACAAGAATCCTCGGAATGGGCGGCTGCCGACAAGCGCCCCTGGCCGGCTTTTGAGGCAGCATATCGGATTTTTGAAAGAATCGCGCTGGTGGCTCTTACGCACGGTCGGCCATGATCCTGAGCGCATCCGCGCCGGGAACCGGCCGGTCAAGCGGCAGGGCCGCAAAATCGGCATGGCCTTCCAGCGCAGCGTCCAGCAGCGCCCGGTAGCGCCTGCGCGGGATTTCGATCGCGCCGAACCCGCGCAGGTGATCGGTCACGAATTGCGTATCGAGCAGCAGGAAGCCGCCCGCGATCAATCGGGCGACCAGATGCACCAGCGCGACCTTCGAGGCGTCCCGCGCGATATGAAACATGCTCTCGCCAAAAAACGCCCGGCCGAGCCTGACGCCATAAAGGCCGCCCGCGAGTTCGTCTCCCTGCCAGACCTCGACGCTGTGACAGTGGCCCAGTTCGTGCAAGGCGACGTAAAGTTCCCGGATGCGGCGGTTGATCCAGGTATTGTCACGGCCAGGCTGCGGAGCGGCGCAGCCGTCAATTACCGCGTTGAAGGCGGTATCGACGGTCACGGCGAAACTGTCCGATCGCACCGTGCGCGCGAGCCGCGACGGAACCCGAAAATTCTCGAGCGGGATCACACCGCGCAGCTTCGGTTCGACCCAGAACAGCGTCGGGTCGTCGACGCTTTCCGCCATCGGGAAGATGCCACAGGCGTAGGCGCGCAGCAGCAGCTCGGGCGTGATCTCGGAGGAGGCGGTCTCGCGGGACATCATGCGCATTATAGCAGAGCTGAAGCGCTGCCGGGCCGATAATCTGCTAGAGCATGATCCCGAAAAGTGGAAACCGGTTTTCGGATAAGATCATGCTCGATCAAAAGGATAAGGCCAGAGTCTGATTCAACGCAGTTGAATCAGACTCTGGAGCCTTTTCGCTTCTGATGGAATCAGAAGCGGGGCTCTATGATTTTGATTTGACGCGTTTTCTTGACGCGAACCGGTATCCACTTCGCTCGAAAACGCTCTAGGTGCGCAGAGGCGTGTTTTTTA
Organism: Nitrobacter sp. NHB1; assembly: GCF_036964665.1. Taxonomy (NCBI): domain Bacteria; kingdom Pseudomonadati; phylum Pseudomonadota; class Alphaproteobacteria; order Hyphomicrobiales; family Nitrobacteraceae; genus Nitrobacter; species Candidatus Nitrobacter laanbroekii. The sequence continues at coordinate 818,056 of NZ_JBAMDA010000001.1, forward strand.
CCATTGGTTGCCCGTGCTCAGGCCACGATTGCAGACCTGGGTTTCGCGGCCGGTGAAAACTCGCGGCGGAATCGCAACACGATACGCGTGCCGGCATGGGTCGGATCACGCTCGGCCTGAGCGTCGAGTTTCTGCGCCATCGCGGAAACAATCCGCTGGCCCATTCCCGTCGAGTGCGGATCGGTCCTTGCATGGAGGCCGACGCCGTCGTCGGTGATCGATAGCTCGACGTCGCCGCCGTCGACCGCGAGTTCGACGTGGATCGGGCCGGGGCCGTCGGGGTAGGCGTATTTGACCGCGTTCATCACCAGTTCGTTGACGATGATTCCGATCGCCACGGCGCGATCCGGATCGATCTCGACGGGTTCGGCCTTCAGGTCGAGGCGCGACATCCGGTTGCCTTCGGCGGAGCGCCGGAGATCCTCGAGCAGCGCTTGAAGATACTGGTTCAGCAGCACGCTGTTCAGGTCGTGTGAGGTGTAGAGCCGGCGATGCACCTGCGCCACGGCCGCCACGCGGCCCATTGCGTTGGTGAGCGCAGCCTTGACGCCTTCATCGGGACTGGAATTGGCCTGCAGGTGCAGCAGCGACGCGATGATCTGGAGGCTGTTGCCGACGCGATGATTGACCTCGCGCAGCAGCACCTCGCGCTCGGCGGCCAGCGCCGCATAGCGGTCGCGCGAGGCGCGGATTTCGGCCTCGGCGTCGTCGTGCGCCTTCTGGATGCGCGCCTGCCGGATCGCCACTTCGGCCGCGACCTGCAGCAGGGGGACGAACTCGCCGAGCGTATCTTTGACGAGATAGTCGGCGGCGCCAGCTTTGAGCGCGGTCACGGCGATCTTCGAGTCCTGCGACGCGGTGACGAACACCACCGGCGGCGCGCCGGGGATCGCCTGAATCCGCGCCAGCGTCTCCAGCCCGTCGAGGCCCGGCATGTACTGGTCGAGCGCGATCACATCGATGCCGCCTTGCGCGATGCGTGCGAGCCCGGCTTCGCCGTCGGGAGCGTGCTCCACGCAGAATCCATGACGTGTCAGGCCGAGCTGAACCAGCCGGGCCAGGGCCTTGTCGTCATCCACGTATAAAAGGGTAGGCTTGTCGCTCATGGAACGGCTTGCGGAACCTGAATGACGGAGAAGAACAAGCCGAGTTGCCGGATCGCGTGGGCGAAGCTCTCATAGTTCACCGGCTTCGTGATGTAGACGTTGCATCCGAGCTCGTAACATCGCTTGATCTCCTGGGAATCGTCGGTCGTCGTCAGCACGACCACCGGCGCGAACTTCAGATATTTGTTCTCCTTCACCCGTCGCAGGATATCGATGCCGGTCATGTCGGGCAGGTTGAGGTCGAGCAGGATAAGCAACGCCTCGCCCTTGTGCGCCAGGCCGCTGCCATCCGCACCGAACAGGTAATCGACGGCATCTGTACCGTTGTTGAACGGCTTGATCTCATTGTTGACGCCTGAACGCCGGATATTGCGCTCGATCAGCCGGGCATGACCGTCATCGTCCTCGATCATGATAATGGTGACTGGCGTACTCATGGTTGCTTGTCCCCATTGCTGCCTGCCCATGCGGCCGGAAGAGTAACACTAAATGTGCTTCCGGTGTTAAGTCCCGAAGCGACCGACATGGTTCCTCCGAGCCTTCGGACCAGCGTGCGGGCGTGCGCGAGGCCGATGCCCTGACCAGGCCGATCCTGCGGGCCCGCCCGGCGGAATAGATCAAAGATACGCTGGTGGTCCTTCGGATCGATGCCGCGGCCGTTATCGGTGATTTCATAGATCGCAAAGCCAAGCTTGCGCCGGCCGTGGATAGCGATGTCGCCGGGGACACCGGGCTTCAGATATTTCAGCGCGTTATCGATCAAGTTCGAGAAAATCTGCTCGATCGCGAGGCGGTCGCTGACGATATCGGGTAGCGGCCCGACCCGGATTTGGGCGTTGGCCTCGGCGGCCTGATGCGCCACGGTCGACGCGATGTTCTCGATCAGATCGCGCATGGCGATCGGGGCGGGGTGGAATTCGCGGCGGCCCTCGCGGGCGAGAACGAGGATCGCGCTGATCAGCCGGTCCATTTTGCCGATCGACGACTTGATGAACCCGAGTGCCTCGGTGAAGTCCTGCGACAATTGCTTGTCAGGTTCGTCGAGAACCGGTTCAACGACGGCCGCCGGATCTTCCGTCGCCGGAGGCGGGAGGCGGTCCGGCCGGCTCAGGCCCGCGATCCGCCTGAAGATGTCGCCGCGCAGTTCCTCGAGTTCGCTGGTGAAGCCCATGATGTTGACCAGCGGCGAGCGCAGGTCGTGGCTGACGATGTAGGCGAAACGCTGGATTTCTTCGTTGGCCTCGCGGAGATCGCTGGTGCGTTGCTCCACGGTGGATTCGAGGTTGAGATTGTTGTCGCGCAACTGGGCTTCAGCCACGTCGCGCGCCCGGCTCGATCGTCGCACCAGGAAGATCGAGAGTCCCGCAAACACCACGACCAGCCCCGAGCCGATGCTGGTGATCGAAGCCGAGAGCGACTGGCTGGCATCGGCCGACGCCGTTCGCGCCGCAAGCAGGCGGCCTTCTTCAGCCTGCATCTTGCCCGCCAGATCGCGGATCTGTCCCATCGCGTCGTGGTCGGCCTCCTGACGCGCGATCTCGGTAGCTTCGTTGAGCCGGTTCGCCTGCGTTAGGTCGATTCCGTGCCGCAACTGCTCGATCCGCTGATTAGTTTGTGGGATCATCTGTTTGAGCAACTGCTGCTGATAGGGATTGTCGATCGTCAGCGCCTTCAGCCGTTCGAAACTTGGCGGAATCTGGCTGGCTGCTTTGTCGAACGCGCTGCGGAATTCCGCGCGCTGCGTCAGCAGGAAGCCGCGCTGCGCGCTTTCGGCGCGCCGCATCCGCAACTGGGCGACGGAAATTTCATTCTCGACCTCCATGCTGTGCAGGAGCCAACGCGAATCCTCGCGCGCCTTGTTGACGAGATACACGGAGGTCGCGCTGATCAGGGTCAGCACCACGAGGCCTGCGCCCAGCAGGATAACCTGGCCGAGCGCGTGGCGCGATGATTTCACGGGGATCACCGCCATGGGTCATGTTTGGTTTGAGACAGCCTAAATAGCTCCCCGCACGGTTTCCGTGCATCGCCTTTGTTAAAACGCCTCAGCGTGAGGCCGGTTCCCGTACCTTCCGGGTATTGCCATGGCCCCGAGCCGCGGAGGAGCGGTTCAAGCTCCCGTTAGGCCGCCACTGGCGAGATACTGCTCCAGCCAATGGATGTGATAGTCGCCGTCGATGATGCTCGCCTCGCGGACCAGCGCCCGGAACAGCGGCAAGGTGGTCTCGATGCCATCCACCACCATCTCATCGAGTGCCCGGCGCAGCTTCATCAGACATTCGGAGCGAGTCTTGCCGTGGACGATCAGCTTGCCCACCAGCGAGTCGTAATAGGGCGGAATCACATAGCCCTGATAAACAGCGGAATCGATCCGGACGCCAAGCCCGCCGGGCGCATGGAATCGCATGATCCTGCCCGGCGAGGGCCGGAAGGTGACGGGATTCTCCGCGTTGATCCGGCACTCGATGGCATGGCCGTTTACGACGATTTCCTTCTGAGTCGCGGGAAGGTCGCCGCCGGCGGCGATGCGGATCTGCTCCAGCACCAGATCGATGTCGGTGATCATTTCGGTGACCGGATGCTCGACCTGGATGCGGGTGTTCATTTCGATGAAATAGAACTTGCCGTCCTCGTAAAGGAATTCGATGGTGCCGACACCGAGATACTGTATCTCACGCATCGCCCTGGCGACCGTTTCGCCGATCTTGTTGCGGGCGGCGGCGGTCAGCGCAGGCGAAGGGCCTTCTTCCCAGACCTTCTGGTGGCGCCGTTGCAGCGAGCAGTCGCGTTCTCCCAGATGAATGGCGCCGCCGCGGCCGTCGCCGAGCACCTGGATTTCGATGTGGCGCGGCTTCTGCAAGTATTTTTCCAGATAGACGGAAGCATCGCCGAACGCCGCCCTGGCCTCGTTGCCGGCGGTCGATATCGCCATCATCAGGTCGTCGGGCGTCTTGGCGATTTTCATGCCGCGTCCGCCGCCGCCGGCGGCCGCCTTCACCAGCACGGGAAAACCGATCGCCTTGGCGATCGCCATGGCGTCGTGGTCCGGGCCGATGCCGCCGTCGGAGCCCGGAACCACCGGAATGCCGAGCCGCTTCGCGGTCTTCTTGGCCTCGATCTTGTCGCCCATCAGGCGGATGTGTTCGGCCTTGGGGCCGATGAAATGCAGGCGGTGGTCAGCGAGGATTTCGGCGAAGCGGGCGTTCTCGGACAAAAAGCCGTAGCCGGGATGCACGGCATCGGCGCCGGTGATCTCACAGGCGGCCAGCAGCGCCGGAATGTTGAGATAGCTGTCCTTCGACGGCGGCGGTCCGATACAGACGCTCTCGTCCGCAAGCCGCACATGCATGGCGTCGGCGTCGGCGGTGGAATGCACCGCGACGGTCGCGATACCGAGCTCCTTGCAGGCGCGCAGGATACGCAGGGCGATCTCGCCGCGATTGGCTATCAGGATCTTGTCGAACATCACTGCGCCCGCGGTTCGAACGTCATCATTCGATAATGACCAGCGGCTCGCCGAACTCGACGGGCTGGCCATCCTCTACGAGAACCTGCGTGACCGTGCCGGCCCGTGGCGACGGAATCTGGTTCATTGTCTTCATGGCCTCGATGATCAGCAGCGTCTGGCCTGCGGTGACCTTGGAGCCGACCTCGATGAAGGGCTTGGCGCCGGGCTCCGACGCCCAATAGGCTGTACCGACCATCGGCGACGGGACCATACCCGGATGCTTGCTGATGTCGGCGGGGGCGGGGGCCTGCGCGGCGGCAGGTATCGGCCCTGCAGGCTGATAGCTCGCGGGCATCGCCGCGCCAACGCCGACATTGCGTGCGACCCGGACCCGGAGCCCGTCGCGCTCGATCTCGATCTCGGTGAGATTGGTCTCGTCGAGCAGCGCGGCAAGCTCGCGGATCACCTCGCTTTCCTCGCGCGGTTCGTCGCCGGTTTTGGTTTGTGCTGGGTCTCCAGGCTGACGGGCCATGATCTCGATCCGAAACTTTCTGTGGGATGACACTGATACGTCAGGATTTGACTTTTGCGCCGGATTTTTCCGCGCCGATCCTGGCGGCAAGGCCGGCGATGGCGAGCCGGTAGCCATCAATGCCGAACCCGCAGAGGCTCGCAAAGGCGGCTCTTGCCGTGAACGAGTGATGGCGGAAGTCCTCGCGCGCATGGATATTGCTGATGTGAACCTCGACGGTTGGGATATTCACCGCCACCAGCGCATCGTGAAGCGCAACCGAGGTGTGCGAGTAGCCGCCGGCGTTGATAACGATGCCGGCCGCCTTCTTCGCATGGGCGTCGTGGATGAAGTCGATCAGTTCGCCCTCGCTATTGGACTGGCGGCAATCCGCGGCCAGTCCGAAGTCCTTGGCCGTGTCGGCGCAGAGCTTTTCGACGTCCGCCAGAGTGGCACGGCCATAGGTTTCCGGCTCCCGGGTCCCGAGCATGTTAAGATTCGGGCCGTTGAGCACGTAAATTGTCCTAGCCATCTGAAATCCCGAAAACAGGCGTTCCGGCGCACCCAAGCACCGGAGTTCGGGCCGTTATATGTAACAAGAGGGCCAAGGGGAAGCCTGAACCCTCTGGCATTCGGCTTCACATACCTCACTTTGTTCGCGAAAAGCTATTTAGAACATACGGAAATTGCTCGTTAACCAAGGTTGGGAGCGTTAACCGGGGGCGAGCGATAACGGGACGGGCGAACTGCGCTGTGATTCGGTTGCGTCACAGCGGCCGCGAGGGCCTTGGATCGGCCCGCGCGGCAGCTATTTGAAGAGTTCCGATCAGGCGTTCAGAACCGCTACGATTTCCAGAGTCCGCGGATCGACGACGATGATCTCGTCGCGAACCAGGAAGAATTCATAGCCGCGCCAACTCGGATAGATGCTGACGATTTCCGCCGGTAGCGGGTGGAAACTCACGGTGCGCGGCACCCGCGTGCCGACGGCGATCGAGAAGTTGACGTTCGTTGTCGGTCGCACGTGCTGGTCCCTGATCACCGTGGTGATCTTGGTGCGCTGTTCCGTCGAGAGCTTGGCGCCGCCACCAGCCTGACCCGTGGTCATGGTTGATGACCTGTTGGTGTCCACCGCGCTCTTCGAGGAATCGGACTTCCCGTTGCGTTCCTCGGCGCGCATGTTCTTCTCGGACTTGCCCGATTCATGGCTCTCCGAACGCATGCCCTTCGAGTGGTCGCTGCTCGCGCCGCTTTTCCCATAGTCTTCGGCGGACTTTTCGTTCTGCATCTTGCCGTGCTTCGTGTCCTGCGCGTGTTGCTTGGATTCGCTCCCGCGGGTCGTGCCCTCATGCGACATACCGTTGTAATCCGAGGCATCGTTGCGCATCGGAGTGGTTGCGGAGCCGCGGCCTTGTTCCGTCGACGGCGCGTTTTGCTGCATAGTCGATCCGCCGCCGGCACCCTCCCGGCCCATGCCTGTTCCCTGCGCGTAAGCAAATCCTGTTCCAGCGATCAGCGCCGCGGCCGCCGTCGATAAAAGAAATTGTTTGGTCATTGGTATCTCCTCACATGTTGCTTTGCCCACCAAACAACGGCGCGATGAGGAGTGTGTTCCGATGCAATCCGGGTTCCCCGGACTTGTTTTCTGAACGCGCGGTAAACGGGCCGGTGCGTGAACGCCATGGAGGGGGGGGCCAACGAAAAAAGCCCCGCTGTGCGCGGGGCCTCAGCGTTCGATCAGTGTCAAGCGATCAGCAAGACGCCTTGCCGCAGCGCGCCGTATTTATTTTTTCCTTGAGGGTATCGAGACCCACCGCGCCGACTACAACCTGCTTGCCGATCACATAGCTCGGGGTTCCGTTCATGCCCATCGACTCGGCAAGCTTGAAGTTCTGTTCCAGCGTTGCGCGGACTTCGGGGCTGCTCATGTCCTTTTCGATGCGAGCCATGTCGAGACCAGCCGCCTTGGCGGCTGCGAGCGCGTGCGTCTTGTCGGCATGCCCGCGTTCGCCGAGCAAGCGCTGATGGAAGTCGAGATATTTCTTGCCGTCGGGGTCTTGCATGCGAACGGCCACCGCGACCTGGGCGGCTTCAACCGAGCCGGGGCCGAGCACCGGAAATTCCTTCAGCACGACCTTGAGCTTGGGATCCGATTTCAACAGTTCGAGCATGTCGGCCATCGCGCGCTTGCAGTAACCGCAATTGTAATCGAAGAACTCGACGAAGCTGACGTCGCCGTTCTTGTTGCCCAGCGTCACGCCGCGCGGCGAATTGAAAATGGCATCCGCGTTCTTGGTGACTGCGGCCTCATGCTTGAGTGCCTCGGCAGCCGACTGACGCTTGCTGAGTTCGGCCGAGACATCTTCGAGGATTTCGGGATGGGCGAGCAGATAGCTTTTGACGATCTGTTCGATCTCGCCGCGCTGGCTGTCGGAGAAACTCTGCGCCGAGGCGGCAACGGGCGCTGCTCCGAGTGCGAGCGCAAAGAGAGCAGGAGCAAGAAAACGAAGCGAGGGCATTGTTCAATCCTTTGGACAGGGAATCTCGTTGTTCGGAGGTGCGTGGCTGGCGCCGTCTAGCAGTTCTAACATTCGCATCCCGTTTCAGCAGGTCCTTTGCGAATGTTAGAACCACGGGACCACTAGCAACTATAAGTTTCTAGTGGAGTTTTGGATTTGACATTCGCCTTGCGAGCCCGCAGCAGGTGGTTAGCGAATGTCAAATCCACTCCACTAGTCTTTCTTGTCGGGTATCTTGGCCGAGACGATATCGTCGGCCTTGACCCATCCCGGTGTGCCGATCGCGAAACGGGTTTTTGCGCGCGATGCGAGTTCGCGCGCTGTCTTGTTATCGCCTCGCAGAGACGCGGCCTGTGCCGATGCCAGATCGGCTTGGGCATAATCGCCCTTGCGGCCGTAGGCCATTGCAAGTTGCATATATCCAAGCGGGGCTTCGGGCTCCCGTGCCAGCGCCGCGCGCAGAATGGCAATAGCTTCTTCAGTGTAGGCCTTATTATTCGATGCGACGAGCGCCTGTCCGAGTAACATCTCGATGAGCGGGGCCTTATGGGACAATTGGACCGCCCGCCGCAGCGGAGCGATTGCTTCCTCGGGTCGGCCGCCCTCGAGCAGCGCCTGCCCACGCACTTCGTGGAAATAGGGGTTTTGCGGCTGAACCTTGATCAGGGCGTCGATTTGCGCCAGCGCTGAGCGAAGATCGCCGTGCAGATATGTGCTGATGGCGTGCGCGTAGCGGGCGGGCAGGCTGGTGTCGGAGCTCGGATAGCGCCGGTAGACCGTGTCCTGCCGTTCCATGAACGCCGAAATCTTGGCGCGCACCATGTCGTGGCGCATTTGCAGCGCCGGATCGTCTTTCTTGTCCCAATAGGGACTTGTCTTGGCGAGTTCTGCGAGCGCGGCAACGCGATCGGCCGGCATCGGGTGCGACTGCACGTAGGGATCGGCGCCGCGTGCAGCGAACAGGCTTTCGTCCGTGAAGCGCTTGAAGGTTTCGTACATCCCCCTGGCGGATTGCCCGGTGGCGTTAAGGAATTTCACGGCCGCCCGGTCGGCGTTCTCCTCCTGCTGGCGCTGGTAGGACAACAGGCTGCGGCGCGCGATCGCCTGCGGCGCGCTGATCGCGGCGGCGCCGATATTGCTGGCGGCGCCGTTGCTTCCGCCGCTGGCGGCTCCCGCGGCGAGAGCTCCTGCGCCAAGCAGCATGGCGATGATCAGTTGGGTCTGGGTTCGGGCGAGTTGCTGGTGAAGCTTGGAGAGATGCCCGCCGGCGAGATGCCCGGTCTCGTGCGCGAGTACGCCGATCAGTTGATTCGGCGTGGTCGACTGCATGATCGCGCCATAGTTCACGAAGATGCGGCGGCCATCGGCGACGAAGGCGTTGAACGACTTGTCGTTGAGGATGACCATCTGGATGTTGCGCTTCTCCAGGCCCGCCGCGCGCAGAATCGGCCGCGTATAGTCGCGCAGCAGTTGCTCCGTCTCGGTATCGCGCAACACCGGCGGCCCCTTGGCCCGCTGAGCGTGGACCGGTAGCGAGGCACTCGCCAGCACGCAGACCGTGACCAGCGCAGTCAGTTTCGACAAAGCTCGGCGTGCGGCCGCGCCCGGCCGCGTGGTCACATCTTTAGTCATTGGCCATGGTTCGAATACGTTATATGTCCTAACAACCCGCTGAATACGGCGGTAACGCGGCTTCAGCCATTTGCCGCAGGTGAAAGCGCATTAACAGATTTCCATGCTCGATGCGACATTGAGAGACCGGGTCAAAGCCTTGCTGGCGGCATCTGGCCGCAGCCAGGTTCCGCCCTTCATGGTCATGGACGTGATGGCGGCGGCGGCGCGGATCGAGGCCGAGGGCGGCGACGTCATTCACATGGAGGTGGGGCAGCCTTCGGCGCCGGCGCCCCGAACCGCGCTGGATGCCGCCCATGCGGCGCTTGAGCGCGGCCAGATCGGTTACACCTCCGCGCTCGGCATTTCCTCGCTGCGGGAGCGGATCGCGCAACACTACCGCGACGCCTATGGCTGCATGGTCGATCCCCAACGCGTCGTCGTGACCACGGGATCGTCGGGCGCTTTCGTCCTCGCGTTCCTCGCGATGTTCGACCCCGGCGACCGGGTTGCGGTGACGTTGCCTGGCTATCCGCCGTATCGGCATATCCTGACCGCGCTCGGCTGCGAGCCGGTGCTGATCGAGACGTCGAGCGAAAACCGTCACGCCCTGACCGGCGAGACGCTGCTGTCGGCGCACCGCAAGACACCGCTGAAGGGCGTGCTGGTCGGCAGCCCGGCCAATCCCACGGGCACGATGATGTCGCGCGAGGCGCTGACGCTTCTGATGGCGGCCGCTGAAAGCGAAGGCATCCGCTTCATCTCCGACGAGATCTATCACGGCCTCGACTATGCCTTCCCCGCTGTGACCGCCGCCGAACTGTCGCCGCACGCGCTGGTAATCAATTCGTTCTCGAAATATTTTTGCATGACGGGCTGGCGCGTCGGTTGGATGGTGGTGCCGGAGCAACTGGTGCGGCCGATCGAACGGTTGCAGCAGAACCTGTCGATTTCGGTGCCGACGCTGTCGCAGATCGCGGCCGAGGCGGCGTTCGCCGGCCGTGACGAGATGGAAACCGTGAAGCGCGGTTATGAGGCGAACCGCCAGATTTTAATCGCGGGCTTGCCGCGCGCCGGCTTAAGCGAATTCCTGCCAGCGGATGGCGCGTTCTACCTCTATGCCGATGTTTCGAAGTTCACGTCGGACAGTTACGAGTTTGCCCGGAAGATGCTGGAGCAGGCGCATGTCGCCGCTACGCCCGGGGTCGATTTCGATCCGGTTCGCGGCCGCTCGTTCGTGAGATTTTCCTATGCCCGTTCGGCGGCCGAGATGCACGATGCGGTGGCACGTATCACGCGGTGGCTGACTTAGAGTGGTTCTGGCCTGGACGGGCGCCTTCGGTGACCCGGAATTGCCGGGCTTGTCCCGGCAATTCATGACGGGAATCGGCCGTTTAACCATAAGGCGGCGTTGCGCATGAGGTTCGATTTTGGCATGGTCCCGCCGATTTGAGGTCGCCTTACCACAAGGCGGACTTCGCTTTTTGTACGCCCGCCCCGCGTTCGCGGCTCGCGGCGTTATCGGGGCAACTTCAGGGATCCGAGGCAAATTCAATGACAGTATTATGGATGATCGTGCTCTGCGGAGTGCTTTCGATCGTTTATGCCATCTGGGCGACCTCGTCCGTATTGAAGGCTGATGCGGGAAATCCGCGGATGCAAGAAATCGCCGCGGCAGTGCGCGAGGGCGCGCAGGCCTATCTGCGCCGGCAATACGCGACGATCGCAGTCGTCGGCATCGTGATCTTCGCACTGCTCGCTTACTTCCTCGGGGTGCTGGTGGCAGTCGGTTTCGCCATCGGTGCGATCCTGTCGGGTGCCGCAGGCTTCATCGGCATGAACGTCTCGGTTCGCGCCAACGTGCGCACCGCGCAGGCGGCGACCAAGTCGCTGGCCGGCGGACTCGAGCTTGCCTTCAAGGCCGGCGCGATCACGGGGATGCTGGTCGCCGGTCTGGCGCTGCTCGGCGTGACGATCTATTTCGCCTACCTGACCCACCGCGCCGGCTACGCCGCGAACAGCCGCACGGTTGTCGACGCGATGGTCGCACTCGGCTTCGGCGCGTCGCTGATCTCGATCTTTGCCCGTCTCGGCGGCGGCATCTTCACCAAGGGCGCCGACGTCGGCGGCGATCTCGTCGGCAAAGTGGAAGCCGGCATTCCGGAAGACGATCCCCGCAACCCGGCGACGATTGCCGACAACGTCGGCGACAACGTCGGCGACTGCGCCGGCATGGCCGCAGATCTGTTCGAGACCTATGCGGTGACCGCGGTCGCCACCATGGTGCTCGCCGCGATCTTCTTCGCGACCTCGCCGCTGCTGGTGAACATGATGACGCTGCCGCTCGCCATCGGCGGCATCTGCATCATCACCTCGATCATCGGGACGTTCTTCGTCAAGCTCGGCGCCAGCGAGTCGATCATGGGTGCGCTCTACAAGGGCCTGATCGTTACCGGCATCCTGTCGCTGATCGGCGTCGGCGCCGTTATCTATTCGCTGGTCGGCTTCGGCCCGCTGGCGGGCGTCAGCTATACCGGCCTCGAACTGTTCGCGTGCGGCGTGGCCGGCCTCTTCGTCACCGGACTGATCATCTGGATCACCGAATACTATACCGGCACCGACTACCGCCCGGTGAAGTCGATCGCCCAGGCCTCGGTGACCGGGCACGGCACCAACGTCATTCAGGGCCTCGCGATCTCGATGGAAGCCACAGCCCTTCCGGCGATCGTCATCATTGCCGGCATCCTCGTCACCTACAGCCTTGCCGGCCTGTTCGGCATCGCGATCGCCACCACCACGATGCTGGCGCTGGCCGGCATGGTCGTCGCGCTCGACGCGTTCGGTCCGGTCACGGATAATGCCGGCGGTATCGCGGAAATGGCTGGCCTGCCGAAGGAAGTGCGTAAATCGACCGATGCGCTCGATGCGGTCGGCAACACCACAAAGGCAGTCACCAAGGGCTACGCGATCGGTTCCGCCGGTCTCGGCGCGCTGGTGCTATTTGCGGCCTACAACCAGGATCTCAAGTTCTTCATCGGCGATGCCGCGCAATACCCCTATTTTCAAGGCGTCAACCCAGATTTCTCGCTGAACAATCCCTACGTCGTGGTCGGCCTCTTGTTCGGTGGCCTGCTGCCATACCTGTTCGGCGCGATGGGCATGACCGCCGTGGGCCGTGCGGCCGGTGCGATCGTCGAGGAAGTGCGTCGTCAGTTCCGCGAAAAGCCGGGTATCATGAAGGGCACCGACAAGCCGGACTACGGCAAGGCGGTGGACCTGCTGACAAAGGCGGCGATCAAGGAAATGATCATTCCGTCGCTGTTGCCGGTGTTGTCGCCGATCGTCGTCTATTTCCTGATCTACGTGATCGCCGGCGGTGGTGCTGCCGGCAAGTCCGCTGCGTTCTCGGCGGTAGGCGCAATGCTGCTCGGCGTGATCGTGACGGGCCTGTTCGTTGCGATCTCGATGACCTCGGGCGGCGGCGCATGGGACAACGCCAAGAAGTACATCGAGGACGGCCATCATGGTGGCAAAGGCTCCGATGCGCACAAGGCGGCGGTGACCGGCGACACCGTGGGCGATCCCTACAAGGACACGGCTGGTCCTGCGGTCAATCCGATGATCAAGATCACCAACATCGTGGCACTGCTGTTGCTGGCGGTTCTGGCGCACTGAGACATCATAATGCGATCCAAAGAAAACCCGCGGTGCGAGCCGCGGGTTTTCTTGCGCCTGAGGCATGAGCATCGACGGGGAGTGAACGTCGCTCGTAAGCCGGCCACAGCAAGTGAGAAAACCGCAGAACGCCGGATCGCGAATGCCGAAGTTCGGCTGCGTCCGGAATGTGCACGGAAACGTCCCGCCAGCGGCCACCGACCCGAGATTCGGTCGCGAGCGGAGTTGTTAAGACAATCTGAAGAACTGGAGCGTTTTCGAGCGAAGCGTGTCTTCGGGCTTGACCCGAGGATGGGCACCGGTTTGCGTGAAGAAAACGCATCAATTCAAAATCATAGAGCCCAGCTTCTGATTCCATCAGAAGCGAAAAGGCTCTGAAATAAAAAAGGGCGGGATCGGTCCCGCCCTTTTCGCGCAATGTAAACAGGAATCCCGCCGAATGGTGGGAATCCTGTGTCTCACCACCAGGTGCGGCAGGCGCGGCGGCCCGGACCCCAGTGTCGGCACCGACGATGCTCCATACGACGCTCCCACCGACGCTCCCGCCGATCGAACGCCGGACCGCGCCGGTTTGCGATGCAGACGCCGCGGGGCCCGCGATGGTAACCACGACCGCAGCCGCCGGCGACCTGAATGACGTCAGCATTCACGCCCGACGCCGGCGCCAACGGCATGGCGTCGGCAATACCGAATGTCGCAATGGTGCCAGCGAGAAATGCTGCTGCAAAAAGTGCTTTCATAAATCGTCCTCTCATTCGGCCGCGACAGCGCGGCGACTCTAGCGACTCGCACGGGGAGGTTCGGCCACAACTCTGTCGAAAATCTGGCAACACGATTGGCGCTGCGCCGCGGGTCAGATGGCTTGTTTCCCGACCGAAACGATAATTGAAGCTTTTGATTCGATGGCAGGGCCGAACAATACCAAAGCATTCACGTCGAGGAAGCGGACATATACAAATACACGATCGCTTACATTAGTCGCTCTCGAACGAGACGGGAAGGACACTTTAGGATGCCATCGACCGCAGAAAAGCGCGCCGCATTCCACTCTTTGCACGAGAGCGGCTGCTTCGTGATTCCCAATCCGTGGGACATCGGCAGCGCCAGGGCGTTGCAGGGCATGGGCTTCAAGGCGCTGGCGTCGACCAGCGCCGGGTTCGCATGGTCGATCGGCAAGGCCGACAACCACATCGCGCTGGACGAGGTCTGCAATCATCTGACCGCGCTGTGCGCGGCGGTTGGTCTGCCCGTCAACGCCGACTTCGAAAACGGCTTCGCCAACGAGCCGGAAGGCGTCGCAGCCAACGTATCGCGCGTGGCGAAGACAGGCGTCGCCGGCCTGTCCATCGAGGACTCCACCGGCGACAGGGACAAGCCTCTCTACGACAAGACGCTGGCGATCGAGCGCATCCGCGCGGCCCGCCAAGCCATCGGTGCCGATCGCAGCGGCGTGCTGCTGGTGGGTCGTTGTGAGGCTTTCCTGTGGGGGATGCCCGATCTCAAGCTCACGATTGAGCGATTGCAGGCCTATGCGGAGGCGGGTGCCGATTGCCTTTATGCACCGGGCTTGAAATCGAAAGACGACATCGCCGCCGTGGTGAAGGCCGTTCATCCCAAACCGTTCAACCTGCTGATCGGTTGGCCAGGTCTCAGTGTCGCCGAGGCCGCCGATCTCGGCGTTCGCCGCATCAGCGTCGGTGGTGCCTTGGCCCGCGCGGCGTGGGGTGGCTTTTTGCGCGCAGCGAATGAGATTGCCGAGAATGGTACATTCGATGGACTCGGCGCGAGCTACCCCGGTGGTGAACTGAATGCGATGTTTGCCGTCTGAGGCTTTTATGCTTAACGGGACGGTGAGTGAGGCTTTTATGCTCAACGGGACGATGAACGACTGCGGCGGTGCTCGCGGTTGCTGTGGTGGCCTCGCGGTTACTTCCTGGTGCTGGAACTGGCGTATTACTGCTCTGCGGATTCGCCGGTTGGGTTGAATTTGCTGAGGCTGCGCCGGTGGTGATGCCCGGTTGCGTGTTGGAGGGCGTTACGTCATGAGCAACTGGCGTCACTGGCGGCTTCGGGGCGTTGTTTTGCGCCATGTTCTGGCTTGTCGATTGCGGTGCGGCCGAACTGGTTTGGGTTGGGCCTGCTGAGCTGTTGAGGCCATAGAACACTGTACTGAGTATGACGACGGTGGCGATCACCAACAGTGCGATGCCACCGCTCCCTGCAGGGCTCCTCGCAAGTTCCGGCTGCGGTTTGTCGCTAAGACGTTCGGCCGGCTGCACGTCGTGATTGGCAAGGTCGCGCTGATTAGGATCGGACGAAGTTCGTTCGTTAGCCATACTCATCCTCCGTTCCCCAATAAGGAAAATCGTTTGGGCCATCAGGAGTTCCGGCCTGCATCGCAATTCAGTCGTGATGCGGGCTAGGCTGGCTCGGTTTGTCGCGTTGCGTTCACGACCCGTTTGGAAGCTCGCGATCGCGTTCTTGCAGGATAGGGCGTTATAGCGGCATAAAGCTCCGGCGTTTGGTAATTGGTCTCGCAGCGAAATTGCGTTCCGCTTGAACGCTTATGCCAACTTCCGGCCTTTTGAGGTGTTCGGTTCGTGCCGCGATAGAGACTGGTCCTAAAGGCTTCGCATAACTAACTGTAAGAGAGCCGTCGCAGCCGCGAGCCAAGAGGACGCAATGGGAATCAACCAGGGTCCGATCAGTCTCGACCAGAAATACACCCAAGGCACCGGCCACGTCTTCATAACGGGCATTCAGGCGCTTGTTCGGCTGCCGATGGCGCAAATCCGCCGCGACCGCGCCGCGGGCCTCAATACCGCGGGCTTCATTTCCGGCTATCGCGGCTCGCCGCTCGGCGGCTACGACCAACAGCTCGTCGCTGCGCGCAGCCATCTCGACCAATACAACATCAAATTCCAGCCCGGCGTGAACGAGGACCTCGCGGCGACTGCGGTCTGGGGATCACAGCAGCTCCACCTTTCGCCGGGTGCACGCTACGATGGCGTCGTCGGGATCTGGTACGGCAAGGGTCCCGGCGTCGATCGCTGCGGCGACGTATTCCGTCACGGCAATGCCGCCGGCTCGGCGAGAAACGGAGGGGTGTTGTGCCTGGCTGGCGACGACCACGGCGCCAAATCCTCGACCGTGCCGCATCAGTCGGACCACGCGTTCATCGCGGCGCTGATGCCCTATCTCTATCCATCCTCGATCCATGAAATAATCCAGATGGGCCTGCTCGGCATCGCGATGTCGCGCTATTCCGGCTGCTGGGTCGGGATGAAGGTCATCACCGAGACGGTAGAGACCACCGCCGAGATCGACCTGGCCGATGAACTGACTCCGTTTGTCATGCCAACCGATTTCGAGATGCCACCGGGCGGGTTGAACCTGCGCTGGCCCGACGACCGTTACGATCAGGACCGGCGCTTGCAGGATCACAAGGGTTTTGCCGCGGTCGCGTTCGCACGCGCCAACAAGATCAACCGCATTACCATGGATTCGCCGCACGCGCGGTTCGGCATCATGGCGTCCGGCAAGAGCTACGAGGACATTCGTCAGGCCTTGCACGAGCTTGGCATCACCGAGAAGGTCGCCGCCAAAATCGGCTTGCGGCTTTACAAGATCGGCATGCCATGGCCGCTGGAGCCGCAGGGCGTGCGCGAATTCGCCGTCGGACTCGAGGAGATATTCATCATCGAGGAACGCCGCGAGATCGTCGAGAATCAGGTCAAGCAGGAGCTGTTCAACTGGCGCGACGACGTGCGGCCGCGCATCATCGGCAAGATGGACGATCGCGACAAGCCGTTCCTCCCGTTCGCGCAGGAATTGAGCGTCGCATCGCTGGCGACATCGCTGGCCGAGCGGCTGCTGCGTCTCAACCTCAATCCGGAAATCGCCGAAATGCTGCGCGCTAAAGCCGACTGGTTCAACGGCCGGCAGGCGACGCAGATGCAGACGGCGGCCCCGATCGCGCGCGTGCCGTATTTCTGCTCTGGCTGTCCGCACAACACCTCGACCAGGGTGCCTGACGGCAGCCGCGCCATGGCGGGCATCGGCTGCCACTTCATGGCGCTGTGGATGGATCGCAACACCGAAACGTTCACTCACATGGGCGGTGAGGGTGCGCCGTGGGTCGGAATCGCGCCGTTCACCGGGGAGAAGCACATCTTCGCCAATCTCGGCGACGGCACCTATTTCCATTCCGGGAGCCTCGCGATCCGTCAGGCGGTCGCTTCCAAGGCGAACATCACCTATAAAATTCTCTACAACGATGCCGTCGCCATGACCGGCGGCCAGCCTATCGATGGCGAACTGTCGCCGCAGCGGATCACTTTCCAGCTTCACGCCGAAGGCATACGCGACATCTACCTCGTGTCCGAGAATCCGGACGCCTATCCGGCTGCCGATATCGCGCCGGGAACCAGAACCGCGCATCGCGACGACCTCGATGCGGTCATGAAAACCTGCCGCGAGATCAAGGGCGTCTCGGCGATCGTGTTCGTGCAGACCTGCGCCGCCGAGAAACGCCGCCGCCGCAAGCGCGGCACCATGGAAGATCCGCAGCGCCGTGTGTTGATCAATCCCGCCGTCTGCGAAGGTTGCGGCGACTGTTCGGTGCAGTCGAACTGCATTTCGGTGGAGCCGCTGGAGACCGAGATGGGGCGCAAGCGCACCATCAATCAGTCGTCCTGCAACAAGGATTATTCCTGCATCAAGGGATTCTGTCCGTCGTTTGTCACGGTCGACGGTGGGCGCTTGCGCCAGCGCGCGCCGGCTGACCTTGGCGCGATCGGCGAACTGCCCGAACCGCCTTCGCGGCTATCGTTGGAGCAACCCTATAACATCGCGGTCGGAGGTGTCGGCGGCACCGGCGTGCTGACCATCGGCGCGCTGCTCGGCATGGCCGCGCATATCGAGGGCAAGGCCAGCATGATCCTCGATATGTCAGGCCTCGCCCAGAAGGGCGGCGCGGTTCTGAGCCACGTCCGGCTGTCGGAGAAACCCGCTGACGTGACCTGTTCGCGCATCGTCACCGGCACCGCCGATCTCGTCATAGCCGCCGATGAGGTGGTGGCGGCTGCCAGGGATACGTTGATGCTGTGCGAGTCGAGCCGCACCCGTGGGGTCATCAATACCCACCTCATTCCCACTGCCGGCTTCGTTCTCAACCGCGATTTCAATTTCCAGAGCGGCAAGGTCGGCCGCGTCCTTGAAACCGCGTTGCGCAAGGACTCGACCTTCCTGGACTTCACCAGGCCGGCCGAGATGCTGCTCGGCGACTCCATCGCCACCAACATGATGATGATGGGGTACGCCTATCAGAAAGGCCTGCTGCCGCTGTCGGCGGCGGCGATCGAGCAGGCGATCGAGGTGAACGGTGTTGCCGTCAAGATGAATATCGAGGCGTTCCGGCTGGGGCGGCTTGCGGCGGCCGATCCTGCGCGTCTCGCGGCGATGATGAAGGGGAAGGACGAGACCGTGGCGCCGAAGACGCTCGAAGACATGTCGCTCGACGAGATCGTTGCGCACCGCTCGGCCTACCTTGCCGACTACCAGAACAAGAGGCTTGCAGAAAAATATCGCGCGATGGTGACGCGGGTACGTCAGGCGGCAAGCGATGGCGGCTACGGGGAGACGCTGCCGCGCGCGGTGGCCGTCAATTACGCAAAGCTGCTGGCCTACAAGGACGAGTACGAGGTGGCGCGACTCTATACCGACGGCCATTTCGAAAAACAGCTAAGCGACCGGTTCGAAGGCGACTACAAGATCAGCTTCCACCTCGCGCCGCCGATGTTCGCCAACAACAAAAAGGACGCGCTCGGGCGACCCGCCAAGAAGCCCTACGACGGGTCGCGGATGCTGCCGGCTTTTCGTCTGCTGGCGAAGATGAAGGGTTTGCGTGGCACCCCCTTCGACGTGTTCGGCTACAGCACCGAGCGCGGGTTGGAACGCGATCTGATTGCGGGTTACGAAAAGGATGTGGCCTTCGTGCTCGACAGGCTTTCACCGGCTAACATTGAGATCGCGACCGAACTGTTGTCACTGCCGGATCGCATCCGCGGTTACGGTCCGGTCAAGGAGAAGGCGGTGGCCGACGCCAAAGTCCGTTATGCGGAATTGGTGCGCGATTTTGCGGACCCTCCGCCAACGCCGCGGCAGATGGCCGCGGAATAGGACGAGCGCGCGACAATAGCCCTCTGGGCTAAAAGCCGGGCCACCCGGGCGGGACACTCCCGTTAACATGGACCTGATGTTCCCCGAGGCTGCAATCCGGCCTATATTGGGCCGTCGGGAGCCGGTCTTAAACATCATGTTATCTGGGTTCGGAGCATTTTTGCAGCGGATGCGGTCATCCTCGCTGTCGATCGGCCAGATCACCTTCGGCGGTTTTTCGCTGGTGCTGGCGATCATGGTGATAACCAGCGTGGCCAACGTCGTCGCGACGCGCCATCTCGACAATACCTTCGCCGAGTTGCAGCGGCTGGACAGCGTCGGCGACCTCGCCGAGGAAATCGACCGCCGCATGAACGAATTGCGACTTGCGGCGCGAGACTACGTCACCGATCCAGGTGCGCAGTCCGGCCGGGTGTGGGGGGCCGCATCGTCGCTGAACGAACTGCTGAAGAAGACGCGTATCAAGCTCGCGCCGGAGCAGCGGGAGATGATCGACGGCGTCACGACGCGGCTGGAGGCCTATCGCAAGGGCATAGAGCAGGTGACGAACCTGATCGCAAGCCGCGCGAAGCTGATCGAGACCCTGCCGCCGCTGCGCGAAAAACTCGAGACTGTAATCGAGCAGGTGGCCGATCAGTCTGCCTCAAAAACACTGTTTCGAGCCCAGAGCGATGTCGCTGCCGCGCTGCTCGGGCATGATCCCACCACCGCGGAGCGGTCGGCGGAAAAGATGCGCGCCATCCCCATCGACGAGCCAGCGGTGCGTGCCGCCGTTGAGGTCTACGCCGATGCCGTGATTGCGATATCGCTGCGGGAGCATCGGATCGCCGATCTCGACAGGGATGTGCTGGGCACCGAGGGCCGGAAGATCGGACAGGTAACGGAATTGTTGCGCGAACTCAGCACGCGACGCGAGCAGGTGCTGTCGCGCGATTTCGCGCGGACGCTGGCCGAAACCAAATGGCAGAGCATCATTCTCGGCAGCGTAGGAATATTGATTGGCCTGCTTGCGGCGATGTTCGTGGTGCGGCGGACGATCCGGCCCCTGAAGGCGATCGCGAGAGCGATCCGGAAGTTGGCCGGCGGCGAAAAGGAGACGTCGATTCCTGCAACCGACGTCGATAACGAAATCGGCGATATCGCGCGCGCCGCCGAAGTGTTTCGCCGGACGCTCGCTGAAGCGGACTCGGCGCGGGAAGCCGCCGTTCGCGCGCTGGCCGAGCAGCGTCTTGCCGAGGAGAGCTACCGCAAGCTGTTCGAAGGCTCGGTCGATGGCATCTATGTCACGACGCCTGCTGGTCAACTGCTCGATGCCAACCCGGCGCTGGCGCGGATAATCGGCTATGACACCCCGGATGATCTGATGCGCGACATCGGTGACAGCGCGCAAACGATCTACGTCGATCCGAATGCGCGCGCCGAATACCAGTTGCGGATGGAACGCGACGGGACCGTCCGCGGGTTTGAGTATCAGGTGCGCCAGCGCGACGGCAACATTCTCTGGCTCTCTGACAGCGCGACCACCGTACGCGATGAGAACAGGCGCGTCGTCCGCTACGAAGGCGTGGTTCGCGACATCACCGAGCAGCGGCGCGCCGAAGAGGCGATCGCAGAAGGACGGCGCTTGCTGCAGCTCGTGATCGACACCGTGCCAGCGATGATCAACGTCAAGAATGCCGACCTGCGTTACGTCCTGATGAATCGCTACATGGCCGGCATCTTCGCGATCGAACCGGCGGATGCGATCGGGCGAACGACGAGCGACCTGATGACGCGTTACGGTGCGGCAAAAACCGACGAGAGCGACAGGCGGGTTCTTGAGGGCGGCAAGGAGCTTGGCTTCTACGAAGAAGAGTATGAGGATGCGTCGGGTGCGATGCGGCAATGGCTGGTCAACAAGCTGCCGATCCGCGGCGCCGACGGCCGCGTCGAGAACATCGTCACGGTCGCGCTCGATATCGACGACCGTAAACGCAGCGAACAGGAAATGCGGCAGGCCAAGGACGCGGCCGAGTCGGCGCTTGGCAACCTGCGCGAAACCCAGAACTCGCTGATCGAGGCGGAGAAACTCGCGGCACTCGGTCGTCTCGTGGCGGGCGTCGCTCACGAGGTCAACAATCCGGTCGGTATCAGCCTGACGGTGGCCTCGTCGCTGGAGCGCAAGATCGCTCTGTTCGCCGAAGAAGTTGCGCGCGGGGCGTTGCGGCGCTCGAGCCTGAACGAGTTCGTCGCGACCAATCGCGATGCGGCGTCGCAGCTTGTCGCCAATCTCAATCGCGCCGCCGAACTGGTCCAGTCATTCAAGCAGGTTGCCGCTGACCGCAGCTATTCGGACAAGCGGACCTTCGACCTCGGCGAACTCACCGAGCAGGTCGTCATGAGTCTGCGTCCCGGCCTGCGCAAGTACAATGTGACGCTGACGGTCGATTGCGAACCCTATCTCAAGATGAACAGCTATCCCGGGCCTTACGGCCAGGTGCTGACTAATCTTTTCCTCAATTCGCTGGCGCACGCCTTTCCGGACGGCAACGGCGGCGCGGTCGATATCACTGTGAGGGGAGCGGGCCGGGACAATGTCGAGATTCTGTTTTCCGACAACGGCTGCGGCATGAGCCCCGATGTGCGGCGCAAGGCGTTCGACCCGTTCTTCACGACGCGGCGCGATCAGGGCGGCACCGGTCTCGGTCTGCACATCGTCTACAACATCGTGACGAACCGTCTCGGCGGGCGCCTCGATCTTGACTCCAGATCCGGGGAGGGCACACGGGTCCACATCGTTTTGCCGCGCGTCGCACCGATGGAACTGGCCGCGGAGTAACGACTCGAGCCAGTGTGGTTGCCTACGTCATACCGGGGTTCGCAACGACGGCTGCGAGCGACGTTATGGGTTCTACAAAACCGCGGGGCTTTATAGCGGTCAATCCGCATCGGCCAGCTTGCGCAGCGTCGCTTGGAAAATCTGACTGGCCTTTCCGACCAGCGCCGTGCCGTTCATCGTGCCGGTCGTATCCGTAAATGTGCCGGTTACGCCGATGCCAACGGATTCGGAACTGCCGAACAGCAGGTTGGCATCGGGGCTCCGTGTATGGCGCTGGACCAGAACCTCGCCTCTGAATGTACCGTCGTCTTTTGTGAAGTAGCTGCCCGTATAGAACAGATAGGCATCGCCGCCGAGGATCTTGCCGTCGCGGAACATCACGACGCCGCTGCCCTTGCCCACACGTCCGTCGAGCAAGGCGATATGAACCGAATACAGCCCATTTTTCATGGTGATCCGCTCGCAACCGGCATTTTTGTCTTGTCCCGGCGCCATTATGTCAAATAAGGCGCGAGCGCGTCAATGCGACAAGACCGCGGGGAACGGCTTGGGCAACCGAAGGCTTGGCAATCGACGCGATGCAGGATGAGCATCGTGCACGTGCTTCATCCCGGCGCGCACAACATGGCAGACCAATCCCTGAGTTATGCGGCGTTCTCAAAGGGCTTTCGGGGGAGGGGAAAAGCGTAGCGCGGCAGCCCGCGCTACGCCGACCGAGGATGGACCCGCCTAATGGCGACCGCCATGACCACCACCGCCATGATGACCGCCGCCACCATGACCACCGCCGTGATGGCCTCCGCCATGGCCTCTTCCGCCGCCGTGATGCATTCCGGAGCGATCTGGACCGCCGCGATGCATGCCATGACCAGGACTGCCACGATGGTCGCCAAAGTGGTGGCCGCCGTGATGCCAGCCACGCCAGCCTGCGCCGCCGCCCCAGCCCATGCCACGGCGGAACGCATAGCCGCACCAGTAGAAGCCGGGGCCGCGCCAGCCGTTGTCGTACCAACAGTAGTTCCGTCCGCCGTAAAAGAACTGGACCGGCTGGATGGCACTGGGCGACGGCATCGAGGTCGGCCCGCTCGCAGGCAACGCCGAGGCCGGAGTCGTGAGAAGCGCAGCCCCAAGGGCCAGCGACGTTGCAAATGCGATCTTTTTCATCGGAATCTCCGTTGCGAATGCCGGCAATAATGCCTGATTGCGCCGAAAGTTCCACCCGGTTCCATCACAGAGGCTGCGACTACGACAAAAGTCTCCACGGTAGATCGTCCAAGGTGCCAAGCATCAGTTGCAAAAAGGGGCGCGATTTAAGCGCCCCTTTCATGCAAGATTTGTTCTGCTCCCTTAAATTGTCATCGCGCCGGGAGCCAACACATAGAAGCCAACGCTGATGATGATGAGATAAACCAGCACCACCAGGCACCAGAAAAAATTATGCCGGATGACCTCGCCTTCGTTGCGAACAAAGCGTGTGGTCGAAACGCCGACGCTCGCTGTCTGCGGTGCCACCGGCTTGCCGATCTCGGCGCCCACCGAGTTGACCGTCGGCAATAACAGCGCGGGAAAACCCAGCAATTGCCCGACCAACGCCTGGAATTTGCCGAACATGGCATTGGTCGAGGTGTTGCTGCCCGACAGTGCCACGCCGATAAAGCCGAGAATTGGCGCGACAATGATAAAGCCAGCGCCGAGCGCGGAGAAGGCTTTGGCCAGCGAAGCCGCCATGCCCGAGTAGTTATAGACGTAGGCCAAGCCGAAGATGAACACGCCGACCAGGCAAGCGCCCCACATCTGCGACCAGGTCTTGCGCCATATCTCGGAAAGCTGCTGACCGTTCACCCGCAGCAGCAAAGCGACGATGATCCATGAAGCCAGGATCGCCGAGCCGCCCACGAACGGTGTCCAATTGAAGGCCGCCGCGATGGTCGCGCCCGGTGCGATTGACGATGCCGCTGCCACCTGCATATGCAGCAGCGTGACGCCTGGCAATTTCGACCAGGGACCGGTCCAGGCGACCACAACGACGATCAGGACCGCGATCGGCATCCAGGCCTGCACGATATCGCGGCCAGAAAGGCCGTGCGCCTCCGCCATGACGGTGCCGCCGCTCACTGGCGTGCCGCCGTAGCCGAGAACTTCCGCGGGGCGCCAGATCTTGAGCAGGATCAGGATGCAAATGAAGCATACGATCGCGCCAGCAACGTCCGGCAGATAGGGGCCAAGATAGAGGCCCACCGGCAATTGGCCGGCGATATAGCCGAGCGAACCGACCACCGCTAATGGCCACGCACCCCACATACCCTTCCTGCCGGATACCAGGTAGAGCAGAATCCAGGGCGGCAGCAGCGCCAGCACCGCGACAACCTTGCTGATAGAACCGGAGAGTGCGAGCAGCGGGTAGCCGGTGACGGCGGCGAGCGCGATGATGGGGGCGCCAAGTGCGCCATAGGAAACGGGCGCGTTGTTGGCGATCGCCGCCACCCGGATGGCGTCGAGATCGGGAATGCCGAGCGCGATGAGGATCGGCGCCACGAATGCCCAGGGATAACCGAACCCGACCAAGCCTTCCAAAAGCGCGCCAAAGGCCCAAGCGAACAGAATGGTCTGCACCCGCACATCCTGCGTGCCTTGCGCGACCAGCCAGCGGCGCAGCTTGTCGAAGGTACCGGTGATGACCAGGGTGTTAAACAGCATCACCCCCCAGAACGTGATCCAGTCGACGTTCCAGACACCGGTGGCCGAGCCGTAGGCATAGGCCCGGATGCCGTCGTCCACCGGCATATGCCAAACCCAGAGGCCGAGCGCGACCGTAATCAGCGAGCCGACGAGCGTGGCCACCCAGGCCGACCAACGCAATGCCGCCAGCATAAAGAGCAAGGCCGCGACCGGAATGAGCGCGACCAGCCATGTCATAAACAGATTGCCAGTGGGATCGAGAATTTGCGTGAACATGGGAAATAACCTCCACGTTATGACGTCTGTTTCTCTACTTTGCCCCCTGAGCCAGATTTCGAGTGAACAAGCAGAGCACGTCGCTCTGCGCTATCAACCTAGGGATGAAGACCTCGCTCGGCAACGGGAGGAGGTGCTTGTCACCGTGACCGCCACTCGGCTTCAGCGGCAGCTTCCCAGCCTGCGATGCGCCTCGATTCCAGGAGGACATGGCTGGTCTCCCACGCCGCCTCTCCTGCATGGAGGCGGCGGGTAACCGGGGGACGAGATGACCTTCTCCGATTCCGCTATGGGGTTGCGGTCGTCGTGTAGATTGGCCGAGAGACTTGCCGCAACTTCGCGAGCCGCCTGCGAGAGTTGAACTCGTAACCTTGATACGCCGGTCTGGCGTGACAAGGGGTGGGATGGACGCGGAGAGCGATGACGTGCATTGAGCTATCTGACGCGGGCCGTATAGTGCTTTATTTTATTGCTCTCCGAGGCGGAATTATCGTTTCGACCGGAAGCATTGCGTGTTTCGCGGGATCGTGAGCACCGATTTCAGATGATCGTGAGCAGGGATTTCGCGGGATCGTGAGCAGCGATTTCAGGCGATCGTGAGCACCCCTTTCGCGGGTGCCTGACGCTTCGGCCGACAAACTCAACCGGGTTACGGGTTCCTCATTCAACCGATGAGGAAGCCCGATGCCTACCGAGAGATTGTCGATGCGCCGGATCAGAGAAGTTTTACGTTTGAGGCACCAAGGGTTGACCGAGCGGGTCATCGCGCGGACCTTGGGGGTGAGTAATGGCGTGGTCCATGGCTACGTGCGGCGAGCGCGCCTGGCGGGGCTCGCCTGGCCACTTCCGGAAGGAATGGACGACGATGGCTTGGAACTGTTGCTATTCCCGGCACCGGCGTCAGCGTCGCAAAGCGACCGGCGCCCGATACCGGACTGGGCTTTTGTCGAGAAGGAGCTTCGCCGCCGCAGCGTGACGCGCCTGCTGCTCTGGGAAGAGTATCGCGCCGCCAATCCGGACGGCTTTGGCTACACCTGGTTTTGCACGACCTTCGAGGCCTGGAAGAACCGCGTGCGCCCGTCGATGCGCCAGACCCACATCGGCGGGGAGAAGGTGTTCGTTGATTTTGCCGGCGACACCATCGACGTCGTCGATCCGATCACCGGCGAAGCGCACGCCATGAAGCTGTTCGTCGCGGCGATGGGAGCCTCGAACTACACCTACGCCGAGGCTTGCCCAAGCGAGAGCCTGTCCGACTGGATCGGCGTGCATACCAACCTGTTCAGGTATCTCGGCGGCGTGCCGAAGTTCGTGGTCTGCGATAATCTCAAGGCCGCCGTGACCAACCCCGATCGCTACGATCCCGGGATCAACCGAACCTATGCCGAGATGGCCGGTCATTACGGCACCGCGATCCTTGCGGCGAGGCCGAGACGACCGAAGGACAAGGCCAAGGTCGAGGTCGCCGTCCAGATCGCACAGCGCTGGATTTTGGCGCGCCTGCGCAATCAACGGTTCTTTTCCCTGGCAGAGCTGAATGCTGCGATTCGTACCCTGGTTGTCGAGCTCAACGCCCGGCAGATGCGCGGATTCGGCACCAGCCGTGCCGAACTGTTTGCCGAGGTCGACCGTCCCAAGCTGGGGGAGTTGCCGGAGCAGCCCTATGTCTTTGCGCGCTGGAAGCGTTGCCGCGTCGCCCCCGATTATCACGTCGAGGTCGATGGCCATTGGTATTCCACGCCGTATCGCCTGATCCGTGAACTCGTCGATGTTCGCATCACCGACAAGACGGTCGAGATCTTCCACAAGGGCCAGAGGATTGCCAGCCACCCGCGTGCGCCGAACCGGCGCGGCCACACCACAATTGCCGACCACATGCCGAGCGCGCATCGCCGCTACGGCAAGTGGACGCCGGGAGGGCTGATCGCCGCCGGCGAGAAGATCGGCCCATCGACCGCGGCGTTTTTCCAGGCCGTCATCGCGGCCCGGCCGCATCCAGAACAAGGCTTTCGCACCTGCCTCGGCATCCTGGCGCTGACCAGGAGCTACGACGATGCCCGCATCGACGCCGCCTGCCGGCGCGGCATCCTGATCAAGGCGCATTCCGTCGCCTCGATCCGTTCGATCCTCAAGAACGGACTGGATCGCGCATTCCTCGACGAGGCAACCGACGACCACCCCCTGCGCCACGGCAACATCCGCGGTCAGGACTATTTCCACTGAACCCTGGAGATCCCTATGCTGACACATCCTACCCACGAACGGCTGATCACGCTCGGCTTGACCGGCATGGCCAAGGCCATGGAGGAACAACGACGATCACCCGATCTCAACGCGCTGTCGTTCGAGGAGCGCGTCGGCTTGCTGGTTGATCGCGAGGCCGCAGAGCGCGACACCAAACGTCTCACCACCCGCCTCAAATTCGCAGCCCTTCGGCAAAACGCATGCGTGGAAGATATCGACCTGCGCACGCCGCGCGGCATCGATCGCGCTGTGTTCGCCAAATTGATCGCCGGCGATTGGATCGCCCGTCATCAGAACCTGCTGATCACCGGGGCAACCGGGCTCGGCAAAAGTTGGATTGCCTGTGCACTTGGCCACAAGGCCTGTCGCGACAATCGATCGGTCCAATACCATCGCGTGCCCCGCCTGTTCGAGGCGCTCGCGCTGGCCCGCGGCGACGGCCGCTATGGCCGCCTGCTCAAAACCATCAGCCGCGTGCAGCTGCTGGTACTCGACGATTGGGGCCTGTCGGTGCTCAACCCGTCAGAGCGACGCGACCTTCTCGAGATCCTCGATGATCGCCACGGTCGCGCCTCCACCGTCGTCACCAGCCAGGTCCCGGTCGATCAATGGCACGCCGTCATCGGCGACCCAACATTGGGCGACGCCATCCTGGACCGCCTCGTTCACAACGCCCACCGCCTCCAACTCAGCGGAGAAAGCATGCGAAAACAGAACGCGCGAAACAGAACGCTTGACGAAGCCGCGAACCCCTGAACCAATCACCAAGTCGGCCAAAGCGGCTGCTCATGATCGCCTGAAATGTCTGCTCACGATCAAATGAAACGAGCGCTCACCATCGAGTGAAATCGCCGCTCACGATCACCGAAATGCGCAAAGCATCAAGCAACCTGTTTAAGGCGCAAGAATCCTATGTTCCATCGTTGGTCGCTGCTCTTTGCTACGTTCGCAATAATAGGCGCAATTTGTGGGCGCGCATACGCCGAAGAAGACGTGTTGATAAAAAGGGTCAAGACAACGTGGCGAGCGCAAGATGGAGCGACGACAGACGATATACTGTCTCACGCTACCAAGGTTGCCCATTTTGTCCCGAGAGGGTGGGGGGTCGGCCAGAAGCATGACTCTGAAGACCCCGTGTTCCTGTCGTGGTCCAGAAGCCAAAGCGACAAGCCAGACGACGAGCACACAATCACATGGGATATATCGGCGAGCGGCGTCATGTCACTCGGGCCAGCCTACGCGAAAACAATGGAACTCGGCTGGCGACCGTTTGCGCTGTCTCTGATTGCTCGTGAGGTAGCGGACCACTACCCAGAGCCTGACGTTACATTCTTACGTGATACGTCCAACTACGACTTTGTCGCTACGGCGCAGGGTGGACTAGGCGATCTACTGAAGAAAGGGCGCTGCACAATCGGCAACCCTGTATCTCTCGAGTACGTTGTCCTGCCCGACGAGGCATCAAAGGATGATCTTTGGCGGCTACAGCTTTCGGTGAATTGTAAGATCACAGGCCCGTCGTACTTTACGCGCGATGGCATCATCATATTCAAAAAGAAGAATCGTGACGCGTGGCAGCCTGCCTCATTTTTTGCTCACCGCATCGCCAAATATCCTGCCGGACATTGGTTCGAACAGGAGGAACCAGACGAAAAAAGAACGTTTGATGCGGTCCGCAAAGCGCTCAAGGGAACGCGGTAGCGCTTGCGGCGCAATACGCCCATTCGTCCATCGCCGGTTTGCGAAGCATGCACCGCTCCAGCACCCAAATACCGACATTGCCTAATGGCGGCGCTGAAAGAGTCGAGCCGCTATCGTTCGGCGGCTATTTTGTCGATCAGTCCCAATTCAACCAATGAACGCTGATTTTTCTTTTTGGGTTTCGGTCGCGCGGGTCTGGTTATGGTCGGATGAAGCTCAGCGCCTGCGTAAGGAGGCGCGCGGTACTCAGCCCGGCGTTGAGCGAGAGCGGTTAATCCGAAAGGCACGACAAGCTGAAACAGCGTCGCGCATCGACAAGTGGCTGTCGTCCCCAGGCCTTCAGGCACCAAGATAATGGGGCAGATATCACGCCTGGCGCACAAAACCCGCCGGGCATCCCGGCGGGTAAGTTTCAGTAACTGAAATTCCAATGCTTAGCCGGGATGCATCACCCACTCGTTATCATGCTTGTGGAGCACTGCGTATCGGGCATTCCGATCAAAGATGGTTTCGGTGCCATGCTTCGGGCGGCCTTTCAGTCGGCTCCCGCTTATGTCGGAACTGTACACACCAAGATCAGCGTCGTATCTTAGCAGATTCCAAGGTACCATGTGATGATCATCGCCGAAGCCAAGAAAGCCGCCGAAACCCAGTACAGCGTGGGCAATTTCCCCGCTCTTCCTGTCAACCATCACACGTTTGATTGAACCTATCTTCTTTTTCTCGGCGCCGTAGACAGCTTTCCCAGACTTTCTATCGCTGGCGATCAAGTGGTCGGTTCTCCTTTTTTTCATGGACATATTCTCCTTTCTCTACAATTAGTTAAGCGACAGGCGCTTGAAACGTTCCGGGGCCGCGCGATCTGTCGCACTTTGGGCAGGCAACTCTCGTTACTCGGGCGAACTGGCCGCGCTTTTCACTTCGGAGGGAGGCGTTGACCAGCGCGTTCAATTCGCGATCGATGCTCTGCCTGACTCAGCCAGTTCTGCTAGGTCGCGGATGGCGGTCATATCGCCGTCCCTGTAGATTCCAGGACGGCTTCCTGCGCTTCGACTGGACCCGGTGCCGGCCCGACAGCGATCAGCGCGAGCACGCATTATTGAACTATTGAATAATTTTTTGTCTAAATGCGGAGGTGGCGCGCTCGGAGAGATTCGAACTCCCGGCCCTCGGAATCGAAATCCGATGCTCTATCCAGCTGAGCTACGAGCGCACGCGTCCCTTTATAGAAAGGGCAGGGTCTCGATGTCACGCGGTTTGCTCGGACCAGCCACGTTTCTCTCGCCGGAGCGATGGCTGCGCCGACGGTCCGAAGCGGCTATCGCGGCGACCGGGGCGAGGGCTTCTGTCTCTCTATGGCTTGCGTATCACTCGGGACATGCCGCCGCCAAGTCATTGATTTCAATAATTCAATGTGTGGCAAAAAGGTGACGCCGCGCTGAAATCACCCCGCTCGTCAGCTATGGTTGTTTCAATTGGGCCGTCCGACGCTAATCTGATGCCCATTACGTTGCGGATTTCCTCGATATTCCACGGAGATGGAAAGGGAGCCTCGCATCAAAAATAGTTTCGGGTGGCGGTGTGAAACTTGTTCGGACGGCGAAAACCGTATCCATTTTGCTCACGATGATTGCCTGCTGCTCCGGGGCTGCGGCGCAATCGCCGGCGCCGCCTGTCACGGCAGCGGTCGTGGTCCAGCAGGACTACGACGCGCTGTTCCAGCAGATGTACAAAAACCCCTCCAACCTGGAGGTGAGTTTCAAGTTCGCCGAGCAGGCCGTGAAGCGCGGCGACTATGAAGCCGCCATCGGCGCGCTCGAACGCATGCTGTTCTTCAATCCGAATCTGCCGCGCGTGAAACTCGAACTGGGCGTGCTGTATTTCAAGCTCGGCTCGTATGAACTCGCGCGCAGTTATTTTCAGGAGGCCATCAAGGCTGCCGACGCCCCTGATGACATCAGGGCTCAGGTCCGCGCCTATCTGACCGAAATCGACCGCCGGCTGGCGCGATACGAGTTCAGCGTGTTTACCACCTCCGGCTTCCGCTATCAGACCAACGCCAACTTTGGTCCCAGCAGCCTGATGGTGCGCGCCCTGGGTCAGGATGCACTTCTCGACGGCGCGTTCGGCAAACGGCCCGATTGGAATTTCTTCCAGACACTCACAGCCAACTACGCCTACAAGATCGGCACGCGTGGGGACGCCATCGAAGCGAGCTTCCTCGGCGTCAATTCACGCCAGTACAAGCTCAACCAGTTCAATCTCGGCCTGGTCGAACTCGTCGTCGGCCCGCGCATCGGGATCGGCCAAAACGCATCGTTCAAGCTTTACGGAATCGGCGATCAGGTCTGGCTCGGGGACGCCAATTATTTCTCGGCCGGCGGCGGCGGCGTGTCCGCTCGCACGACGGTCGGCGATCTCGGGCTTCTGGAGGCGTTCGTCGAGCAGCGGCACCGTGATTTCTCGGACTCGCCCAACTTTCCGACGGCCAGCCAGCAGACCGGCGATCTGCTGTCGGCGGCGGTGACGTCGGATTTGCGCTTCGGACCGCTGCACTGGACGGCGCGCGCCGGATACGATCAGAATCGCGCGATCTTCGACTATTACTCCTACAAGCGCTACTCGATCGACATGGCTTTTCCGTACGGGTTCACCCTGTCGGTGTTCGGAACGCCGCATCAGTTCGTGATCGCGCCGACGATCGGCTTTAGCTGGGCGAATTATGATGCGTCCAATCCGATCGTCGACCCCTTCACGGCGCGGAACGACAGGGAGCAACGCTACGGCGCGATCTTCGATGCGCAAGTGTACAAAAACGTCGGCGTGCGGACGCAGGTCCAATATATGAAGATCGATTCCACGCTGCCGAATTACACGACCGACAACTTTTCAGTCTCGATCGGACCGACCGCGCGGTTTTGAGCCGGACGTGTTCTCTAAGCGCGTACTTCGCAAAAGTGGATACCGGTTTTGCGGAATACGCGCTAGTGTGCCGGTAACATTCGCGCCGTCTCGCTGTTCCGGCGGGTTGTCGAACCACCGATCGCAAATCATCGAACCGGATTAAGACCTTTGTCGTCGTCCCTTCGTTGCGCCGATCTCAGCTTGCCCGGGTGGTTCGCAGGAGCGCGCCGCGGATCGATGATTCACCTTTCGACCTGCATCGGCAGCATTGGCCATCTGGTCGCATCTGCAATCGAGGCCGGACGATGAAGGCTGCGGCGCGTTTGCGCGGCACCTTGCGCGTGCGGGCCATGCTGGCGTGGGCGCGTCTACGCCGCCTGATGCGCAATAAAAATCTCCGCGCCGTCGGTGCGGCGGTGGCGACGCTTGTGCTGCTCACCTCGCTGCGCGCTTACGATCCGCGCATCGTCACCGAATTGAAGGAGCGCACGTTCGATACCTATCAGCGGCTTAAGCCGCGAGACTATACCGACCTGCCGGTGCGGATTGTCGATATCGACGAGGCCTCGATCGCCGAATACGGACAATGGCCGTGGCCGCGGACGCGTCTTGCCGCGCTGACCCGCCGGCTTGCCGACCTTGGCGCCGGCGTGATCGCCTACGACGTCATCTTTTCTGAACCCGATCGCACCACGCCGAGCCGGCTTGCCAACGACTTGAAGGACTCCGGCTCACCCGATCTCGACCAGACCATGAAACTGCTCGCGAACCTGCCGGATCACGATCGGGCGTTCGCGGATGCTATCGGCAAGACGGGGGTCGTGCTCGGCTTTGCCGCCGGCAACGCCGCCAATGACAAGCGTCCGCCGGTTCGGGCCGGACTGGCCTTTGTCGGCGTCAATCCGACAAAGGTGCTTGCGCCGTTTCATGGCACGGTATCGAACCTGCCGATCTTCAACGACGCGGCCGCGGGGATCGGCGGCATCAATCTGAGCTCGCACGATCGCGCCGGCATCGTCCGCCGCGTCCCCATGCTGTTTTCCGACGGTGCGCACATCTATCCCGGCCTTGCGATCGAGGCGCTGCGCGTCGCCCAGAACCAGAAAAGCATCATCGTCCGCGGGACCGGATCGAGCGGCGACAGCGACACCGGTCACGCGGCGCTGATCGATATGCGCGTCGGCGCGTTCAAGCTGCCACTGACCAGCAACGGCGAGTCCTGGGTCTATTTCAGCCGCGACCGGCCGCAACGTTACGTGTCGGTGAAAGACGTTCTCGACCCTGCCAAGGAGGCTGAGGTCAAGCCCCGCATCGACGGCGCGATCGTCCTCGTCGGTGCGTCGGCCGCGGGTCTGATGGATGCACGCGCGACGCCGCTCGGCGGGCTGGTCCCGGGCGTGGCGATCCAGGCGCAACTGATCGAACAGATCCTCGCGCAGGACTTCATCGAGCGCCCGGACTGGACCGACGGGCTCGAGATCGTCCTGACCGTATTGTTCGGCGCATTGGTCGCAGGCCTGGTTCTGACGTTCGGCGCCCGGTTTTCATTCTATGCCGGCGTGGTGGTGTTCGTGGCAGGGCTCGCGGGATCGTGGATCGCGTTTTCGCATTTCCGGCTGTTGATCGATCCGATCTTCCCCTCGCTGGCGGCGCTGGCGGTCTATATCGCCGTCGAGCGCGTGCTTCACGTCGCCTCCGATCACGAGAAGAAATTCGTGCGTCAAGCTTTCGGGCAGTATCTCGCGCCGGAGCTGCTGTCGCAGCTTGAGAATTCGCCGCAGGCGATGCGGCTCGGCGGCGAGTCCCGCGACATCTCCGTCATGTTCATGGATGTGCGTGGCTTTACGCCGATCTCCGAAGCTCTGACGGCGACGGAACTTGTCGATTTCATCAATACGCTGCTGTCGCCGCTGTCGGATGCGATCCAGGACGAGCTAGGGACGATCGACAAGTACATCGGCGATTCGATCATGGCGTTCTGGAACGCGCCGGTGGACGTTCCCGATCATGCGACACGGGCCTGCCGCGCCGCGCTCAAGATGCGCGAGGCGCTCGACGCGCTCAACGACTCCGACGTCTTCGGGTTTTCCGCGCGCGGTTTCGAGGACCCCCGCGTCAGGATCGGGATCGGCATCAATGCCGGACTGGCCTGCGTCGGCAACATGGGATCGCAAAGGCGTTTCAATTATTCCGCCATGGGCGATGTTGTGAACGTGGCGGCCCGGATCGAGTCGGCAAGCAAGGCGCTCAATGTTGACCTTTTGGTCTCGGAAGACGTGGCGCAGCGGGCCAGGGGGATCGCGCTGCTTGAGGCAGGTGAAATCCTGTTGAAAGGCAAGTCCCGGCCGACCAAGATTTACGCGATCGCGGGCGACGAGGCGGTGGCGGCGTCGCCGGAATTCGTCGAATGGAGGCGTCTGCACGGCGCGCTGCTGGCCGGGATCAAAGCCGGTCGTGCGCATGAGGCGAGCGCCGCGCTGGCGGGGTGTCACGAACTCGCCAGCGAGGACATGCAGGATTTTTATCGCCATTTTGCCGAACAGATCGCACGGCTCGACGGCGCGCCGCTGCAACGGCCCGCTTCGGCAGGATCACCGAATTATTAGCTCGGCCTCTCAGAACGTCACGACGCTGCGGATCGACTCGCCTCTGTGCATCAGGTCGAACGCCCTGTTGATGTCGTCGAGCGGCATGGTGTGGGTGATCATCGGGTCGATCTGGATCTTGCCCTGCATGTACCAGTCGACGATCTTCGGTACGTCGGTGCGGCCGCGTGTGCCGCCAAACGCCGTACCTTTCCAGATACGACCGGTGACGAGCTGGAACGGCCGCGTCGCGATCTCCGCGCCGGCGGACGCGACGCCGATCACGATCGACTGCCCCCAGCCGCGGTGACAGGCTTCCAGCGCCTGGCGCATCACCTTGACGTTGCCGGTGCAGTCGAACGTGTAGTCGGCGCCGCCGATCTGATCGGCGCCGGACTTGGTCATGTCGACGAGATGAGGGACGAGGTCCTTGCCAAGCTCCGTCGGGTTGACGAAATGCGTCATGCCGAAGCGCTCGCCCCATGCCTTGCGGCCGTCATTGAGATCGACGCCGATGATCATGTCGGCGCCAGCAAGCCGCAGGCCCTGCAACACGTTCAGTCCGATGCCGCCGAGGCCGAACACGATCGCCTTGGCGCCGGGCTCGACCTTCGCGGTGTTGATGACCGCGCCGATGCCGGTGGTGACGCCGCAACCGATGTAGCAGACCTTGTCGAACGGCGCGTCCTCTCGGATTTTCGCGACCGCGATCTCCGGCAGCACCGTGTAATTGGCGAAAGTCGAAGTGCCCATGTAGTGATGGATCGGCTTGCCGTCTAAAGAAAAGCGCGACGTGCCGTCGGGCATCAGCCCGGCGCCTTGCGTGGCGCG
The DNA here is from genome assembly GCF_036964665.1 of Nitrobacter sp. NHB1. NCBI lineage: Bacteria > Pseudomonadati > Pseudomonadota > Alphaproteobacteria > Hyphomicrobiales > Nitrobacteraceae > Nitrobacter > Candidatus Nitrobacter laanbroekii. The sequence goes on from NZ_JBAMDA010000001.1 coordinate 853,144, forward strand.
GATTGCCGTGCAGAGGTTGGTCTTGCGCGACAGGCATGACGGACATTGCCGGCATTCCGGCGTGTAGAGCGGAATGACGTGATCGCCTTTCTTCACCGAGGTCACGCCCTTGCCGACATCGACGACCACGCCGGCGCCCTCATGGCCGAGGATCGCCGGAAACAACCCTTCCGGATCGGCGCCGGACAAGGTGAACTCGTCGGTGTGGCAGACACCGGTGGCCTTGATTTCGACCATGACTTCGGCTTCGCGCGGGCCATCAAGTTCCACGGTCGTGATTTCAAGCGGCTTACCGGCGGCAACGGCGACTGCGGCGCGAACTTGCATGGCAATTTCTCTTCTTTGTCGGTGCTTATGTGAAAAGCGCGCGAGCACCCCGCGGCAAACTCGTGTTGCCGCATAGCATAGGTTCGGGCGCTATAGGCCGCAAACGATGAATCGCGATTTTGTAACACGCCGGCATGGCTTGGCATCGCGGTGTTGCGTGGCCGGGTGGGGGCTCTGTGGGGCGGCAGGCGCAAGGTGGCTGCCCGGGGCCGAATGCTGTCACGGCAAATAAAGGACGCCGAAGCAACTTCAGATTCTCAGGAACGTCACCAATTACAGAGCGCGGTCAATTCGGAATCGACACGTCTCGATTTCGGCTGCGGGCCAGGCATCGAGGGGTGCGTAATCATCATGAAGGGACGCGAGGGCGTCCCTTCATGCGCTTTTCTGAGGTCGACGCCTGTCTGCGTTACTTCGGCTGCTCGACAATACGGAAATACGGCTTCGGCGACTTCCAGCCCTTGGGGAATTTCTTGCGGGCCTCTTCCTCCGGGACCGCGGCGGAGAAGAACACGTCGTCGCCCTGTTTCCAGTCCGACGGAGTCGAGACGCCGTGCTTGGCGGTGAGCTGCAGGGAGTCGATGATGCGCAGCACTTCCTGCCAGTTGCGGCCGGTGCTCATCGGGTAGATGAGTACCAGCTTGATCTGCTTGTCGGGGCCGATCACGAAGATGTTGCGCACGGTTTGGTTGTCTGCCGGCGTCCGCTTGTTGACATCGCCCGAGGTGCTAGCCGGCAGCATGCCGTAGAGCTTGGCGACATTGAAATCGACATCGGCGATCAACGGATAGTTCGGCGCGACGCCCTGCGTCTCCTCGATGTCCTTGGACCACAGGTGATGCTTGTCTGTGGGATCGACGCTGATGCCGATCAGCTTGACGCCTCGCTTGTCGAACTCCGGCTTGAGCCGTGCGACGGCGCCCAGCTCAGTGGTGCAGACCGGCGTAAAATCCTTCGGGTGAGAGAAAAACAGAGCCCAGCCATCTCCGAGCCACTTGTGGAAGCTGATGTGGCCTTCGGTACTCTCGGCTTCGAAATCAGGGGCAGGCGTACCAATCGATAAAGTCATAGTTACGTCCTCGTGTCACAGTTAACCCATAGGTGCGGCAACTATAGGCCGCACGATTACGAAACGAAACCGGTTATGAAAAAGGGCAATATCTTTTTTCCCGGCGGGCGTTGCGGAGCATCTTCCTGTCGATAGCCGGCAGGTGCGGCGAATTAACGCCTACGACAACGCCTACGACATTGTGATCGGGAATGCCGTGATGTTGCCCCGCCCGCGCCGGAACGTGCTGCGATCGTCTTGAACGGCGATCCACATCGCCGTGACAAACCGAGCAGTCGGGTAAATTCAAAAGCACGACGACGGATTGTCTGATTTTTAACGAACGATTCACGCCCGCGTGAAATTGCTGATTTGATCCAGAAGCGAGAACCACCCCATGCTTTCCGACATGTCCGCCGCCGGCGGCCCGATCGACATTTCCGCCATTGTCAGCCGGGAGGCCGTGGTCGCGGCGCTTGCCACGGTCCGTGACAGCGTGATCACGGGGGAGGGACCGACCGCGCGCGGCCGCGTTCATTTTTCCCGCGTGCTCGACCCCACCGACGCGTCCTGGTGCGTGCGCCTTTTGACCGCCGCCGCCGTGAATAACCAGCCGGTGAGCCGGGCGGAGGCGGAAGTTCTTTTCGAAATTAACGATGTTGCGACTGAGCGAAGCGATGACGGGCGGTTTGACGATCTTTTTGCCAAGGCGATCGTGCACCACGCCGCGGCTGCATCAGGTCTTCCGGTGCCGCCGCGCAGCATCGCGCTGTCGCCGGACACGGCCATCGAGAGCTGGGCGCCGACCAGGGCGGTGGGCGTCAATATCGAAGTGCTGGAGTGGATCGCAAGCCAGATGCGCGGCAAACGCCGCAGCAATCGTCAGTTGATGGCGCTGGTCGCGAGCCTGATCGGGGCGGCGACCCTGCCGCTGACGCATCTTCCAAACCTTTTTGATATCGGCATGTAGGCCGTGCGAAACCTGCTGAGACGACGAACGACGGGTTGCTCGCTCACGCCGTTTCTGTAGCGTTTTCGAACGAAAGCATGTCCTCGGGCTTGACCCGAGGATGGATGCCGGTTCGCGTGAAGAAACGCGTCAAACCAAAAACATGAATCCCGTTTCTGGCAGTAAGCTCGTCCGAGGCACGGTCCTGCTGAAAAGCCTTTGCTCCCGTTTTGTTTTTCTGTACGACGGAACGGGTACGCCGCGTCCGTAGGCCAGATCGCGCGCACCGTCCGGGGGATTGGACCGCGCCTCAAGGTTGCAGGTCAACAGGCTCATGTTCAAACGGATACTGATCGCCAATCGCGGCGAGATCGCCTGCCGGATCATCAGGTCGGCCCGTCGGATGGGCATCGAAACCGTTGCCGTATACTCGGAGGCGGATCGCGACGCGCTTCACGTCGAGATTGCCGATGAGGCTGTGCTGATCGGCCCGCCGCCGGCGGCCGAGAGCTACCTCGTCATCGAGACGATCGTGGAGGCGTGCCGCAAGACCGGTGCGCAGGCCGTGCATCCCGGCTACGGCTTCCTGTCCGAGCGCGAGGCGTTCCCGCGTGCGCTCGCGGACGCTGGCCTGATTTTCATCGGCCCCAATCCCGGCGCGATCGCCGCGATGGGCGACAAGATCGAATCCAAGAAGGCTGCGGCCAAGGCCCGGGTCTCGACGGTCCCCGGCTTCCTCGGCGTGATTGAGAACGACAGGCACGCGGTGACAATCGCCGACGAGATCGGCTATCCCGTGATGATCAAGGCGTCGGCCGGCGGCGGCGGAAAAGGTATGCGCATTGCGCACGCGACCGCCGAGGTCGTCGAGGGGTTCAATCTCGCGAAGGCGGAGGCGAAGTCGTCGTTCGGCGACGATCGGGTCTTCATCGAGAAATTCATCGTCGATCCCCGCCATATCGAAATTCAGGTGCTCGGCGACAAGCACGGCAACGTGATCTATCTCGGCGAGCGCGAGTGTTCGATCCAGCGCCGCAACCAGAAGGTTATCGAGGAGGCGCCGTCACCGCTGCTCGACGAGACCACACGGCGCAAGATGGGCGAGCAGGCCGTCGCGCTGGCCAAGGCGGTGAACTACGATTCGGCGGGCACGGTCGAATTCGTCGCGGGGCAGGACAAGAGCTTTTACTTTCTCGAAATGAACACGCGGCTGCAGGTCGAGCATCCCGTCACGGAGTTGATCACCGGCATCGATCTGGTCGAGCAGATGATCCGCATTGCTGCCGGAGAAAAGCTCGCGATCGCGCAGAAGGACGTGACGCTAACGGGATGGGCGGTGGAATCGCGCGTCTATGCCGAAGACCCGTTCCGCAATTTCCTCCCCTCGATCGGGCGTCTTGTCAAATATCGACCACCGGCCGAGATGAGCCAGGACGGCATTACTGTGCGCAACGATACCGGCGTGTACGAGGGCGGCGAGATTTCGATCTTTTACGACCCGATGATCGCCAAGCTCGTCACCCATGGGCCGTCGCGCGCCGCCGCCATCGAAGCGCAGGCTCATGCGCTCGACGCATTTTATATCGACGGCATCCGGCACAACATTCCGTTTCTGTCGGCCTTGATGCATCATCCGCGCTGGCGCGCCGGCAATCTCTCGACCGGATTCATCGCCGAGGAATTTCCAAAGGGGTTCACGACGCGAGCGCCGAAAGGCGAGATCGCGCGGAGACTCGCGTCGGTGGCGGCCGCAATCGATCACATGCTCGGCGAGCGCAAGCGGCAGATTTCCGGCCAGATGAACGGGCGCGTGGTGACGCGCGAAGGCCGCCGCGCAGTCTGGCTCGACCGCGATGAAATCCTGCTCGATGTCGCGCGCGATGGCGACGCCATCGCGGTCCGCTTCGTCAGCGAGGATGGTGATGTCGGCAATGCACATCGATTGCTCTCGCGATGGGTGCCGGGCCAACCGGTCTGGCAAGGCACGCTCGACGGGCATCCCATTGCGATGCAGGTGCGGCCGATGCCCAATGGCATCCAGCTCGCGCATCAGGGATTCGAAGTTGCGATCAACGTGTTTACCGAAACCGAGGCGGCGGCGGCGCGGCTGATGCCGGTTGCGGCCGTGACAGACACCGGCAAGAAGCTGCTGTGCCCGATGCCAGGCCTCGTCGTCTCGATTGCGGTGACCGAGGGACAGGAGGTCAAGACTGGTGAGACGCTGGCGGTGATCGAGGCCATGAAGATGCAGAACGTGCTGCGCGCCGAGCACGACGGAGTGATCAAGACGATCGCGGCGGTCCCCGGCGCGACGCTGGCGGTGGATGCGCTGATCCTCGAATTTGCGTGAGTGAGACTTTCGCCAGCGCCTTGAAACCTTGTATGCCCGCGGTGTGAAGTTGCCGGAAATGAAAGGCTAGATGGCCAACGTGGTTCGTCAGATCGTGATCCGCGGCCGCGTTCAGGGCGTCGGCTTTCGCTACTGGACGATGCGCGAGGCGATCCGTCTCGGCGTTGCCGGCTGGGTGCGTAATCGCCGCGACGGCAGCGTCGAGGCCTTGTTCGCGGGGCCGGCCGATGCCGTCGCGGACATGGTGGCACGCTGCCGGCTTGGACCGGAGTCCGCACGCGTTGATGCGGTCGAAGATCAGCCCGTGACGGCGAACGCCTTGAAGATGATCCGGCCCGGCGAGCGTTTTTCGCAACTCCCGACGGCGTAGGCGAACGTTCGCGCCACGGCAGCCAAACCTTACCTTACCGGAAGTTCGGCGACCTTTGTCCACGATTCCGAACCTGACGCGCCCTGCTTCTGATATACGCCATTGTTCGCTGGTGTAGGATCGTTGATGACCCACGCCATTTTGTTTGCATCATAAGCAAGAGAGGAATTGGCTTGCGCCTTCGTCGTGAAGATGACACCGCCGCCCGCGTTGAAGCCGTGAACAGCCGCATCGATCGGACCAAGGACGCTCGACCGCGAGAACCGTTTTATGGACCTCGTCGCGCCGACGATTTCATGACCGAGGAATTCACCAAGGTCGGTTCCAAGTGGAACGGTTGGCGTTCGGATGCCTTCAGCCATTTCTGGATTATCCTTAAATTATGAAGCGGACGACCGCGTCATGGATCGTTTGAGTCGCAGAGCCGGACACCACAAGTTTGATGTCGATCGTGTCGCCAATGCTGACGGTGACCGAGTGAGCGCTATCAGTTGCGGATATATCGGCCGCCATGGACGGGGTGTCTGGCAAAGCGTTCGGCGCTCTCGGGCAGTTTCCGATCATACAGGCGGCCGTCGCGGTACTGATTCTGCTGGGCTGCGTCTACCTGATCTTCCGCGCCAGCAAGGACAGGGCCACACCGCGCGAGCAGATCCCGCAATGGCTCATAATGTGGCCGCTGCACGACATGATGGCGGCGGTGCATGACACGGCTGAGGAAAGCCGCCGAGCGACCGAGCTTCTCAAAGAGGCCAGGGATGCACTGCTGGCGTGCAAGACCATGCTGGAATTGATCCGCAACGAAAGCCGGATGCGCTGAAGCGTAAATCGGGACTGCCGGTCTCAAGGGAACTGTAGGACCCGGCAGTCCCATTGCCGGAGACACTACTAACCAGCCTCTAAAGTATATCTGAGAAGAAACCATGCGAGTTATCGTCATTTTGGCGACGCTGCTATGCGATGTGTGCTTGTCAGCGCGGGCCGATGCAAGGCCGAGGCATTACCGGACTTCTTTGCAAAAAATGCAAATTACTTCCGGCTGCTCCGATCCGATCTGTGAGATATTCTCGGTCTCGCCGAGTCTACCGAAGGCGCGCGCGGCGCACAGAAAATCGCACCGGAGTACTCGGACTGCAATCGCTCGGCCTCGCAAGATCGGCCTCGCAAGAATAGCCCAGCCTCTTGATCGTCAGGCCGTCGTCTCCGGCAGGCGCAGTTCCGACGGGCCGAACACCTCTCCGAATGCGCGCCGGAGGGCGGCATCGACATCGGTCAGCCTGACACGAACGCCGAGATCGGCGAGGCTGGTGACGCCGTAGCGCGCGTCCGTAATCCCGCAGGGCACGATGGCGTCGAAATGGCTGAGGTCGGGTTCGACATTGAGCGAGACGCCGTGGAACGACACCCAGCGGCGCAGCCGCACGCCGATTGCCGCGATCTTGTCCTCATGGCCCGGTCCCTTGTCCGGGCGCGCCACCCAGACGCCGACCCGATCCTCCCGCCGCTCTCCCTTGACGTCGAAGGCATCGAGAGTTCGGATGATCCATTCCTCGAGGCCGGCGACGAACGCCCGCACATCGGGACGGCGACGCTTCAAATCCAGCATGACATAGGCCACGCGTTGGCCGGGGCCGTGATAGGTAACCTGGCCGCCACGGCCGGTCGCGAACAGCGGAAAGCGGGCCTGGAGCAGATCGGCTTCGCGCCCTCTGGTGCCGGAGGTGTAGAGCGGCGGGTGCTCCAGCAGCCAGACCAGTTCCGGAGCCTCGCCCGAGGCGATCGCCGCCGCCCGCGCTTCCATGGCGGCAACGGCCTCCGGATAGGGCACGGGAGCATCGGACAGCAGCCAGTCCACAGGCTCACTGGGCGAGGCTGCAAACGGCTTCAAATCGAGGGTCTGGCGGTTGTTAACCATTGTCTAACCATAACGTGGTGGTCTGGAACCGCAGCAATTTGCATGGTCCGTGAGTCTGTATTCGTGGCGACGCTCGATAAAGTATCCGTCGATCTCATGGTGGTCCTGGGGACCACGTCGATGCCCGTTCATCAGGTCATGCGGCTCAGCCGCGGCGCCATCATCGAGCTTGATGCCACCGAGCAGGACGAGGTCAAGATCCTCGCCAACAACCTGCCGGTCGCCAGCGGGGTGGTGGTGGTCAATCGCAATCGCATCGCGGTCGAAGTCAAGCAGATGCTGCCGCGGACGCCGGACCACAGATAAGCCTCTCGGCTCGGACTTGAAGTCCACAGGTCCGGGCCGGGATCGGAGCCCGGATCAGGAGGGCGCTTGAAGCTACTGATTCCAATATCGTTCTGGTTCCGGCGGCGATGCTCTTCCGAGCCTCTTCAGAAAGGGGAACAACCTCTAGCTGGGCCTTGTCCCCCCACCATTGTTTTGTTACATCGGCGCCGTCGATCCGGTCGGAGCGCCAGCTTCGGCTCGATTTTCAGCGCTCGTGGCGGAATTGGTAGACGCGCTGCCTTGAGGTGGCAGTGAGTAACATCGTGGGGGTTCGAGTCCCTCCGAGCGCACCACTTCACAAAATCGACTCTGAGATCATTTTCGTTCTTGGAGGTCATTTGAAAATTGGCTGATGGGAGTTTTGTGCGCGGCTGAGTTATGAATTCAAGCTCTTGATGTAGACGGAGCAAAGCCATGCGCGGATGGCCCTTATCGCGAACAAGACCAAACGCGATAGGTGGCAATCTGCCACGCAGAACAACAACCCATCCATGATTTCCCGAACACTTACGACGCCGATCTCTACAGGGAGCGCAACGTCACGAGCGCTGCTTCAACAAGATCAAGCCGCTCAGGCGCGCCGCACGATTGTTTTATTGACCAGCAGAGGGTGCAGGTAATAGCAGGATCGCGGCCAACTCCAGGTTGATGTGATGAATTCATTAACGACGACACTTATGAGTCTTGATAAAGAAATTCTGCTTTCGCTCAACGCATTCGGTGGAGGAAATAACAACCTCTGGGATCTCGCGAACAATTCGCTCTTCAGGGGATTTCCATTGTTCTTTTCGATTCCCGCCCTGTGGTTCTCCAGCGATCAACCGGAGCGTCGTGGTCGAATGCTGGCCGGACTGTTGGCGGTCTGTTTGGCGACAATGCTATCGGTTTGGTCGCAGTTTCACATCGCGGTCCACACGCGGCCAATTTTGGACTTGGCAATTCCTCTCGACACCGTCATTCCGCGAACACCATGGGACCGAACGAATTCGTTTCCGAGCGACACAGCGACCTTGTTTTTCGGCCTTGCTGCCGTAATCTTTGTAGAAAAGCGTTTGGTCGGATTTTTCTGCTTTGTTTGGGTCGCGGCACTAGTCGCGATTCCCAGGGTCGTTGTCGGACTCCACTATCCAAGCGACATCATTGGTTCGTTTGTTCTTGGAACGGCAATCGTTTTCATTTTTACCGCGCTTCCATACCCAAGGGGCCTGTTTGAACACGCGCTCACTTGGTTCGAAGGTCGCCTGTATATCGTTCACGCACTTTTATTCATTTTTTTGGCGGAATCGTTCGACCTGTTCCCGAGCTTGCAAGCTCTTGGAAAAGTGTTCGCGCGATTGCTTCACGCCTAGATGTTTCAGCTTTTCAATGGTTTAGATGAGAGGTGGCGCTCCCTAGCGGAGCCGAAAAATGTGCTGCTGGTGATACTTAGACGGAAGTGGGTCACAAATCAGTTTCGTTGTATTCCGGTGCTTTCCGTAGGCGTGTGGCCCACTTTTCCGGTTTGTTTCTGCCTGATGGCTATAGCAAGGGCAGCCCGCAGAAATCACAAAGGCGTTTGTTCTTATCTGGCGCCACGCGCGCTGGGGCGTGTACTCATAAATCGAGGTTCGTGAACGGCTTCGACCCATTGTCCGCTATCCGGCGAATTGTAGACTCAAACCGGACGTCGCCTCATGTCCGAAAAGGGCCAAAAGCAGACGTCACGTCACATTGCGCGCGTTCTGTTCCGGTGGAAGCTGGCCTGCTAAATCCGGCTCAAGACGCAGCGGGCGTTCGAGTTCTCAGACTGTCGACGGCGTGCACCGGGGGCGCGTCACCCCGCATCAAGTGGGCGATTGCGCCGTACACCAACCGCTGGCTCGCAAGCATGCTCATGCCGGCGAACACGGGCGACGTCACTTCGATGCTGAAGTGTCCCCCACCGCCGTTGACTGTGGCTTGTGAATCGTGAATCTGCTGCTCGATGGCCTCGCGCAGCGCGTCGATGACGGAACCTTGGAAATCGGTTGGATGGGATGACATAGTGCTCCTTTTTATATGGCAATGTCGCGATCTGCGCCAATGAAACTCTGGAACTCCCCCGACGCATTTATCTCGCGGACGATGTCCGTAGCCCCCGATAAACTGTCCGTCAACGCACAGTTGCGGAATCATGGGCCACTGGGAGAATTCCTTGATCCCATCACATCTCTGGTGAATCCAGCACGTCGGCGGCTTCGTAGCTCAACAGCAGCTTATTGCACCTTGAAAGTGAGCGCTAAAAACGAAGAAGGGGTCGCTGCTAGCGACCCGCTCGTCTTTATTCGGCGGCTCGTTGTATGAACCTTGATCGTATTCGCCGCCTCTACCTATAGGCAAATGTGAACTGTTGAGACGTCTAAGTTGAGTGAGTGCCATAGTTTCATCTTGGCTCCTTCTCACCACTAGGTCGTTTGTGGGTCAGCAACTGACATCGGAGCCGTGGCGGCGAAGGTCTGCAATGGGTCATTCGCGTTTGCTTCTGACATATCTGCAGCATGTCCGCCGTCGGGCAACGCAATGCTGATGTAGCCCTGTGCGGCCGGCGTCAAGAGTAGCGACGAGTCGATGCCCTTCTCATGTCAGTTTCTCCAGTGAGTGAAGGCCGAAGTGTGAGACGTTGGCCGAGAAAGCGGTTCGATTCCGCGTGGCCCACCGAGTTGTAAAACATTCGATATATCAGTAACTTATTTCGGGATTGGCGCTCCCTAGCGGAATCGAACCGCTCTCTCCACCGTGAAAGGGTGGCGTCCTAACCGATAGACGAAGGGAGCTGAACTTTTCAGCGACGAATCGCGCCGTCGTTTCAGTCTCAAATCCGCTGCGATATTGCCGTTAAATCAATATCCTATAATGATTTGATCAGACGGTGTCTCCGGGCGGCGGTGAACCGGACCGGCGGCAGCGGCGGAACGTATAGTGGCGTTTGCCCGGAGGGGCAAGCATTCTCCCCGAACGATGCCGAAGCGGTGCAGGGTCTAGCCTGGCCGAAAAAGCGATGCAGACGAGGCCGCGGGCAGGCCGAGGCGTCAACTCCGATGGAGCATCCGGCATGATGATATGGCGATCGTTGTATGGATTGCTTGTGGTGCTGTCCGTCGCCGACTTGTCCGCGTGGGCACAAACGCGCGATTCACACTTCTCCGGCCGCGACATCAAGACCGAGCAGCCGGTCAAAAAATCGGGGCCGTCCGCGCGAAAACCCTGTCCGGAATTCGGACCCGGCTTCGTCAGGGTCGAGGGATCGTCGAGTTGCGTGCACATCGGCGGCAGCATCGGCGTCGATGCCGGCACGGGACGCTGACGCTGCGTCGGGATGCCGGAGCGCGTTCAGCACACCGATAGGGCGCAACGAGCGCGCAGGCATGAGACGCCCGCTCAGCGAGACCGATCAAAAGCCGTCCGCGGCCTCACCAATGACCGGTGTTGGGCATTGAACTCCACGGCTCGGCCGGCGGCCGGGCATCGCCCTTTTGCAACAGCTCGATCGAGTGCAGGTCCGGCGAGCGGATGAACGCCATCTGGCCGTCGCGGGGCGGGCGATTGATCGTAACCCCGAGCTTCATCAATCGGTCGCACGTCGCATAGATGTCGTCGACCTCATAGGCGAGGTGGCCGAAATAGCGGTCCTCGCCGTATGTCTCCTCGTCCCAGTTGTAGGTTAGTTCGACCAGCGGCGCGCCGCGGCCGCTGGATTGCTTAACGAGGTTTTCGTCCTCGGGGGCGCACAGAAACACCAGCGTGAATTTCGCCTTGTCGTTGTCGACGCGCCGGACTTCCTTCAGTCCCAGCGCATCCACGTAAAACTTCAGTGCGATCTCGAGATTGCGCACGCGCAGCATGGTGTGGAGATAGCGCATGTTCCAAGTCTCCCTGCTTCCAAGTCTCCCTGCGGACATATAATTTTGCTTTGTCACCTGATAACAGCAAAATCCATGTGAGAGCAGACAAAAGCGGATTTCCGGGAAAAGCAAAAAATACGGGTGGATTGAATCCGGCCGCTCCGGTTCTGCAACCAAACCAAATGGACCGCGTTAATTCGCCGATGCTTCGCGAGAGGACAGGGACATGAAAAAGACGGCGATCATGATTGCGACCGTGGCGACAATTGGCGCTGTTGTGGCGGCGCCGGCACCGGCTCAGGCGCATGGAATAGGGCCGGGTCTTGGATTCGGCCTTGCCATCGGCGCGCTGGCCGCGGGCGCAGCGGCGAGTTCATACTATTATGGACCCTACGGGTATTCCGGAGGCTATTACGGGCCGCGCTACTACCGGCCGTATTATGGACCGGTCTACTACGGCGGGTGGTCCCCAGCCTACTACGGCGGCTCTTATGGGTATTACGGAGGTCCATACCGACATTGGCATCATCGGCACTGGCATCATCGGCACCATCACTGGTGATCCGACGCAGGGATCACAGGTCGCAATGCCTCAGGGATGAAGCGCATCATTCAGGGGTATTGGCGACGTTGGTCGGCTGCGACCCGTCGAGTGTTCTGCCTATACGAGCGCGAACGGATTTGTAGTATTCGTCCCGTTCCTGTTGGAGCTTGGCTTGATGCGCCTTGAAATTGGCGACGCGCCGCGCGATGTCGGCTCGCTCCGATCCTGGCCTGTCTTCCGGACCCGTCTGATTTTTTTGTTCGTGCGCCATTACGATTCTTTGACTCCGGCATTTGCGCTCTGTTTGGAACAATTTCAACAAAGCGGATGGGGCGCGTCAATCGAACGTATTTGCGAAGGAGCTATTCGCGCCCGCAACGCCCGATGAATGAAATAATGAGGTGTGCCGCCCGACTCCCGCGATCATGGCCAGCAAACGCGGCGCGGCGCTGATGATCCTCGACGAAGAGCCGTCGGACAGCCGATTTTGTCATCCGGATCGACATCGGCGTCACATAGATGGTCGATCTGGAATCGGAAAAAATTGATTCGCACATGTGCAAGACTGTTCATAGGTCGCGGTCAATTTATTTTTTGTCTTGCGACGCCGGCGAGAGTGTTATCTTTTGATTCGTGAGATTCGTGGGGCTATATACGTTTGTTAATGACGGTGTCGCACAGACGACAGCCGCAGTGATGTGTGGGGTCCTGGGTCATGGGGTCGGATGGTTTTGAATCCAGGAAGTTTGGAGGCTCGGCGGTGAGCGATCACCTCGGGTCGAAGGACTTTTCTGGAACGGCGGATCGGGAATCGGGGGTTGGTCCGTTTACGGGGCTTGGAGAATCCCCCGCGAACATTGTCGAGATCAGCGGCGTCATCAAATGGTTCGACGCTTCAAAGGGCTACGGTTTCATCGTCCCTGATAACGGCTGGTCGGATGTGCTCCTGCATGTCACCGTGCTTCGTCGCGACGGCTATCAGACGGCTTACGAGGGCGCCCGTCTGATCTGCGAATGCGTGCAGCGAGCAAAGGGCTATCAGGTGTTCCGGATCACCTCCATGGACGAGTCCACCGCAATTCACCCGGCGCAGATGCTGCCGCCGCGGACCCATGTCAGCGTAACGCCGACCAGCGGCCTGGAGCGGGCGCAGGTGAAATGGTTCAACCGGTTACGCGGTTTTGGTTTCTTGACGTGCGGCGAAGGGACGCCGGATATTTTCGTTCACATGGAAACGCTACGGCGCTTCGGCATGACGGAGCTTCGACCGGGACAGTTCGTGCTGGTCCGGTTCGGGCCGGGCTCCAAGGGCATGATGGCGGCAGAAATCCAGCCGGAAACCGGCGCCCCCAGCCTGTCCTCTCACTGATCTGGCGAGCGGACCGCCGCCGAAGGCGCCCCGCGCCGGGTTTGACCGCTTGAGGCCCGACCTTCCGGAAATCGTGTTTTGTGGCCGCACGGCCGGCCGGCTATTGCTCGCGTCGTGGCTGGTGGTCCGTTTCCGGCGGCTACGCATGATCCTTTGTTCCTGACAGGTTGCCAGATGATGCGAGTGCGGAAGGTCGGTCTTGGGTGGCTGCGCGCCGGCTTGTGGATTGCGCTGCTTTGGTGGATCGGCGTGGTCGCGCCGGGCGGCGCCGGTGTCCATGCCGCCGAATTCCAGCCGCTGGAAATCGCGACCCGAGCCGGCGTGAAGATATTCTCGGTCGAGATGGCGACGACCGAGAAGGAGAAGGAGACTGGACTGATGTATCGGAAGCATCTGCCGGACGGGCAGGGCATGCTGTTCGATTTTTCTCCGGCTCAGCAGGTGTCGATGTGGATGAAAAACACCTACATCTCGCTCGACATGATATTTATCGGCCCTGATGGCCGCATCCTCCGGATCGCCGAGAACACCGAGCCGCTCTCGACCCGGATCATTCCCTCACGCGGTCCGGCCAAAGGTGTGCTTGAGGTGATCGCGGGGACCGCGAAAAAGTATGGCATCGCGCCGGGCGACAGGGTCTCGCACCCGCTCTTCAACGGCCATTGAGGTCCGTTAGAGCATTTCCCGGTGAAGTGGCACCGGTTCACCGTAAGGAAATTCGACCACTCAATAGCTTGGAGCGTTTTCGAGCGAAGCATGTCCTCGGGCTTGACCCGAGGACGGGTCACGGTTCGCGTCAAGAAAACGCGCCAAATCAAAGTCATAGAGCCCCGTTTGCGATTCCATCAGGAGCGGAGGCTCTGGGCGGCTTGCTGGGCCAGTCGGAAGCATGTAACGACATCGGTTCCCAGCAGATCGGGGTATAGCGCAGCCTGGTAGCGCGGCAGTTTTGGGTACTGCAGGTCGTTGGTTCGAATCCAGCTGCCCCGACCAATAGAATCAATGGCTTTGATAGTTCTTCAGCACGCAAATCTTCCCATAAAATTCGACCGGGAAGGCTATGGGAATATTGTGATGTCGACATATTTCGGGAGCGAAGCCCCGCGCCCTCGAGGTCAGCGCCGGCGTCGCAAGATCGCCGACAGCATCACCAAAGCAATCGAAGAGGTTTTGAAATGATCGACCGCAGCACTAGCACTTGCTCTCGGCAGCTTCAGTTTGCCGGCAAGGTTCGCACCTTCAATTTGAATGACCCCAGGGTTCTCGCCATGATCGCAGGCGGGGCGAAATTGAAGCAGGTCGCCAAGATGGTCACGATTGCTCGTCTCGGCATAGGCAGGGCGCCGTTTGCCGGACAATACGGCGACACCCCGGAGGCTTGCCATAAGCGCTTTCTCGAACAGATCTATTCGGTTACGGATGTGGAGAACGTGATCGCGCTCGGATTGATTGGTGGCGGGATGGCCGAAGATGAAGCGTTCGCGCTTGTCGATGAGCATGTCACTGGTAAGCCACTCGAAGCCAACGCGCTGATTGCATCGGAAACCATTGCCGCGCTGTGCGACCGCAGCGAGAGAACGAAACAGACGCCCTAGGAGGCTTACCGTTCTGATGGAATCAGAACAGGCGCTCCAAGCTTTTGAGTGGTCGCATTTCCTTACGGTGACCCGGTGTCCACTTCACCGGGAAATGCTCTAGCCGGGCTGATGTTCTACCTTATCGGTTTGTTCGCCGCGCCATTCTCAAAACCCGTATCGCGGGATAATGAGCGGTCGAAGCAAGGCAGAGCATTAACGCCAACAAGACTTTTCTGATAGGTGTCATCTTCTCTTGAATGCATCCCATCCAAGGGAAGGGGCGCGCCAGCGGACCGGCGCACCCCTTTAGTGCTTGCGAAAAGACCGGGCGGATCAGTACGGGCAGATCGTGCGGCCCCAGCGCGGGCTGTAGTAGCAACCGGGCGCCACGAAGCCCCAGCCGCGCCCGCGACCCCAGCCGCGTCCGCGGCCAACACCGCGACCCCAGCCGCCCCCGCGACCCCAGCCGCGTCCGCGGCCAATACCACGGCCACCGCCGCGTCCACCGCCGCGCCCGCGGGCTGCCGCCGACGTGGTCGATCCGGCGATCACAACCGAAGACACGCCGGCAACGCTGACAAAGTACACGCAAACCATCGCCGCTGCCGCCAGGACGCGGGTGACGATGCTGCGTTGCGCGCTCGAACTTTTTTGAGCCATCAGGAGAAACTCCCATTCTGTTGGCACCGTCTTGAGCCAGACCATTATCGCGACAAGCATTGTCGCGATTATAAGGCGGTCAGTTCGCTTTGGTTCGGTGCATGATGCAAATAATACAGATCAACGAATTTGAGCGTGTCGCCGTTCAGGGTTTCGGTCGGCTTCCCGCCCGGTCAAAGGTCGGCCCGTGACGCTTGCAGGTTCAAGCGTCGTGGTGAAAAAGCCTGGAAATGTTGCGGGATGTCAATGAGAAACCCGGCATTGCCATCCCCGGCCTGCGTATCCTCCGGTTGCAATGGGCCGTTTTCAGGCATCGGCCCATTTGGGCCCATTTTCTGTTCCGGCCGCCATGAACTTAATTTCCCGCACAAGCGACGCACAAGGGCAGGCATAACGTGGCCCGCCGGCGGTGTGGCGCGTTAACCACTCATTCGCGTACGGGCTCGGCTCCTCGAAAAGGTGCGGAGCCCGAATTCTTCCTCCAGATTGCCCCGGCAGAGGCTCATGTCAAAACAGCACACTTATGTTCTCGGTCTCAACACCTACGATCACGACGTGAGCGCCTGCCTGCTTCGCGACGGCGCCGTCGCTTGCGCCATCGCCAAGGAACGGATCACGCGCGAAAAGCACGCCAGCGGGTTTTTTAAGGAAGTCATCGACTATTGCCTGAGCGCCGAAGGCATCGGCATCGGCGACGTCGATCTGGTGGTCCGCAATTGCTACATCCTTCCCGTTGCGGAGATGGAGGAGCGGCTGATCTATCAGGACATGCCGGGATTCCTTCCCGCCGAGGAGCGCCCGGATGCGCACGACCATCCGTATTTCCGCTCGCGCTCCGACAAGGTGGTGTCGATCTCCCACCATCTGGCGCACGCCTACAGCGCCTTTGCGGCCTGCCCGTTCGATGAGGGCGCGATTATGATCGTCGACGGCGTCGGCAGCTATCGTTCGGACGTGACCGAGCCCTATCCGGAAAGCGACGCCGCATCGCCGCTCGCGCGGGAATCGGAGAGCTACTACCGGTTCAGCGGCGAAACTCTCGAAAGCCTGAAGAAGGTCTGGATGGAGCCGGACCGCGGCTTTTTCAGCGACGAGTTCTACAACATGCCGGGCCTCGGAGCGCTTTACAGCCGCGCCTCGACCTACGTGTTCGGCGACTGGAACAAATGCGGCGAGTTGATGGGGCTCGCACCGTACGGGCGCCGCGAGCAGGTCAAGTCGCTGATGGAGATCGCCGACAATCAGCTCACGGTCCTGCGCTGGTCGGCCGAGTTCAACCAGCCCTATGTCGTCGACGGCGGCGGAAAATGGGACAGCAGCCCCTCCATGCGCCATTGGGAGGATTTGGCGTGGCGTGTTCAGGACGACACCGAAAAGGTGCTGCTCGCACGCGCCAAGTGGCTGCGGGAAACCACCGGCGCGAAGAACCTCTGCATCGCCGGCGGCGTGGCGCTGAACTGCGTCGCCAACGGACGCATCGCGCGGGAGGCCGGATTTGAGAATGTCTGGATTCAGCCCGCGGCAGGGGACGACGGCATTGCGATCGGTTGCGCCTATTACGGCTGGCTCGAAGTGTTGAAACAGCGTCGCGGATTCGTGATGGAGCACGCCTATGTCGGCCGCAGCTACTCGGATGCCGAGGTCGACGCAGCAACCAAGCGCGCGATCGTCAAGGTCCAGACGGCGGCGGTGCGAAGCTCGAACGTCTACGCCGAAACCGCGAAACTTCTGGCGGATCAGAAAGTCATCGGCTGGTTTCAGGGGCGTTCCGAATTCGGCCCGCGCGCGCTGGGCAATCGCAGCCTGATCGCCGATCCGCGCAAGGCCGATATGAAGGACATCCTCAATAGCCGGGTCAAGCACCGCCAGCCGTTCCGCCCTTTCGCGCCCATTGTGCTGGCCGAACGCATGACGGATATCTTCGAGGGCGACGAGGACTCGCCGTTCATGCTGATCGCCAAGGCGGTTCGGCCAGAGTGGCGCGACCGGATTCCGGCGGTGGTTCACGTCGACGGCACCGCACGGGTGCAGACCGTGCGCGAGAGGACGAACCCTGCGCTCTATCGGCTGCTGAAGGAATTCGAGGAGCTGACCGGCATTCCCGTGCTGATCAACACGTCATTCAACGTCAAGGGTGAGCCGATCGTGGAGACACCGCGCGATGCCATGCGCTGCTTCCTGACCACGGGCATCGATCATCTCGTGCTGCACGATACGGTGATTTCCAAGAAGGGGCTGCACCGGATCGTGGGGCCGCTTGTCGGCATCTATACCGACGTCGGCGCCGTCGTTATGTCGAACCTCAGGCAGGCCTGATCGACCGGATGCGCCGTCGTGCCTTGCTGGCGCGGAACATGAGATTGTCATGTCGCAACATAAAGATTATATTCAGCAGGGCGTTAGGCGCTTCTGCCGACGGATACGCAGGTCGAATTCCAGACCGGCGAGTTTTTCGGAAAAAGCGCCGGTTTCAAACAGATCGGCGCAAGTTCGCATAGCAGCAGGTCACAGCGATCCATGACAGCACGTATCTTCAAGCCCGCTAAAAACGCGATGCAATCGGGGGTCGCTCAGACCAAGGAATGGCAACTGGACTACGAGCCCGAGCAGGCGCGAGTGATCGAGCCGCTGATGGGCTGGACCAGTTCCGGCGACATGAAACAGCAGATCACGCTTCGCTTCGAGACCAGGGAGGATGCGATCGCCTATTGCGAGCGCGAGGGCATTCCCTATGAGGTGATCGAGCCGACGGTAAAGGTGGCGAGAAAGGCCGCCTACGCCGACAATTTTGCCTTTCGCCGCAGCGAACCCTGGACGCATTAGACTACCCGTCATTGCCGGGTTTCAAGCGTGGATGCCCGGCATAGAGCCGGGCATGACGGTTCAATCAAATTTCATCCCGCCTTAGCGCGCGAGGCCGGCTGCCGGGAGGAAGCGCCGAACCACGGTTGACCTTGCCGGGGAGGGCGGGGCACCCTAGGCCGGGATTGCGGGCGTGAGAGTCAACGCCTGCCAACCATCCTGGACTGTCATGGCGCTTCGTTCCGGTGTCGATCCCACATCCTCCGATTTTGCGCGCAACACCGAGGCGATGAAGACTCTCGTCAACGAACTGCGCGACAAGCTCGCGAGCGTCGCGGGCGGAGGCGGCGGGACAGCGCGCGCCCGCCATACGTCGCGCGGCAAGATGCTGGCCCGCGACCGCGTCGATCTGCTGCTCGATCCCGGCACCGCGTTTCTCGAACTGTCGCCGCTGGCGGCGAACGGCATGTACGGCGGCGATATCCATTCCGCGAGCATCATCACGGGTGTCGGACGCGTCTCCGGCCGCGAATGCGTGATCGTCGCCAACGATGCCACCATCAAAGGCGGCACCTACTATCCCATGACCGTGAAGAAGCATCTGCGGGCGCAGGATATCGCGCGGCAGAACAATCTGCCCTGCATCTACATGGTGGATTCCGGCGGCGCCTTCCTGCCGCAGCAGGACGAGATCTTTCCGGACGAGCGCCACTTCGGCCGCATCTTCTACAACCAGGCCAACATGTCGGCGCTAGGCATTCCGCAGATCGCGATCGTCATGGGATCATGCACCGCGGGCGGCGCCTACGTGCCGGCGATGTCGGACGAGAGCATCATCGTCCGCAATCAGGGTACGATCTTTCTCGGCGGTCCGCCGCTGGTGAAGGCCGCCACGGGTGAGGTCGTTACCGCCGAAGAACTCGGCGGCGCCGATGTGCATTCGCGGCAGTCGGGCGTCACCGATCACTATGCGCAGAACGATGCCCATGCGATCGGGATCGCGCGCCGCATCGTTTCCGCTCTGAAACCGCCGCAGCGCGCGTTGCTGAATATGCGTGCGCCGCGTGAGCCGCTGTTCGCGAGAGACGAAATCTACGGCGTGGTACCGGCGGACGGTCGCAAGCCGTTCGAGGTGCGCGACATCATCGCGCGCATCGTCGACGGCTCCGAGTTCGATGAATTCAAGAAGCTTTACGGCCAGACGCTGGTTTGCGGTTTCGCCCATATCTGGGGCTATCCGGTCGGCGTTATCGCCAACAACGGCATCCTGTTCAGCGAAAGCTCGCTGAAGGGCGTGCATTTCATCGAGCTATGCTGCCAGCGAAACATTCCGCTGGTGTTCCTGCAGAACATCACCGGCTTCATGGTCGGCAAAAAGTACGAGGCAGGCGGCATCGCGCGCGACGGCGCCAAGCTGGTCACGGCGGTTGCGACCGCTGCCGTGCCGAAGTTTACCGTGGTGATCGGCGGTTCCTACGGCGCGGGCAATTACGGCATGTGCGGCCGCGCTTACTCTCCACGATTTTTGTGGATGTGGCCGAACGCGCGGATTGCCGTAATGGGCGGCGAGCAGGCCGCGACGGTGCTGAGCACGCTGCGGCGGGAGAGCATCGAAGCCAAAGGCGGCACATGGTCCGCGGAGGAGGAGCGCGAATTCCAGGCGCCGATCCGCGCACAATACGAGAGCCAGGGCAATCCCTATTACGCCACCGCGCGGCTGTGGGACGACGGGGTGATCGATCCCGCCGACACCCGCCTCGTGCTGGGGCTCGGATTGTCGGCGGCAGCGAACGCGCCGATCGAGCCGACGACATTTGGCCTGTTCAGGATGTGACCATGGCCAAGCGTCCGCAGTACCGCCGTTTCCAGACGCTCCTGATCGCCAATCGCGGCGAGATCGCCTGCCGCGTGATCCGTTCCGCCCGCGCCATGGGCCTGCATACCGTTGCCGTCTACTCAGAAGCCGATCGCGACGCGCTGCACGTCGGCATGGCCGACGATGCCGTGCTGCTCGGACCTGCGCCCGCCCGCGACAGCTATCTCGATGTCGACAAAGTGATCGCTGCCGCCCGTCGGAGCGGCGCGGAAGGCATCCATCCCGGCTACGGATTTTTGTCCGAGAATGCCGCCTTCGCACAGGCCTGTGCCGATGCTGGCCTCGTGTTTGTCGGTCCGACCGCTACCATGATGACCGCGATGGGCTCGAAGTCGCGCGCCAAGGCGCTGATGGAAAAGGCGGGCGTGCCGCTGGTGGCGGGCTATCACGGCGAGGCGCAGGACGACGCCACGCTGCAAGGTGCGGCAGATCGGATCGGCTATCCGGTGCTGGTGAAAGCATCCGCCGGCGGCGGCGGCCGCGGTATGCGGATCGTGCGGTCGGCGGCGGAGCTTGCTCCGGCCATCGTCAGCGCCAGGCGCGAGGCCATGGCGGCGTTCGGCGACGACCGGATGCTGATCGAAAAATACGTCGACAATCCCCGGCACATCGAGGTGCAGGTGATCGGCGACAGCCACGGCAATCTGCTGTCGCTGTTCGAGCGCGAATGCACGCTGCAGCGGCGGCACCAGAAGGTGGTCGAGGAGGCCCCGTCGCCGACGCTCGATGCAGCGGGACGCGAGGCCGTCTGCGCAGCAGCGCGCAAGGCGGCCGGCGCGGTGAACTATGTCGGCGCGGGCACCGTCGAGTTCGTGTCCGACGGCAATGACGTGTTCTTCATCGAAATGAACACCCGCTTGCAGGTCGAGCATCCCGTGACCGAACTCATCACTGGCGTCAATCTCGTCGAATGGCAACTCCGCGTCGCTTTCGGCGAAAAGCTGCCGCTGACGCAGGATCAGATCAGACTGAACGGCCACGCCATCGAGGCACGCGTCTACGCTGAAAACCCGAACAAGAACTTCATGCCGTCTGTCGGTCGTATCAGGACCTGGCGGACGCCGCCCGAGGTCGACGGCTTGCGCATCGATTCCGGCTACCGCGAGGGCGATACGGTCTCGCCGAACTACGACGCCATGCTCGCCAAGGTGATCGCGTGGGCTCCGACACGCGAGGCCGCGATCGGCCGGCTCGACCGCGCCCTGCAAGAGACCGATGTCCGCGGCGTGATTACCAACATTCCGTTCCTGTCCGCGTTGGTGACGCACCCCGAGGTGCGCGCCAACGCGATCGACACCGGCTTTATCGAGCAACACCTGAAAGACCTGACCGGGACGCCGGCCGTGCCGGGCGAGACCGAGCTTGTCGCCGCCGTCGCCGCGATCCTGCAAACGGAAAGCAAGGCGTCCCGACCGGACGCGGCATCGCCCTGGCAAACCGCCGGATGGATGCCGGTTGGCCGTCGTCAGCGGCGGTTCGCATTCCGTACGGGCCAGACCGAGCACAAGGTCACGTTCGCCTATGGCAACGGGCCGGACCAAATCCGGATCGGGGAGCGGGACCTCGCATTCTCATACGCGCTGGACGACGCCGGAGGCCTTGTGCTCTCGCTGGACGGAATGCGAAGCCACGTTGTCTCCGTCGTCCAGGGGCGCGACCTGTACTTGCGGACGCGCAACGGCCGGTTCGAACTGCACTTGGCCGATCCCTTCGGTGGAGACGACGAGGAGCAGGCCGGCGAAGATCGCATTGTCGCGCCATTGCCCGGCATCGTGGTCGCGCTGCTCGCGGAGGAGGGCGCGGTGCTGGAGAAGGGCGCACCCATCCTCACGCTGGAAGTGATGAAGATGGAGCAGACGTTGCGCGCGCCCTACGCCGGCAGGCTGAAAGAGCTCAAATGCAAGGTCGGCGATATCGTGCAGGAGGGCGTCGAACTCGCCGACATCGAGCCCGCCGCTGCCGTTTCAGCCGGACTGGTGCAAACGTCGACATGACCAACGTCCGTTGTATCGCCGGCTATTTCTTCCGCTCTTTTCTGGCGGCATAGCGGGCATCGCGCGCCGCCTTGCGTTCGACCTCGAGCGCGGCCTCGGCTGCTGCGGCTTCTTCCTTTTCCCGGGCGAGCTGCGCGGCGGCGCTGGCAGCGGCCTCCGCCTCGCGGGCTTTTCGCGCGGCCTTCTCGGTCTCGCGGGCCTGCCGCGTCTTGTCGCGGGCAGCCGCCAAGGCCTCGCGTTCGGCCTGCCTTTGCTTCACGGCGGGGTCGTCGGGGCCGGGCTTCGCGCGAAACTTGTCGAGAATACTTTTCCGGGCCTCAAGCGCCGCCTTTTGGCGGTCAGCGAAGCCGGGCTCCTTGAATCCACTCATCTATCGAGGCCTGTTCCTTCATCGCAATGCGGAGGGCTTATAGCAGCTTCGCCATCCATGCGTTGTGAAAAACGCATTCGCGGGCGCGCTTTGTTATCCCTTGTCGTCACCATATTGCACGAAAATTAACGGATTTTCGGCGCCGCGTGATCCCCGGCGCGTGTTGCTCCCCGCATTGGCCCCGCAAAGGCTTTTGGCTTGGCGTCCGCGCGCCGGCCATGCTTGCCGTCGATGGTGCGCGCCGATATAAGCGCCGCAATTCCCACGACCGCTACATCAAGGACGATATCATGGCGATTGAACGCACCTTTTCGATTCTCAAGCCGGACGCAACCGCGCGAAACCTGACCGGCGCGATCAACGCCCTGATCGAGAAGGCCGGGCTTCGGATCGTGGCTCAAAAGCGCATCCGCATGACCCGCGAGCAGGCCGAGACCTTTTATGCCGTGCACAAGGCGCGTCCCTTTTTCGGAGAGCTTGTCGAGTTCATGATTTCCGGTCCCGTGGTGGTGCAGGTGCTCGAAGGCGAGAACGCCGTGCTCAAGCATCGTGACATCATGGGCGCGACCGACCCGTCCAAGGCAGCCGACGGCACCATTCGCAAGCTCCATGCGAAGTCGGTCGGTGAAAACTCCGTGCATGGATCGGACGCGGCCGAGACCGCTGCGGTCGAAATCGCCCAGTTCTTCTCGGGCAACGAGATCGTCGGCTAGGCGGCGAGGCGAGGGACGGACGGGCATTGGATTCGCTGCTGCACATCTTCGATCTGGCGGCGATCACATCGGTCTTCGCTGAATTTCGGAGCGAGGTGCAGCATCCGGCATTCTGGCTCGCCGTCGGCAAGATCATCTGGATCAATGTTCTGTTGTCCGGCGACAACGCGCTGGTGATTGCGCTTGCCTGCCGCGGGCTGGCGCCGCCGCAGCGCCTTTGGGGCATGGTGTTTGGGGCCGCCGCCGCGGTTGTTCTCCGCATCGTTTTTACCGGGATCGTCGCGACCCTGATGGAGTTGCCCTACCTCAAGCTGGCCGGGGGGCTCGCGTTGCTGGTGATCGCCGCCAAATTGCTGGTGCCGGAAAAAGAGGACGGGGAGGTCGCGGCGGCCCGGCATCTGTGGACCGCCGTTCAGGTCGTGGTTGTCGCCGACATCGTCATGAGCCTGGACAATGTGATCGCGGTCGCGGCCGCGGCGAACGGCAGCGTGCCGCTGTTGGTCATCGGACTGGCCGTCAGCGTTCCGCTGATCGTGGCAGGTGCCGCGCTGATCATGATGCTGCTGACACGCCTGCCTTTTCTGGTGTGGGCCGGCGCGGCGTTGCTGGGCTGGATCGCAGGCGAAGTCATCGCGACCGATCCGGCGGTCGCGCCGCGACTGCATGGGCTGTTCGACACGGGCGCCGGCGTCTTCCTGGATGCGGTGCTGGCGCGATTCGGCATCGCGCCGCAATTCGCCGCCGGCGGAGCCGGTGACGAGATTTTCTGTGCCGTGCTGGGAACGATGATCGTGCTGATCGCCGGCTGGATCTGGCGCAATCGAATGCAGGGCGCAGAGCGTTTCTGAAGCGGGTAGATCGATATTCGTCGTCCCGGCAATCCACGTCCTGAACGCGCTCAAACATGTGGATAGTTTGGAACATCGGCGAGCGAAGCGACGGCGGTGTTGGAACGGCCGCGCCCCGCCACGAGGCGTTGAAACGCTTTATCATCAACCGGTGCGGTCGCCGCGTCGTTGTTTTGAAACCGCGGATTCGGTCAGTTTCACGATCACTTGTCATGACTTGCTAAGAGGTAATTTTCGTGTTGCAATCTTGGCGCAGTCGGATCCGAGCCCGCTCGTTTGTGCGTTTCGCTATGCGGAGGTTCAGCAGACACCAGGAGGCCCGCTTGCGGCGTGGTGCGCGAGGTGCGTGGCCGCGTCTTTTTTGTATCCAGACAGGAGACAGACGATGCAGAAGGGCACCGTCAAATGGTTCAACCCGACGAAGGGGTATGGATTCATCAAACCGATGACCGATGACCGGGACGTATTCGTTCACATCTCTGCGGTTGAGCGCGCTGGCCTCAGCACTCTCAATGAAAATCAGGTTATCGAATACGACCTGGTCGAAAATCGCGGCAAGACCTCCGCTGAAAATCTGAAGGTCTCATAATTCGTCACGTTCTCGCGATTGTGCGGGTCGTCGTAACGTGTTCTCCCCCGGTCGCAGGCCGGGGGATTCGTTCTTGTCCGGTCCGGATCCGGTCAGATCACCGATGGCGAGATCAGGCTGTCGTCCGGACTGGCATTTGCCGACGTCTGGCAGATATCGTCATCCAGTTGTGTGCCGCCGCTTGCGACAAGCCGCAGCGCGTCCGGGTAGATGCGATGCTCGATCTCCAGCACGCGCGCGGCCAGCGTCTCCGCCGTGTCGTCGCCTCGCACGGCGACCGCGCCCTGCATGACAATGGGGCCGGCATCGGTTTCCGCAATGACGAAATGGACGGTGGCGCCGGAGATCTTCACGCCGGCACGCAAGGCCTGGCCGTGAGGATCGAGGCCGGGAAACGACGGCAGCAGCGACGGATGGATGTTGAGCATCCGTCCATGCCAGCGCTGGACGAATTCGGCGGTGAACAGCCGCATGAAACCGGCGAGGCAGATCAGCTCGATGCGTTTGTCGTCCAACGCCGATTGCAGTTTGGTTTCGAACGCCGCGCGGTCCTTGCCGAACGGCTTGCTTTCGATGACGACGGTGTCGATGCCGGCCGCCTTGGCTCTGGCGAGGCCCTCCGCGCCGGCCTTGTTGGAAATAACGACGGCGATTTCAGCCGGAAAACCCTCGGCCTTTGCGGCTTCCACCAGCGCCGTCATGTTCGATCCGCGCCCGGAAATCAGGATTGCGACGCGCTTCATCGTCTCACCCTGCCTTATATCGCGAGATCGAGGTGGTTGTCGTAAACGACGCGGTCGCCGCTGGCCTCGATAACGCTACCGAGCAACGCAACCCTTTCGCCGGTCTGCGTCAGCACGTCCACGACCTGCTCGACCGCGTCGCGCCGCACGATCGCGATCATTCCGACACCGCAGTTGAAGGTTCGCAGCAATTCGAATTCGGCGATGCCGCCCTGTTTTGCCAGCCATTTGAACACCGGCAGCATCGTCAATCTGGAGAGGTCGATGCGGATGCCGAGATGTTTGGGCAGTACGCGGGGAATGTTTTCGGTGAAGCCGCCGCCGGTGATGTGGGCAAGCCCCTTCACCGCGCCGGTTTCGCGGATCGCGCGCAGACAGGATTTGACGTAGAGCCGGGTCGGCGTCAGCAGCGCGCCGCCCAGCGTGGTGACCGGTGCAAATGGGGCAGGGGCGCTGAAGCCCAGCCCCGAAGCCTCGACGATCTTCCGGACTAGTGAATAGCCGTTGGAATGGACCCCGGACGAAGCTAACCCGATCACCGCATCGCCGGCGGCGATATCGCGGCCGGGCAGCAGGGTGCCGCGTTCGGCCGCGCCGACTGCGAAACCCGCCAGATCGTAGTCGCCGTCCTTGTAGAGACCCGGCATTTCGGCCGTTTCGCCGCCGATCAGGGCGCAACCCGCCTCCCGGCAACCTACCGCGATGCCGGCCACAATCGCCGACGCAACCTCGGGATCGAGCTTGCCGCAGGCAAAATAGTCGAGGAAGAACAGAGGTTCCGCGCCTTGAACGACGAGATCGTTGACGGACATGGCGACGAGATCGATCCCGATGGTGTCGTGCATTCCGGTTTCGATTGCGATCTTGACCTTGGTTCCCACGCCGTCGTTGGCCGCGACCAGAACCGGGTCCGTGAAACCAGCCGCCTTGAGGTCGAACAGTCCGCCGAAGCCGCCGATTTCGGCATCCGCGCCTGCGCGCGCGGTGGCGCGCACCATCGGCTTGATGAGGTCAACCAGCCGGTTGCCGGCGTCGATATCGACGCCAGCGTCTGCATAGGTAAGGCCGCTCTTCCGATCGGTCATGCAATAACGTCCGAAGAATTTTCCGGCTGGTTACGTCGGATTCCGGACTCGCGCAATGGCTCGCAAAGCCCCATCAAGCATATACTATGTAGACAAGAGGTTGATCCGGGCCGCGGAAGCCTCGAATCCCCGAGCCGCTTGCGCGGAAACGGGCCGGAGGCGGGAAGCGTCGCGTGAGTATTCCGAATATTATTACACTCGGCCGTATTCTGCTGGTGCCGATCATTGTCTGGGCTATCGCCTCCAATCAGATGGAAATCGCTTTTGCGATCTTTGTGATCGCCGGCGTCAGCGATGCGGTGGACGGATTTCTCGCCAAGCGCTTCGACATGGCGAGCGAACTGGGAGCGCTTCTGGATCCCCTGGCCGATAAGGCGCTGCTGGTCTCGATCTTTGTGGCGCTCGGCATCTGGGGCGCCATTCCCCGCTGGCTTGTCATCCTGGTGGTCTCACGCGACATCATGATCGTCGGCGCCGTGATCGTGTCGTGGTTATTCAACAAACCGATTCCCATGAAGCCGCTGATGGTCTCGAAGCTCAACACGGGAGCGCAGGTTGCGTTCGCGGCGCTGGTGCTGGCTGCGCTCGGCTTTGGATTCGATTCCTCGCCCTACGAGGCTATTCTCATGGCGATCGTCGCGGTCTTGACGTTGCTTTCAGTCGCCTTCTATGTCGTCGAGTGGGTGCGCCACATGAGCACCATCGAGCAAAGCTGACGACCATATCGACGGCAGGCGCGAGTTCGTTCCGGCAAGGAGTAGATGCGTGGCAGGCCGTCCCCGACCCCGTCAACTCGCATTGGCGCTGCCCCACGCGGAAAGTCTTTCGCGGGACGATTTTCTCGAAGGTCCCGCGAACGCGGCGGCGCTGTCGCTGATCGAGAGTTGGCCGGAATGGCCGAACCGGGTCATGCTGCTGGCCGGCCCTGAAGGTTGCGGCAAGAGCCATCTTGCGACGATCTGGACGGAGCAGGCGGGCGCGCGTTCCATAAGCGCGCACGGCCTGACTGCGGCGGCGGTGCCGGGAGCGCTGGCGACGGGGGCGCTCGTCGTTGAGGACCTCAACCCGCAAGCCTTCGACGAGCTTGCGCTGTTTCACCTGATGAATCTCGCCCGCGAGGACGGCGCGTTCGTCCTGATGACGGCGCGGGTGCCTCCGGCCGCCGTCGAGATCGGGTTGCGCGACCTTCAGTCGCGACTTCGCGCGGTGCCCGTCGTGACGCTGATGCCGCCCGACGATCAGTTGCTCCGGGCGCTGATTATCAAGTTCTGTGCGGACCGCCAGATGACCATCGACGAGACGGTCGTCAATTTTATCGCAACGCGGACCGAGCGCTCGTTTGCTGCCGCCCGCCACGCCATCGAAAGGCTCGATGCCGAATCGCTGCGGCTTGGCAGGCCGGTGACGCGCGCGCTTGCCGCCGAATTGCTGCGGAACCGCGACTGAGCGATCCCGCCGGCCGCCCTTGACGCGCCGGCCTTCGGGAACATCAATGTCATTGAAACGTCATCGAGCCGGCCCAAAGTTTGCGGCTGCCGCGCGACCCGATGAGGATACGGACCGACATATCAATGGAATCAGTTCAGGCTATTGTTATTGAAGAGAAAAATCTGAGTCCGGAACCCGATTTCGCAATACGGACCAGCACAGAACGGTTCATCAACCGGGAGCTATCCTGGCTGAATTTCAATCGCCGGGTGCTTGAAGAGTCGGTTAATCCCCGCCATCCCGCGCTCGAACGCGTCCGCTTCCTGTCGATTTCCGCCAATAACCTTGACGAGTTCTTTATGGTCCGTGTCGCCGGCATCAAGGCGCAGGTGCGGGAAGGGATCACGGAGCGTAGTCCGGATGGGCTGACGCCGTCGGAGCAGCTCGTTCTCATCAACGAAACCGTCTCGAATCTCGCGAGCGATCAACAGGCGATCTGGCGGGATCTGCGCCACGTGCTGACTGAGGTCGGCATCGTCCTGATCGACGGTAAGGACGTCACCAAGGCCGAGCGGACGTGGATCGCGGACCACTTTCTCCGCAATATCTTCCCCTTGCTGACGCCGCTCGCTATCGATCCGGCCCATCCGTTTCCATTCATTCCGAGTCTTGGCTTCACCATCGCGCTGCAGCTCGCGCGCACCTCCGACGGCAAGCCGATGAATGCGCTGATCCGTATGCCCGGCAAGATCGACCGGTTTCTGCGGCTGCCGCCGGCCGGCAAGGACGACCCCGTCAGGCTGATCACGCTTGAAGGCGCCACCAGCCTGTTCATCGACCGGCTGTTTCCAGGCTACACGGTCAAGGGGCAGGGCGCGTTTCGCATCATCCGGGACTCTGAGCTGGAGATCGAGGAAGAGGCGGAAGATCTGGTTCGCCTGTTCGAGACCGCGTTGAAGCGCCGCCGCCGCGGGTCCGTCATCCGGCTTGAGGTCGAAGCTGCAATGCCGGCCGAGCTGCGTGCATTCGTTCAGCGCGCATTGTCGGCGGCCGACGACGAAGTCTTGCTGGTGGACGGCGTCCTGGCCATGAACGAGCTGTCGCAACTGACACGGCTCGACCGGCCCGACCTTGAATTCGTGCCGTACGTCCCGCGCCATCCCGAGCGCGTGCGCGATCACGGCGGCGACGTGTTCGCTGCGATCCGGCAGAAGGACCTGATCGTTCATCATCCGTATGAATCGTTCGACGTCGTCGTGCAGTTTCTGCAGCAGGCCGCGCGCGATCCTGACGTCGTTGCGATCAAGCAGACGCTCTATCGCACATCCAACAACTCGCCGATCGTGCGGGCGCTGGCGGAGGCCGCGGAGGCGGGCAAGTCGGTCACGGCGCTCGTTGAGATCAAGGCGCGGTTCGATGAAGAAGCCAACATCCGGTGGGCGCGCGATCTCGAGCGCGCCGGCGTGCAGGTGGTTTACGGCTTCCTTGAACTGAAGACGCACGCCAAGCTGTCGCTGGTGGTACGCCGGGAAGGCGGCAGTCTCTCGACCTATGTTCACACCGGTACCGGCAACTATCACCCGGTGACCGCACGCATCTATACCGACCTGTCGTATTTTACGTCGGATCCGATCATCGGCCGCGATGCGGCGCGCGTGTTCAATTACATCACGGGCTACGCAGAGCCGAGGGACATCGAGAAGATGGCGGTGTCGCCGCTGACCTTGCGCAACCGGATCCTCGACCACATTCGCGGCGAAGCCGGTTTCGCGCGCCACGGCAAGCCGGCCGCGATCTGGATGAAGATGAATGCGCTGGTCGATCCCGATATCATCGATGCGCTGTATGAAGCGTCCCAGGCCGGCGTCTCAGTGGAGCTGATTGTGCGCGGCATTTGTTGTCTGCGGCCCGGAGTTCCCGGATTGTCGGAAAACATTCGCGTCAAGTCCGTGATCGGCCGCTTTCTGGAACACGGCCGGATTTACTGTTTTGGAATGGGGCAGAACATGCCCGGACCGAAGGCCGCTGTGTATATCTCGTCCGCGGACATGATGCCGCGCAATCTCGACCGGCGCGTCGAAGTGCTGTGCCCGTTGCAAAATGTGACGGTGCATCAGCAGGTTCTTGAGCAGATCATGGTCGCGAATCTGAAGGATACCGAACAGAGTTGGCAGTTATTGCCGGATGGATCGTCAACGCGTATGAAGGTCGCGAAGGGTGAGGAGCCCTTCAACCTGCACAACTATTTCATGACGAATCCGAGTTTGTCCGGCCGTGGAAAGTCGCTCAAGGAATCCTCGCCACGCCGCCTCACGCGTCGCGCAGAGCGGCAGCCGCCGGCGTAGGGGACCTGTGCAAAAATATCCGCGCCCGCGCAAGCCGGCCTCCAGCGTCGCCGTTATCGATATCGGCTCCAATTCCGTCCGCCTTGTCGTTTATGAAACGTTGGAGCGGAGCCTCGTCTCGATCTTCAATGAGAAGGCGTTGTGCGGGCTCGGCCGCGAGGTGCAATCCACCGGCCTGCTCGCGCCCGATGCGGTCAACAAGGCGCTGATATCGCTGCGACGCTTTCATGCGCTGTGCAGGGTGATGAAGGTCGGCCGCGTTTATGCCATCGCAACCGCCGCCTGCCGCGATGCCACGAACGGCGCGGATTTCATCGCCAAGGCGGAACGCATCTGCCGTGTGCCGGTGGATGTCCTGTCGGGTTCGGAGGAGGCGCATCTGGCGGCGCTGGGCGTGGTTTCCAGTGTCCACAAGCCGAACGGAATCGTCGGAGATCTGGGCGGCGGTTCGCTGGAGTTGACCGACGTGCGCGGCCATCGCGTCCGTCGCGGAGTGACGCTGCCGCTGGGCAGTCTCGCATTGCAGGACGCATCGAAGAAATCGTTGAAGCACGCCGAGCGTATCGTGAAAACCGAGCTTTCCGGTGCCGTGCCGCTCAAGGCCGGGGAGGGCCGCACCTTCTATGCGGTCGGTGGAACGTGGCGGGCAC
The DNA here is from genome assembly GCF_036964665.1 of Nitrobacter sp. NHB1. Lineage (NCBI taxonomy): Bacteria > Pseudomonadati > Pseudomonadota > Alphaproteobacteria > Hyphomicrobiales > Nitrobacteraceae > Nitrobacter > Candidatus Nitrobacter laanbroekii. Next base: position 883,883 of record NZ_JBAMDA010000001.1, read on the forward strand.
TGGCGCGGATTCACATCATCCAGAGCGGCTACCCGCTTCGCGTCATGCACGGCTATTCCATTCCCGCCGCCGACGCGCTCGATTTCGCCAGGCGACTGCGTCGTCTGGCGGCGTCCGATACGCTGGCGGATATCGACGCGGTCGCCGAGGCACGGCAGCCACTGCTGACTTATGCCGCTCTTGTGCTGGAATATATCATCCGGATCGCGAAGCCGAAGACCATCGTGTTTTCGACCTATGGCGTCCGCGAGGGCCTGCTTTATTCGATGCTGCCCGCCGCCGAACGGTCCAGGGATGGATTGATCTGCGCCGCGCAAACGCTGAACGGCCTGCTCTCGCGTTCGGCGCGTCATGCCGAAGAACTGATCGGATGGACCGATCGGCTGATCCGGATCGGAAAGCTGCCGGAGGCCGAAGACGATCGCCGGCTGCGTCACGCCGCCTGCCTACTCTCGGACATTGGCTGGCGCATCCATCCCGACTATCGCGGCGAGCAGACGCTCAATCTGATTATGAACGGCAATTTCGGCGACATCGACCATCAAGGCCGGACCTTCGTCGCGCTGTCGGTGTATTACCGTTATGCCGGGTTGAATGAGGTCAACGAACCGTCCCTCGTGGTGCGCGAGCTGGTGACGCCTGCCATGAACGAGAGAGCCCGCATTCTCGGCGCAGCCTTTCGCGTCGCGCATCTGATCTCGGCGGCCAGGCCTGGTGTATTGCCCGCGACGCATTTCAGGAGCAGCGGCCGCAAGCTGAAGCTTGTGTTCGAACACCGGCTGGTCGATCTGGTCGCGGATCGCGTCGGCGGTCGGTTCAAGCAACTGGCGCGTTTCATCGGTCGCTCGGGTTCGATCGTGCGGCGCTGACAATCTCGTACCCTTATTCTCGGTCTCACCATTGTGAACCGCGCCGACGGTTCGAATTCGGATCGTGCCGGTTATCGTGATGTCGGTGTGCTGCTGTCGTCGTAGCATTATCCGGCATCGGGGGCTCCAGTGTTTTCGTGGAGCAAACCATGACCGATATCTCTTCCGGCGCGCGGATCAAAAAATCTTCGGACGGCAGTCCCACCCGGCGCGATTTCCTCTATATCGCGACCGCGGCCGTCGGCACCGTTGGAGTTGCCGCGGCGATCGTACCCATGATCTCGCAGTTAGAGCCGGATAAGGCGACGCTCGCAGCAGGCGGTCCGGTCGAACTCGATCTTTCCCAAGTCCAGCCGGGGCAGCAGGTGATCGTCCGCTGGCGCGATCATCCGATCCTGGTCATCAACCGTTCCGATGCGGCGCTGAAGACCCTTCAGGATCCGAAGCTGCTGGCCCGGCTTTCCGATCCTCAGTCCAGCGAGTTTCAGCAGCCGAAATACGCGCGCAACTGGCACCGCTCAGCCAAGCCGGAATACGGAGTGTTCGTCGGGATCTGCACTCACCTCGGCTGCATCCCGCTTTACTACCCGGACCCGAATGCCATCCATCCGGCGGCGGACTGGCTCGGCGGCTACTTCTGCCCGTGTCATGGATCGAAATACGATCTTGCGGGGCGGGTCTTCAGCGGCGTGCCTGCACCGTACAACCTGCCGGTGCCGCCGTATCGCTTCGTTAGCCACAGCACGATCCGGATTGGAGAAAACCCGTCAAACTCGAATTTCAATTTTTCGGATATTCGGCAGATCTAGATACGATCCCGAAAAGTGGAAACCGGTTTGGATAAGATCATGCTCAATCGAAACAGGGTTAGAGTCTATATCAATGTAAGTTGAATCAGACTCTGACAGGATGGCGGAAGTCGTTCAGGTTCGATCCACGCGCACCACGCGCCCCTTTTCGATCGCCAATGCCAGCCGACCATGCTTTAGCGCGAGCGCGGCCTCGCCGAACAGTTCGCGCCGCCAGCCGTGCAACGCACCGACGTCGGCCGCGTCATCCGCGGCGATCTGTTCGAGGTCGTCCACGGTCGCGATCACCTTGCTGGCAACGGCATGGCGCTCGGAGGTCATGCGCAGGAGAACCTTGAGAAGCTCCACGGTGGCGGCGCCGTTGGAATTGTTGCGCGGCTTCTCGATCCTGGGCAACTCGCGCGGGTCGCGGGCGAGGCCGCGCTGGACCGCAGCGACGATGTCGGCGCCCCACTGCGATTTTTCAAAACCTTTTGGCAGCGAGCGCAGCGTCGCCAGCCGCTCCTGGCTGGCGGGTGCATGGATCGCGATATCGCCGACGGCGTCGTCTTTCAGTACGCGCGATCGCGGAATATTCCGGCTCTGGGCTTCCTGTTCGCGCCAGGCCGCTACTTCCATCAGGACAGCGAGATCCTTCGGCTTGCGAACCCGGGTCTTCAACCGCTCCCAGGCGCGCTCGGGGTGGAAGTCGTAGGTTTTCGGCGAGGTCAAAACCTCCATCTCCTCGCTGACCCAATCGCCGCGGCCGCGTTTCTTGAGGTCGGGATCGAGGGCGGCAAACACGTCACGGAGATGGGTGACGTCCGCCACCGCGTATTCGAGTTGGTCCCTGGTCAGCGGCCGGCGCGACCAGTCGGTGAAACGATGGGTCTTGTCCGGACGGTGTCCGTTGACGCGCTCGACCAGCGCGTCATAGGCGATGGAATCGCCATACCCCAGGACCATGGCGGCCACTTGCGTATCGAAGATCGGATGCGGAATGATGCCAGCCTGGTGCCAGACAATTTCAATGTCCTGGCGGGCGGCATGAAAGACCTTCAGGACGCGCTCGTTCGACATCAGGTCGAAAAAGGGCTTCAGGTCGATTCCCTCGGCGAGAGCATCGACCACCACGGCCTCGTCGGGGCTCGCCATCTGGACCACGCAGAGCAGGGGGTAGTAGGTGGTCTCGCGGAGGAACTCCGTGTCGACGGTGATGACGGGGTAGTTGGCGAGGCGGGCGCAGACGGAAGCCAGCTCCGCGGTAGTCGTGATCAGGTCCATGTGCGCTCCATAGCCCGTCTTTTTACCCTTGTCGCCCCGCATTCGCCACGCAGCACCCTTGTTTTTCTCGCGCTTTTCCGGTCAAAAACGGCATCCCGGACCCGCCATTGCAAGTTCCCTCATTCGGTTGCCGCACTCTCCCGGCTCGGGTAAACCCTGACGCTCTCCACCCGGCTCGGTCCACCTCTGATTCCGCCTTTGACGCATTCTCCAGGGATTTCCATGCATCGCTATCGGTCCCATACCTGCGGCGCGCTCCGCGACAGCCACATCGATCAGACGGTCCGCCTGTCCGGCTGGTGCCATCGTATTCGCGATCACGGCGGGGTGTTGTTCATCGACCTGCGCGACCACTATGGGCTGACCCAGTGCGTGGCCGATCCAGACTCGCCGGCCTTTGCGCAGGCCGAGAAGCTGCGATCGGAATGGGTCGTCAGGATTGACGGCAAGGCCCGGCGTCGGCCAGCGGGCACCGAGAATCCGGAACTGCCCACCGGCCAGATCGAAATCTACATCAATGAGATCGAGGTGCTGGGTCCGGCCGGCGAATTGCCGCTGCCGGTGTTCGGCGAGCAGGAATATCCAGAGGACATAAGGCTTAAGTACCGTTTCCTCGACCTTCGTCGCGAGAAGCTGCACCAGAACATCATGACCCGCGGCGCCATCGTCGATTCGATGCGCAAACGCATGAAAGAGCAGGGGTTCTTCGAATTTCAGACGCCAATCCTGACGGCTTCCTCGCCCGAAGGCGCGCGCGACTTCCTGGTGCCGTCGCGCATCCACCCCGGCAAGTTCTACGCGCTGCCGCAGGCGCCGCAGCAATACAAACAGTTGCTGATGATGTCCGGCTTCGACCGCTATTTCCAGATCGCGCCGTGTTTCCGCGACGAAGACCCGCGCGCCGACCGCCTGCCGGGCGAGTTCTACCAGCTCGATCTTGAAATGAGCTTTGTCGAGCAGGATGATGTTTTTGCTGCAGTTGAGCCGGTCATCACCGGGGTGTTCGAGGAGTTCGCCAAGGGCAAGCCGGTGACAAAGAACTGGCCGCGCATTTCTCATTCCGCGTCCGTTCGGGCCTTTGGGACAGACAAGCCTGACCTGCGCAATCCGCTAATGATACACGACGTAACGAACGTGTTCCGCGATTCCGGATTTGGCTTGTTTGCGCGAGGAATCGCGCGCGATTCCAACGTAAGAATTTGGGCAATCCCGGCGCCGAAGGGTGGGAGCCGAGCGTTTTGTGATCGTATGGATGGTTGGGCAAAGGGTGAAGGTCAGCCCGGTCTCGGATACATTTTTTGGCGGGACGGAGATAATGCTGGCGCCGGACCCATTGCAAAAAACATTGGGCCTGAACTTGCGGCTCAACTGAAGCGAGAGCTGAACGGTCGGCTCGGGCAACTCGTTCGCGTACCCGTTCCAATGGAAGAACAGAACAGTCTTGAAAATTTGCTTGCGGAAACTTTTCCAATCGAGGTCGCGAATAGCTATCGCAATCTAAGACCAAGTGGCCTTGTCGATGGTGATGCTGTGTTCTTCGTGATGGGCGTTCCAAAGGACATATATAAGTTCGCAGGCACTGCGCGCACTAAAGTTGGTGAAGAACTCGCCTTGATCGACAAGGAACAGTTCGCAATGGCCTGGATCGTCGATTTCCCGATGTATGAATATGACGAAGAGGCCAAGAAGATCGATTTTGCGCACAACCCCTTCTCGATGCCGCAAGGAGGCTTAGGCGCGCTTGAGTCATTGGACCCTTTATCAATTCCGGCGTTCCAGTACGACATCACCTGCAACGGCTACGAGATCGCCTCGGGCGGCATTCGGAATCACAGGCCGGAAGCGATGGTGAAGGCGTTCGAGATCGCGGGCTATGGCGAGAACGACGTGGTCGAGCGTTTCGGCGGCATGTACCGCGCGTTTCAATACGGCGCGCCGCCGCATGGCGGCATGGCCGCCGGAGTCGATCGCATCGTCATGCTGCTCTGTGGCACCACCAACCTCCGCGAAATATCACTGTTTCCGATGAACCAGCGGGCCGAAGACCTCCTGATGGGCGCGCCGTCCGACGTCACGCCGAAGCAGTTGCGCGAACTTCATATCCGGCTCAATCTGCCGCAGGACTAGAAAGGGATGAGTTAAAGCCCAATTGGCGTCATTGCGAGCGAAGCGAAGCAATCCAGTTTGTCTCGTGGCGGTGGATTGCTTCGCTTCGCTCGCAATGACGGTTCAACTGATTTCATCCCGCTTTAGCGGTCTCTTTAGCGGTCTTATGAAATCTCCGGGGAGCGTTTATCGTGTCGTATTCTGAGGATCTCCGCTCCGCTGCGCTAGCCTTCCACCGCAACCCGCGTCCTGGCAAACTTGAAATCCAGGCCACAAAGCCGCTCGCCAACCAGCGTGACCTCGCGCTTGCCTATTCGCCGGGCGTTGCCGCGGCCTGCGAGGAGATCGTCGCCGATCCGGCGGAAGCCGCGACCCTCACCGGCCGGGCCAATCTGGTCGCCGTGGTGTCCAATGGCACGGCCGTGCTCGGCCTTGGCAATATCGGGCCGCTAGCGGCCAAGCCCGTCATGGAAGGCAAGGCGGTTCTGTTCAAGAAATTCGCCGGCATTGACGTGTTCGACATCGAAATCGCCGCCGACACCATCGAGCGTGTGGTCGAGACGGTCGCAGCTTTGGAGCCGACCTTCGGCGGGATTAACCTCGAGGACATCAAGGGTCCGGAGTGCTTCGAGATCGAGGCGCAACTGAAAGCCCGGATGAAGATCCCGGTGTTCCATGACGATCAGCACGGCACCGCCATCATCGTCGCCGCTGCCATCACCAACGGCTTGCTGCTGAATGGCAAGACGCTCGCGGACATCAAGATCGTTGCTTCCGGCGCGGGGGCGGCGGCTATCGCCTGCCTCAACCTGCTGGTGTCGATGGGCGCGCGGCACAAGAACATCTGGGTCTGCGATATCGACGGCCTGGTCTATGAAGGCCGCAATACGTTGATGGACAAGTGGAAGGCGGCGTATGCGCAGAAGACCGACAAGCGCAAGCTGGCCGACGTGATCGCGGGCGCTGACGTGTTTCTCGGTGTCTCGGCCGGTGGCGTGCTGAAGCCGGAGATGGTCGCGCAGATGGCGGACAAGCCGCTGGTCATGGCGCTCGCCAATCCTGTTCCGGAAATCATGCCGGACGAGGCGCGCAAGGTGCGGCCCGATGCCATGATCTGCACCGGGCGTTCCGACTTCCCCAATCAGGTGAACAACGTTCTCTGCTTCCCCTTCATCTTCCGCGGCGCCCTCGATGTCGGCGCGACAGCGATCAATGAGGACATGAAGCACGCCGCGGCCGATGCCATCGCGCAGCTCGCGCGCGAACCGCCGTCCGATGCGGCGGTCCGGTTTGATAGCGAGACCGAAGGTTTTGGACCGGGTTCGCTGATTCCGAGTCCGTTCGACCCGCGGCTGATCCTGCGCATCGCGCCCGCGGTTGCGAAAGCCGCCATGGCGTCGGGCGTCGCAACGCGGCCGATCACGAATTTTGACGAATACCACGGGCGGCTCGAACGCTTCGCGTTCCGCTCCGGCCTCGTCATGAAGCCGATGTTTGCCAAGGCGAAAACACAGCCCGTTCGGGTGATCTACGCCGAGGGCGAGGATACGCGGGTGCTTCGGGCCACCCAGCAGGTACTTGAGGAGCGACTCGCGCTTCCGATTCTGGTTGGTCGTCCCTCCGTCGTGGAAACGCGGATCAAACGCCTCGGTCTCGCGATCAGGGCTGGCAAGGATTTCGACCTGATCAATCCTGAGGACGATCCCCGTTACCGCTCATACGTGCAGTCCTATATCGACGTCGCCGGCCGGCACGGTGCGACGCCCGATGTCGCCCGGACCACGATCCGCACCAATGCGACGGTGATCGCCGCGCTTGCGGTGGTGCGCGACGAAGCCGACGCGATGCTGTGCGGAGTTGAAGGCAGCTATATGCGCCACCTCCGGCACGTCCGGGAAATCATCGGGTACATGCCCGACACGAGCGACTTCGCCGCGCTGTCGCTGATGATCACCGGCAAGGGCGCGTATTTCATCGCAGATACGCAAGTGCGTCCGAATCCGTCCGCGGAAGAACTCGCCGACATCGCGGCTCGGGCGGCGGTGCATGTGCAACGCTTCAACATCAAGCCGAAGATCGCGTTCGTATCGCATTCCGATTTCGGCAGCTACGATACCGAATCGTCGCGCAAGATGCGTCGGGCGACCGAGCTGTTCACTGAGCGCCATCCCAAGATCGAGGCTGACGGCGAAATGCAGGGCGATACCGCTTTGTCGGAGTCGGCGCGACAACTGATCCTGCCGCATTCCCGGCTCACGGGTGTCGCCAACGTCCTGATTCTGCCCAACCTCGATGCGGCGAATGCCGCCTATCAGATGATCAAGGTGCTTGGCAGCGGATTGCAGGTCGGCCCCATTCTGATCGGTCCCGCGCGGCCGGCGCACATCCTGACCCCGTCGGTGACGGCGCGCGGCATACTCAATATGACGGCCGTGGCAGTGGTCGAGGCACAGGAGCGTGCGAGTCGACAGCCAACCTTGTTCGGCTGAAATATGACGGGCGGGCTTTTTTTCGATCTTTCAAAACGCTGCGCGAAGCGTCCATACTCGAACTCTTGAGGGACGATTCACGTCTGCCTAATTTTGGGGGCCGATCATGCCAGCGTTTATCATTGTCGGACGAATCCTGTTTTCTGTGTTGTTCATCGTTTCAGGCGCGTCCAAGCTGTTCGACATCGCGGCGACAGCAGACGGGATTGCGTCCAAGGTCGTCATCCCATCCGCGCTGATGGGATTCACCACGCAACTTGAGGGGCTGACAGGCATGCCGACCGCTCACATGCTGGCCATCGCAGTCGGCGTGCTTGAGCTTGTCTGCGGCGTGTTCATCGCGCTCAACCTCGGAGCGCGTTTCTTTTCGTGGGTGCTGGCGGTATTCATCGTCGTGGCGACGTTCTCCTACCACGACTTCTGGAACCAGGCTGGGCTCGAATCGACCAACAACTTGATCCACGCGTTGAAGAACCTGTCGCTGGTCGGGGCGTTGTTCATCATCGCCGGGATCGACCGTCGTCCGCAAACGTCAGAGCCGGCTGGCGGAGTTTGAGCCAGTCAAGACGTGGATGCCCGCAACAAGTACGGGCGTGCGCGGCGCCAGGCGGTGACGCGAACCTCCTTCGCCGCATCGAGAATCCTGACTTCGCGAGGCTGGAGCCCATGCGCCGCCAGCACGGCTTGCGGAGAATCGTCGGGAACGCCCGGGAAGCAGCCTTCGCCGCCGGGCAGCGTCACGAGCGGAGCCTCCGACAGCCAAAACGTGTCGTAACGATCGAGAAACATTTCGAACACGCCGGGGCCGCCGATGATCGCGGCGGTTCCGTCTCGAACACCGGCGTGAGCACAGGCGTCCTCGAACGAAGCGCCGGCAGGATTCCACAAGGTCGCCTTTGCGTTCTCCGGATCGGCGGCCAGACCCGTGACGCGATGAGTCAATATGATCCGCTTACGAAGCGGCGAGTTGGGCTGATCCTCGAACGAATTGCGGCCGTGCACGACGATATCCACGCGATCCAGCCCCCCGGTGAAGAACTCAAGGTCGCCTTTGAATTTCAGCGCTTCGGGCATAACCCGGTTCGCATCGGCGAGCATTCCGTTCGCCGACACGATGACGTAACCTTCGATACGAAGCATTTGTGCGTCCCGGATCGTCGCTGGCTATTCGGAGATGGTCTGGACCACGCTATCGACCGGACGCGTGTTCACGGTCGGCAGCCTGGTATCCTTCTTCAACTCCTCGTCGTATTGCACGAGCGTCTCGACTGGCGCCTTGGTCTTCATCTGCACCACCTTGTAGCCTCCGGCCTTCAGCCTGCGCAGAATCTCCGGCAGCGCCTCGGCGGTATGCTTCTGGAAATCGTGCATTAAAATAACGCCCTTGCCGACCTTGTCGAGTTTCTTTCAGCACCACTTCCTTGTCGCGCAGGAAGTCGAGCGCATATCGATCACCTCAGAGGTTGTCGCACGTTGAATCACCCGCGCTTCTTCCGTCCCTCGTCATCCTAGCGCAGCTACGCAGAGCCCTTCCACAGAAACGGCGTTTAATCTCCGTCGGTTAACTGTTCCCTCGGCTATTGGAGCTTGACGATGAAGTCAGTGCCTTTGCCAGTTTCACCGCCGGCGATGCCCTGATCGGAGACGACGATGGAGTCGCCGGACGAAAGCGATTCGGCGATTTTCGTCATGACGTCTTGAGGAAGGGAGATGCGGTCCAGCGCATCGGCAGCGCTGTCCGGAACAGGAGCCGGTCTGGACTTTGCGTCCGTTCGCTCGCGCGACCGCTTTTCGCGGACACGCACCCGGGCCGTGCGGCGCGCCATTGCCGGGAGCGACACCACCGACCAACGGAAGTCGTCCTTATTGTCCTTGTCGGCTTCGGCCGTGAACACGTGTGTTCCCAACGGCCGGTCGCTCGGGGTGATGGTGACGGGAGCATCGAATAGCGGTGCAAAGTTCTGCCGCACGTAAATCTTGCTGTCCTTGCGGCTGACAAAGACCGCGATCCGGTCGCTCCGCTTGAGCGCAGAGATCGCCATGGGCTCGGCGGTCACGTCGCTCGCCGGCGATGGTTGAGATTGATCCTGCGCGGTCGCCGTGACGTCGGCGGCGGATCCGGCGCTTTGCGGCTTGCCTTCGGTCCTGGCCGTATCCGCGTCAGGCTTGACGGCTGCTGCCGCCGTGACGTCGGCGTCCTTCGTGTTGTCTGCATCGGCCTTGATCGGGTCGGCCGCCGGCTCAGGTGTTTGAAACTCGCCCGCCACAGGAGAATCGGTCGCGGTTGATAGGACCGCCCGCTGCACCGTTGCGCCGCCGGCATCGGCGGTCAGCACTTCGGCGGCGACAGGAGCGGGCTCTGGCCGATGCGTCGACAGCAGCGGATGCGAAAAATCCGCGGGCGTCACTTCGCCGGGGGTGATGATCACCCGCGCGCCTATTTTGGTCCAGCGCCACATCTTCACCGCGAAGCTCATGGGCATTCGGATGCATCCATGCGATGCGGGGTAACCCGGAAGCACGCCCGCGTGCATCGCAATGCCGGACCAGGTGATGCGCTGCATGTAGGGCATCGGCGCACCGCTGTAGATGTTCGAGCGGTGCCATTTCTGCTTCTGGATGATGCTGAAAACGCCCATTGGGGTCGAGTGGCCGCGCATTCCGGTCGATACCGGCGTTTCGGCGAAAAGGCCGTTGGCGTCATAGACCTTGAGCATTTGCCGGCGGATCGAAATGGCAATGATGATCGGACCTTGAGGCTTGCGCGCAACCTTGGCGGCTGATTTGGACTTTGCGAGGCGGTGATGTTTGGCTCGATGCGGCCGGGGCTTCGTGGCGGGAGGTGGAGGAGGCTCTTCGATATAGACCTCCGGATAATCGTCCGGATAATCGTTCTGCCAGAAAATCTGGCTCTGCGCGGGTGACATCAGTCCGATCAGGATAGCGGTGACCGGTCCGATCCAGAGCCGCACCGGGCCGACACATGCAGGCGCTCGGACCGGGAAAAGTTTGCCCAACAATGAACACCATCGTGCCGTCGGGAGGAAAGACCAGTACTCGCTCACGCCTTTGTTCCTCGAATCATGGCTCAGATGTTAACGTCGCAGACGCTCATACTCGCCGGGCACGGCCCGTCCGGAGCCCTCGTTCGGTCAAAAATAGTTTGAATGTCTTCACACGAGTCTAATGCCCGCCGTCTTGGCGATCGGCATCTTTCCGTGGGAACCAGGCGATCCTACATACGCCTGGACCAGCAAACGGAGCGAATGATGGCATTTCGTGACCAGACTGATGATGACAAGCGCCGAACGGCCTGGATCTCCTTCGTCTTCGCCATCCTGGCGATTGCGGTGCTCGCCGGATCGCAAGCCCATGCGGCGGACGAACCCGACCTGATCTTTCGCCGCTCGACGGTATTCAACCTGCTGACTCCGAATGACAAGCTTGCGACCTATGGCGTCGATGACCCGGAGATCGAGGGCGTCGCCTGCCATTTCACCGTGCCGGAGAAGGGCGGCGTCAAGGGCTGGCTGGGGCTGGCGGAGCAGGTCTCGGATATTTCGCTGGCCTGCCGCCAGATCGGGCCGATTCGTTTCAAGGGAAAAAAGATGGAGCAGGGCGGGGACATGTTCCAGCAAAGGCGCTCGCTGTTTTTCAAGAAGATGCAGATCGTGCGCGGCTGCGACGCGAAACGAAACGTGCTGGTCTACATGGTTTATTCGGACCGGCTGATCGAAGGTTCGCCGAAGAATTCGACATCCTCGGTGCCAATCATGCCATGGGGCGCCGCGGATACGGCCGTGCAAAAATGCGGTGATTTCTTTTCGCATTAGGTTTTGGCCGCAGGCTGCGTTTCGAGTTGCGGTTGCGACCCGCATTCACCGTCTCAAGCCGGTCCGTGGTACGCATTTGCGTGTACGAACAACGCCGGTCGGGCCGAGTTTCGCGCCGGAGATTTCCTTGATCTGCCCCGCCGGGCAGGATCCGTCGTCGACGAGGATGCGTTCGCCCAATCGCAGCGTGACGATGTCGGTTTCTCGCGACACTTGCGAAGCGTTTGCGGCGGACGCCGCGACGATCAGCGCACCGACCGTCAGAAACAGCAGGTCACGATTTCCCGGCATTCCCGGCCCCCTTGTGGAGTGAATTTGACATTCGCTACACAATTTGCAGCAAACCCGGCAAGCGAATGTCAAATCCAAACTCTATTATAAACTTATATTGCGGTCCTTCGATTCTAGCATTCGCGAGACGGCGTTGCTGAACGGGATACGAATTTAGAGTCGGACCAACACAGCCTTTCCGCTTCTGATGCAGAAGCGGGGCTCTATGTTTTTGATTTTGACGCGGGACGGCAAGCTGGTCGCGGCGACGATCCGGATCAGATTCGTTTATCGTTGCCGAATCTGCGGACCACGCGGCGCTCGACTACGACCGAGCGCAGCGCGCCCTGTTCGCCGGCAATCACGCGCGTCGTGGGCGACCGCGCAATGACGCGGGCGGCTTTCTTGACCTCGGCGTGAACGACATCGAACGGCATCCCAATCAACGATGCCGCGATCTCGGCCTGCGAGTCGAGATCGTCGGTGATGCCAGTGGCCGCGAAGATGGCTTCGTCCAGCGTGGGAGGATCGCGGCGGACCCGCCGGATGCCATATTTCGTCTGCCAGCCTTCGTTCATCGGTCGCCTCAGTGTGTTTCGCAAACCTAAAACCCGAGAAAATTGACGATGAAGCGCTTCAACGCATCATAGCCGTGCGACGAACGACGTCGCTTCGTTCGCCTTTGTCCCGTACACTCACGTCTTCAATTCGATTCAAACTCGGGACGTGATGTCCGGCAGAAACCGGAACACAACGATTCAATCAAATCTCATTCCGCTTTATGAGACTTGATGCTGTATCTCAATACGGAATTTGCCTTGGCAAGACAGCTATGCATTTTGACGCGCTTGCGGCTACGGATTGTCGCAGTCGATATGAACCGCATGAGACATGCAGCCGCGCCTCGCGCGAGTGATGCATGTGTTCGAGGCACGGCTGGGAGCCTCATCGAAGAGATCTTCATGGCCCGGCAGTGTCAGGCGGTTGGCGACGATCCGGGGAAATGCTGTGGCCATCGCTTCAACGCGGCGTGGCCCGCGTCGGTCAAGGTATAGGTCCCGCGCTCGACGCGGTCGAACCATCCATAGACGTTATGGAGAAGGATTTTTCCGGCGTCCGGATTTTCCGGCCTGAGATCCCGCACGCAGCGCGGACCCGCGGCCATCGCGGCCGCACAGCTCAGCGCCTGCTGGCGATAGGCTGTCATGATCGGCGTCCGTGTGGTGCCGCCGGCCACGGGATCGCCCTTGCGGCGCTGGTGCTCCGCGACCAGCCGGGACCGCTTTTTGGGATTGCGGCGGGGACTGGCGGCGGAGGGCGCGACCAGCACTTCAACGCCACCCCGCTCGGTTACCCCAAGCATCCCGAAGCCGAGCCGCCGGCACAGGTTGCGATAGCGCGCGTCACGCTCGCGACCCTTGCCGCGCATCGACAGCCTGGCGGCAAGCCAGACCTCGTCGCAGGCGCCGGCGCGGTCGACGCCTTGCAGGATCAATTCGAGATTGAAGCTGAGCTTCAACTCGCCGATCACCACGACAGGCGGATCGTCGCCGCTGAGCGCGACCAGATCGCAGCCGCCGATCTCGCCCTTGACCGTGAAGCCGAGGCTTTCAAGATGACGTTTGACCGGGAGATAAAGAGCGGTTTCCACGGGTGCGGCGACTCCGGATGACTCACGGCCTGAGTTTATCAGCCGGCCGGTTCAATCGGCGAGTCAGGAAGGTGCTTGAACAGGCCGAGCCGAAGATCGCTGGCGCGATAGATCACCTCGCCATCCGCGCACACCGTGCCATCGGCAATCGCCATCACCAGTTTCGAACGCATCACGCGCTTGATATCCACAGTGTACGCGACTTTGCGGACGTGCGGCAGGATCTGCCCCGTAAACTTCAGATCGCCGAGGCCGAGGGCGCGGGCCCGCACATGGCGGTCGCGGCCGAGCCAGACCAGATAAAATCCAACCATTTGCCACAGCCCGTCGAGGCCAAGGCAACCGGGCATCACCGCGTCGTTCTGAAAGTGGCAACGAAAGAACCAGAGATCCGGTTTGATGTCGAGTTCCGTGCGCACCAGCCCGCGCCCGTACCTCCCGCCGCCTTCCGTGATCTCCGTGATGCGATCGAACATCAGCATCGGCGGCAGCGGAAGTTTCGGCTCATTGGGCCCGAACATTTCGCCCCGGCCGCAGGCCAGCAAGTCCTCGTAGTCGTAGCTACTGCGGAGCCCATGCATGCGTTGTTGATCCTGCGGGAATTTGTCGCCGGCAAGGGTAGCAAACAGCGCGGCTGCGCCGCTTGATTGAATGGCAACGGTATTAATATCGGGTTACTTACCCGCGGTGTTGTATCCTGCGGAAAATCAGGCTTCAAATACGTCCGCGCACGGGCAGCAGTGCCCCGGTCACGGCGCTCGCCGCATCGCTTGCCAGAAACAGGATGACGTTCGCCAGTTCATCCGCCGTCACCCAGGCCGTAAAGTCCGCCTCGGGCATGTCCCTGCGATTGGCTGGCGTGTCGATGATGGACGGCAGCACGGCGTTGACGGTGACCTTTCCCTTCAGTTCGGCGGCGAGCGCTTCGGTCAGACGATGCACACCGGCTTTCGACGCGGCGTAAGCACCCATACCGCTGCCGGCCTGCAACGCCGCCACCGCACCGATGTTGACGATGCGTCCGGCGCCGGACGCAACCAGATACGGGATCGCGGCCCGCGAGGCGTTCAGCGCGGTGGTCACGTTGATCGCGTAAAGACGCTGCCAGGTTTTCGGGTCGCCGTCGGCGACGGTCTCGAACGTGAACGCGCCGGCGATATTGATGAGGGCGTCGAGCCGGCCGAAATGCGCGGCCGCCGCGTCGACGGCCCGCGAGGCCTGCGCCGCGTCGGACAGATCGACGCCGCCGAGATCGATGCGGTCGGCCGTGGCGCCGCCTTTCGCTGCAGCCCGGTTGATGCCAGCCACTCGGGCGCCGCGCGCGACAGCGGCGTCCGCGACCACCTTGCCCAGCGCGCCGGAGGCTCCGGTGACGACGACGGCTTTTCCATGCATGAAGGGCTCCAGGTCGGAATGGCTGCAAATGATGCAGGCGAGCGTTAGGCTTGTTTCGCCAGCTTATCCTGCGTCCGGGTTTCGAAATCGGAGGCGTCGTGGCGCTCGCGGAGCTGGCTTGCGGGATCGCCGGAGGTGCGGTTGACGATGCGACCGCGCTTCACCGCAGGCCGGGCTGCAATCTGCGCGGTCCAGCGTTGCACGTTCCTGTAGCTTTGAACGTCGAGGAAGGTGGCGCTGTCGCCGTAGAGCCTGCCCTGGGCCAGGCCGCCGTACCATGGCCACACCGCGATGTCCGCGATCGTGTATTCCTTGCCGGCCAGATATTCGTTGTCCTTAAGCCGGCGGTCCAGCACATCCATCTGCCGCTTCGTCTCCATCGCGAAGCGGTTGATGGCATATTCGATCTTCTCCGGCGCATAGTTGTAGAAATGCCCGAAGCCGCCGCCGAGATAGGGCGCGCTCCCCATTTGCCAGAACAGCCAGGACAGGCATTCCGCGCGCGCCGCCGTTGCCTTCGGAATAAACTCGCGGAATTTCTCGGCAAGGTGCAAAAGGATCGCGCCGGACTCGAACACGCGGAACGGCACAGGTCTCGAGCGGTCAATCAGTGCCGGTATCTTCGAATTCGGATTGACCTCGACAAATCCCGAGCCGAACTGCTCGCCGTCGATCTGGATCAGCCACGCGTCATATTCCGCGCCGGTGTGCCCGCGCGCGAGCAGCTCCTCGAACATGATCGTGACCTTCTGGCCGTTCGGCGTTCCCCGCGAATAAAGCTGGAAGGGGTGTTTCCCCACGGGCAATACCTTCTCGTGGGTTGCTCCGGCGGTCGGCCGGTTGACCGAGGCGAATCTGCCGCCATTCTCCTTGTCAAAGGTCCAGACTTTGGGCGGCTTGTAGGGGGCATCGGTCATCTAAGGAGGACTCCGGGAAAGGCGGGATATCCCAACTAGTTAGGTCCGAATGCGAGAGGCCGCAAGCCGGTTTGTGTGTAAGGCAGGCGACGGCAATACGGCCGCATTTGATCGCTTCATCGGAACCTTGGGCATAGATGAGACGTTCTAGGGACAGACACCATGAAAACAGCGCGCACGAACCCAACCGCCCGATCCATTCTCGCGATCGACGTCGGCGGGTCTCACGTCAAGGTCATGACCAGCAAGGACCGCATCAAACGCGAGTTCGAATCCGGACCCGATCTCACGGCGAAAGAAATGGTGCGCAGGGTCAAGGCGCTGACGAAGGACTGGTCCTGCGACGTCATCTCGATCGGCTATCCCGGCCCCGTCGCAGGCAATCGTCCGCTGCACGAGCCGTGGAATCTCGGCGAGGGGTGGAAGGGCTTCGACTTCCAGAAGGCGTTCGGCAAACCGACCAAGGTCGTCAACGATGCGCTGATGCAGGCGCTCGGCGGTTACAAAGGCGGACGGATGCTGTTTCTTGGGCTTGGCACCGGGCTCGGCTCCGCGATGATCGTCGACGGCGAACTGGAGCCGATGGAATTGGGACACCTGCCGTATCGCAAGGGCAAGACCTACGAGGATTATGCCGGCGAAGCCGGGCGCGAGCGCCGCGGCGACAGGAAATGGCGGAAGCACGTCACCGATATCGTCAAGCAGCTCGCCGCCGCGCTGGAGCCCGATGAGGTGCTGATCGGCGGCGGCAATGTCGAGCATCTCGACAAGCTGCCGCCAAAGTCACGGCGTGGCGATAACGCCGACGCATTCGAGGGAGGCTTTCGGTTGTGGGACAAAGGACGGCGTTAGCGCGTAGCCCGACCCGGGAAAACACGATGGCAAAGCGATTCAAGATCGGCGATCATGTGAGCTGGAATTCCGAAGCGGGCCGGGTGTCTGGGACAATCGTCGCCATCCACACCGGGGATTTCGACTACAAGGGCCACACCCACCGCGCATCGGAAGACGACCCGCAGTACGAAATCAAAAGCGACAAGACCGCTCACGTCGCGGCCCACAAGGATGGCGCGCTTGAGCATATCCGCAGGTGAGGGCGCGAGCGGCGCGCGGTTCCCAGCCACCGTCATTGCGAGGAACGAAACGACAAAGCAATCTAGAAAGCCAGAAGAAGAACTGGATTGCTTCGCTTCGCTCGCAATGACATATGCATGAAGCGTTTCAGTCAAAATCTGAAATGCGTTAGGATCAACCTATGTTGCGACTCCTGTGCCTATCGATGGTCATCGTTATGTCGCTGCCGTCCGTCGCAGCGGAGGCGGCGCCGCGCCATAAGAAGCACATGCATCGCTCGCACAATTACGGCTTTCTGCCGGGTTATCGTCAACCGCTGAACAACGCCGCTCCGCTGTTCAAGCAGGAGCCTGTCGTGCTGCGCAACGCGCGTCGTGCCCGCCGCCATTGGTACATCGACCCGAACGTGCAATATTTTAATTGGCGCAGCGGCGAATGGCGCTATCCCGGCCGTCCCGGCTTCTACCGCGGCCGCTTCAACGGCGGCAGCATCGGCCCATGTTGGACGCAGACCCCGATCGGGCCGGTGTGGACGTGTGGGTGAGGCGGTAGGCTCGTTTAGATCGAAGCGCAATTCGGTGCCGTTTCTGTATACCCGGCTTGCTATTCACTAATGGTTGCTGCGTTGGCAATCTCACCAATGAATAAGTAAGTATGGCTTCCGCAACCTTCGTCGTGCATCGCTACAGAACCAAAATTACGCAGTGCGAACGGCGTCCACACGTCGGTCGCATTGCGCGTTTACGAGTGACTACTTTTAAATATTCACGTCCTGAGCACCCGAAATGTAACCGGAATAACCAGCGTAACCCGGATAACCGGGGTATCCTGGATAGCCTGGGTAACCCGGATATCCCGGATAACCTCGATACGGTCGCGAATTAAATCGTACAAACCGGTTGCCTACAGCAGTGCCTAGGTATTTTCCGTTTGTATCGACCGCATCATTGTCGCTCCAAGGAAACCATCCAACCCACCTCCCATTCTTGTCGAACAAGTATTTGTCATCTGGACTTCGCCTGAAGCCTATCCAATTGCCGCTCATTGCAAAGTAATGCTGCGTCATCACTCTCTCCTGTTGTCTGCCCGAGGTTATTTCCGGCGATTATAGGGAGATTGATTAGTCGGCTTCAGCGAAACGCCATTTTCTGACGCTTTCGCTCTTACCGCTGTTTCAGTGCGGCCAAGATGCAGTCCGATTACACGAGTCGGAGTGTTGTCCTTCGCTTCTTGGCGAAGTTGCTTCACTTCGCTTGGCGTCCAAGCTTTGCCTGAGTTCCTGTCGTATTTAGCCATTTGTCTTGTCTTCTGCCCATTGGGCGTTGGAAAACGCTGAGGCTCCGCTGGACGCCGGATGATAGAATCGCTTAACTGCTCACGCGACTGAGAGGAAGCGATGCTTTCTCGGCGCCCCCGCAAGTACCTCAACTGTGCTTCACGGGTTCCAATGCCGAGGTTCGCGCCTCGGCATTGGTATTTCAGGAAAACGAATCATTTCTTTTATACTATGAACGGTCATGCTTTGTTCGTTTTGTAAAACCTAACCTTTGCAGGTTGTCCCCAATTTTGTTGAGGAATACGAAAAGCGTTTCTCGAAACCGTATTTTCTAACATTCCGCCCGGCGAGCACATGTGTCGCACATTAGGACAGTACCGTTACGAACCAATGTGAAGTTCGAGCAATCGGGACACATGTCGCCCCCATAAGTCGGCATCAATATTTCTTTCTCAGACTTAGCTTCGTGGATTCGTCGTTCGGCTAGTTCGTCGGTCACTACGCACAGACCGGCAATAACGTCGGGTATCTTAAGTTTTACAGCTACATGATCGGGCACCAAGAAATAGTCGGCAAAAATGTTTGCCTGCCACTCGCCAGATTCTTCGTCTTGAATGAAATTGAGCTGCGCAGTTTTGTCGTCCGAGAACGCTACCGCATTACGATCGTGGAGCACGATATGACCAATTTCGTGGGCGACTATTCGTCGAGCGTATGGTTTACCTAAGTCCGCGTCGATCCAGATTTGCTCGACGATGTGTAGCGTTAGTGGGTCGAAGGTCACGCATGCCTTCTCGTGCAAATCTTCATGGCGGTAGTAAATTATTTTGAGGGTGCCTTTGTTGCGCAGCTTTTTTGCAAGTATCTCGGTAACAAATGTGCAGATGTTAAAGCTGTGTCCAAGCCTATTAGCAACGAGCCACCAAGACATCGCAATTTTAGCGATGCCTTTGCGGTCATTGATTCGAACTTTGTGATCGCGGGCCATAGTCGTCGTCTCAGCTACAGCCCGTTGTTGAACCGCAAGTGTCACATTTTAAACAAGTTCCGTTTCTCACCAAAGTGAAGCTGCTGCATTCTGCGCACATATCGCCGACATAGCCTTTCGCTTGAGCTTCTGCGCGTCGTTCGGCTTTTGAAGGCCCAAACTGCACTGATGCTGCTTGTGCTGAACCAGGCTTGCTCCGCGCTTGTGCCTCAAGCTTTTCGGTTGGCGACCGATCACGTTCTGGCTCAAGCCTCAAAGCCGTTACTGTGTTTTCGCTTTTGCTATCCGAATATCCCATTCTCGGCTGATCAGATTTGGCGACGGCATCCGTGTTCGCGATATCAGTTCCACCCCCGCGCATGACGACGAGGTTGTCGGTGCGCGAACGGGTCAGGCCCTTGGAGACGTAGCGGGTGGCCTGCTGGCCTTCCGGCTCCTTGCCTTCGGCGACACCCTTGCCGATGGCGTCGAAACCGGATTCGCTGGGATCGACATGGGCGAGGTCGTAGCGGCCCATATAGCTCACTGCGAGTTCGCGGAACACATAGTCGAGGATCGAGGTCGCGTACTTGATCGAGTCGTTGCCCTGCACCGGGCCGGCAGGCTCGAAGCGGGTGAAGGTGAAGGCGTCGACATACTCTTCCAGCGGCACGCCGTACTGCAGGCCGAGCGACACCGCGATGGCGAAGTTGTTGATGAAGGAGCGCAGCGCCGCGCCTTCCTTGTGCATGTCGATGAATATCTCGCCGATGCGGCCGTCGTCGTATTCGCCGGTGCGGACGTAAACCTTGTGTCCGCCGACAACCGCCTTCTGGGTATAGCCCTTGCGGCGGTCCGGCATCTTCTCGCGTTCGCGCAGCACGACGATACGCTCGACCAGTTTCTCCACGACCCTTTCCGATACCTGCGCGGTGCGCGCCGCCATCGGCTTGTCATAGAACGTCTCGATCGCATCGTCATCCTCGTCGTCGTCGCTGATGAGCTGCGAGTTGAGCGGCTGGGACAACTTCGAGCCGTCGCGGTAGAGTGCGTTGGCTTTCAGCGCGAGCTTCCAGGACAAAAGATAGGCCGACTTGCAGTCGTCCACCGTGGCGTCGTTCGGCATGTTGATGGTTTTGGAGATCGCGCCAGAGATGAACGGCTGCGACGCCGCCATCATGCGGATGTGGCTCTCGACCGACAGATAACGCTTGCCGATCTTGCCGCAGGGGTTGGCGCAGTCGAACACCGCATAGTGCTCGGCCTTGAGGTGCGGCGCGCCTTCCACCGTCATCGCGCCGCAGATGTGCACGTTGGCGGCCTCAATCTCGCGCTTGCTGAAGCCGATCGCCGCGAGCAGGTCGAAGGTCGGCGATGCGAGGGCCTCGGAGCCGATGCCGAGCGTGTCGCGGATGAAGTCTTCGCCGAACGTCCATTTGTTGAAGGCGAACTTGATGTCAAACGCAGTCGGCAGCGCTTTCTCCACTTTCACAATGGCCTCGTCGGTAAAACCCTTGGCCTTCAAGGTGGAGACGTTGATGCCGGGCGCGTTGGACAGGGAGCCGTGACCGACCGCATAGGCCTCGATCTCGGCGATCTCGCTCTCGCGATAGCCGAGTGCGCGCAACGCCTCCGGCACGGCGCGGTTGATGATTTTCCAGTAACCGCCGCCGGCCAGCTTCTTGAACTTCACCAGCGCGAAGTCGGGCTCGATGCCGGTGGTGTCGCAATCCATCACCAGGCCGATGGTGCCGGTCGGCGCCACCACGGTCACTTGCGCATTGCGGTAGCCGTGCTGTTCGCCGAGCGCGAGCGCGTCGTCCCACGCCTTCGTCGCATGGGCGATGAGGTCGGACTGCGGGCAGGAGGCATGGTCGAGCGGCACCGGGTTGACCGCGAGCGCCTCGTAGCCGTGCGACTGACCGAGCGCGGCGCGGCGGTGATTGCGAATCACGCGCAGCATGTGGCCAGCGTTCTTCTTGTAGCCGTGGAAGGCGCCGAGTTCGCCGGCCATTTCGGCGGAGGTCTTGTAGGCGATGCCGGTCATGACCGCGGTCAGCGCGCCGCACAACGCCCGGCCTTCCTTCGAGTCATAGGACAGGCCCATGGTCATCAGGAGGCCGCCGATGTTGGCGAAGCCGAGGCCCAGCGTGCGGAATTCGTAAGAGAGCTCCGCGATCGCCTTCGACGGGAACTGCGCCATCAGCACCGAGATTTCCAGCACGACGGTCCAGAGACGGACGGTGTGTTCATAGGCGTCGATGTCGAAGGCGCGATCTTTTTCCTCCCCCCTTGTGGGGGAGGGTAGGGAGGCGGGTAAACCATTGGTGCCAGCGTTTGCAGCTTTATCCCCCTCTCCACACAAGGGGGGAGAGAACAGGGAAGCGTCTGCCGCGCTGCTGCGATAGAACGTCAGCAGATTCAGCGACGCCAGATTGCAGGCAGTGTCGTCGAGAAACATGTATTCCGAGCACGGATTCGACGCGCGGATATCGCCGGATGCCTTGCAGGTGTGCCAGTCGTTCATGGTGGTGTTGAAGTGCAGGCCGGGATCGGCCGATGCCCAGGCGGCGTAACCGATCTTTTCCCAGAGATCGCGGGCCTTCAGCGTCTTCGTCACCTTCTTGTTGGTGCGGCCGACCAGACTCCAGTCGCCGTCGGTCTCGACCGCGCGCAGGAAGTCGTCCTTTAGCGACACCGAGTTGTTGGAATTCTGGCCGGAGACGGTGAGATAGGCCTCGGAGTCCCAGTCCGTATCGTAGACCGGGAAGTCGATGTCCTTGTAGCCCTGCCGGGCGTACTGGATCACCCGCTTGATGACGTTGTCGTTGACCAGCGCGCGGCGCGCCAGCTTGATCTCGCGGCGCAACGCCGGGTTCTTCTCGGGATCGAAGCAGTCGTCGCCCGAGCCCTCGCAGTTGACGCAGGCCTTCATGATGGCCTTGAGGTGCTTCTGGTTCAGCTTCGAGCCGGTGACCAGCGCCGCGACCTTCTGCTCCTCCTTCACCTTCCAGTCGATGTACTGCTCGATGTCCGGATGATCGGCATCGACCACCACCATCTTGGCGGCGCGGCGCGTGGTGCCGCCCGACTTGATAGCGCCCGCGGCGCGGTCGCCGATCTTGAGGAAACTCATCAGGCCGGAGGAGCGGCCGCCGCCCGAGAGGCGTTCGCCTTCACCGCGCAGCCGCGAGAAATTGGAGCCGGTGCCGGAGCCGTATTTGAACAGGCGCGCCTCGCGCACCCACAGGTCCATGATGCCGCCCTCGTTGACGAGGTCGTCCTCGATACCCTGGATGAAGCAGGCGTGCGGCTGCGGATGCTCGTAGGACGACTTCGACCTGGTCATCTTGCCGGTCTTGAAGTCGACGTAGTAGTGACCCTGGCCGGGTCCATCGACGCCGTAGGCCCAGTGCAGTCCGGTGTTGAACCACTGCGGCGAGTTTGGCGCCACCATCTGGCGCGCCAGCATGTAGCGCAGTTCGTCGTTGAAGGCGCGAGCGTCGTCTTCGCTCGTGAAGTAGCCGCCTTTCCAGCCCCAATAGGTCCAGCACCCCGCGAGGCGATCGAACACCTGCTTTGAGGAGAGTTCGCTGCCGAAGCGCTCTTTTTCGGGCAGCAGGCTGAGCGCCTCGGTGTCCGGCTCTGAGCGCCACAGCCACGACGGCACGGTCTCTTCCTCGACCTTCTTCAGGCGCGCCGCGACGCCCGCCTTCCGGAAATACTTCTGGGCCAGAACATCGGAAGCCACCTGCGACCAGAACTCCGGCACTTCCACGTTCTCGAGGCGAAACACCACCGAACCGTCCGGATTACGGATCTCGCTTGTCGTCAGCCGGAAATCGATCTCCGCATAGGGTGACTGGCCATCTTTGGTGTAGCGCCGTTGGAATCGCATTGTCTTCGTGCCCCGTAACTGCCCGTAACCGCTTCGGCGCGGCATCGGCGATTTCCATTCGCGGACTTTTCGCGGCCCGCAGCTTCAGCCGGTGGTTCCGGCCCTGTTTTCCTGGAAGCCCGATCCGCCCGAACCTTCCGGTTCGGCCACGCTTCGGACTCAACGCCTTACACCTCGATTTGAGCCGGCCCCCGGTTTTTGGCCGCCCTGATAGCCCCGGTTTCAGAGCAGACACGTCCACGCTCCGCTGCCTCGACCGGCGGACGGAGTGGCCATTCTGGAACCCTTCAGGAGCGACCGGCGAAGACCCGAAACACACTCGCGCCGAACAGGATCGAAGCTATGACGACTCCGTCGTACCCGTCAAGGAGTAGTACGAGTTTCTAAATCAAATACTAAATATGGTGGAAAGAGAGGAAAGCCAGGGATCAAACCCGCGCCTTGGATGGTCCCAAGTATCAGTGAGTCCTCAGGGATTCCCAAGCGAAAGAATCCTCCAATTCACTCTTCGGACGAGCTTCGCACGCTGTTCACAGGACAACTATTTATTGCTCGCGAGGGATTGCTTTAAGCGCGACTCGCGCCGCACCGCGGCGTAGCTGGCGAACCGGCCTGGGCGAGAGCGCAGCGTCGTCATAACCGGCGTTCTGGCGGTCAATTCCGCCGGATTCTTCAATCAATGCCAGAGAGTAACTCGGGGCTCGAATTACAGTCGTGTGTACGGAGTACGGAGCGTTAAAAACAAAAGCGGTGCACGAAGGCACCGCTCCTGGATTTGAGGGCAACGGCTCGCGAATCGCGAGCCCGGCCACGTGTTTACGGGCAGGGGTGACGCAGACCATCGTAACCAAGATAGGTTCCCGAGCGCACGTCGTATGATTTGAACCGCTGCTGGCAATAGGCGACGGCGTCGCCACTGTTCGGAACGACTTCAACGTCCGGACCGTCGTCATAATACCCGTAGGAGTCATCGTAGTAATAGGGACTGGCGAATGCACTGCCGATCCCGAACCCCGTGACGAGGCCGGGATAGAATCCGCCGAAATGACGGTGGTGGCCGCCATGCCAGCCGCCGTGGTGCCCACCGCCGTGCCAGCCACCACCGGCCATATGTCGGCCGCCACCGCCACCCGGACGCATACCCATGTGGCCACCGCCACCGCCCATGTGACCGCCGCCGCCACCGCGCCCCATGTGGCCGCCGCCCCCGTGGCCCATGTGACCGCCGCCCCCGTGACCTCCGTGACCGCCGCCAAGGCCAGAGTACTGACCTATTGTCTGCGCGAAGCTTGGGGATGTCGTCGCCAGCGGCACTGCAAGTGCGATGACTGTTGCAGCCAATACTGGTTTGAAATTGAACATATTTGTAACTCCGTATCGGATTTCCAATAAATCGAGCCTTTGCTCCAGAACCTCAACGTGGCGATAAGAGGCAAGTTCCGCTACGCGCGTTACGGAATTGTCATGATTGGGGTATTCTCACTTTTGAGAGGGGCTCACTTTTCAGCCTGTCGGAATCTATTGTTGCCGCTCGAAGGTGACGTAAAATTTTCCTAACGAGACTAAATAGATGTAAGGCTTTCCTCAATTATGACTTCAACCGTGGGCGCAGGATTTCCGGCCAAATCCAGACAAGCCATCGTCAAAATCACTTATCGATTGCCTGATTGATACGCAGACTCGATTGGTGTCACTCCGCCGCCTCGCTGGCATCCCGCCGCTTCGGCATTATTCCTGCCTTCTCCAGCACCGGCTTTAAAAATTTTCCCGTATGGCTGCGCGAAGCTTTTGCGATGTCTTCCGGCGGTCCCCAGGCGACAATCTCACCGCCGCCGTCGCCGCCTTCGGGACCGAGGTCGATCACCCAGTCCGCGGTCTTGATGACTTCGAGGTTGTGCTCGATCACCACGACGGTATTGCCCTGCGCCACCAGTTCGTGCAGCACCTCCAGCAGCTTCTTTACGTCATGGAAATGCAGGCCGGTGGTCGGCTCGTCCAGAATGTAAAGCGTGCGTCCCGTCGCGCGCTTCGACAACTCCTTGGCGAGTTTGACGCGCTGCGCCTCGCCGCCTGACAGCGTGGTGGCCTGCTGTCCCACATGGATATAGTCGAGGCCGACGCGATGCAGCGTCTTGAAGGTTTCGCGCACGCGCGGGACCGCCTTGAAGAATTCGGCGGCTTCCTCGACCGTCATGTCGAGCACGTCCGAGATCGACTTGCCCTTGAACAATACCTCCAGCGTCTCGCGGTTGTAGCGCTTGCCCTTGCAAGTGTCGCAGGTGACGTAGACGTCAGGCAGAAAGTGCATCTCGATCTTGATGACGCCGTCGCCCTGGCACGCCTCGCAGCGGCCGCCCTTGACGTTGAACGAAAAGCGGCCCGGCGCATAACCGCGCGCCTTTGCCTCCGGCAGGCCGGCGAACCACTCGCGGATCGGCGTGAAGGCGCCGGTGTAGGTCGCGGGATTGGAGCGCGGCGTGCGGCCGATCGGCGACTGGTCGATGTCGATGATCTTGTCGATGTGCTCGAGGCCCTCGATGCGGTCATGAGGAGCGGCGCCTTCGCTGGCATTGTTGAGCTTTCGCGCGATAGCCTTGTAGAGCGTGTCGATCAGCAGCGTGGATTTGCCGCCGCCGGAGACGCCGGTGATGCAAGTGAACAGGCCGAGCGGAATTTCGGCGGTGACGTTCTTGAGATTGTTGCCGCGCGCATTGACCACCTTGATGGTGCGGCGATGGTTCGGCGGCCGCCGCTCGGGCACCTCGACCGCCAGGTCGCCGGTGAGATATTTGCCGGTCAGCGACTTCGGGTTTTTCATGATGTCGGCCGGCGTGCCCTGCGCGACGATATGGCCGCCGTGAACGCCGGCGCCGGGACCCATGTCGAGCACAAAATCGGCGAGGCGGATGGCGTCCTCGTCATGCTCGACCACGATCACCGTGTTGCCGAGGTCGCGCAGTCGCTTCAGGGTTTCGAGCAAGCGGGCGTTGTCGCGCTGGTGCAAACCGATCGACGGTTCATCCAGCACATAGAGCACGCCGGTCAGGCCCGAACCGATCTGCGAGGCCAGCCGAATGCGCTGGCTCTCGCCGCCGGACAGCGTGCCGGAAGCGCGCGACAGCGTAAGATAGTTGAGGCCGACGTCGAGCAGAAACGACAGCCGATCGCGGATCTCCTTGAGCACCCGGCCGGCGATTTCGTTCTGCTGCGCCGACAGCATTTTCGGAACGGTCTCGAACCATTCGCCGGCGCGACGTACCGATAGTTCGCTGATCTCGCCGATATGCTTGCCGCCGATCCTGACGCACAACGCCTCTGGCTTGAGCCGATAACCCTTGCAGGCATCGCACGGCACGTCGGAAAAATACTTCCCGAGTTCCTCGCGCGCCCATTCGCTTTCGGTCTCGCGGAAACGGCGATCGATGTTGGTGACGACGCCCTCGAACGGCTTCCTGGTGTCGTATGAGCGCACGCCGTCCTCGTAGGAGAACTTGATCTCGTCGTCGCCGGAGCCATGCAGCAATGCGGTCTGCGTTTTCTTCGGCAGGTCCTTCCATTTGGTGTCCAGCGTGAACTTGTAGAATTTGCCGAGCGCGGTCAGCGTTTGCACATAGTAGGGCGACGACGATTTCGCCCATGGTGCGATTGCGCCCTTGCGTAGCGTCTGTTCCTTGTCGGGAATGATGAGGTCTTCATCGACATGCTGCTCGATGCCGAGGCCGCCGCATTTCGGGCAGGCGCCGTAGGGATTGTTGAACGAAAACAGCCGGGGCTCGATCTCGGGAAGGGTGAAGCCGGACACGGGGCAGGCGAACTTTTCCGAAAACAGGATACGTTCGGGCCCGCTCTTGTCGTGGATTTTTGCGACTTTTTTCTTCTCGTCATGGCCGGGCTTGACCCGGCCATCCATCTCTTTCGAAGATGTTGGACCACCGGGTCTCCCACCCTCGGTACGGCCCGGTGATGACGCAGGCGCATCCGCATATTCGATCACCGCCAGCCCCTCGGCGAGTTTCAAGGCGGTCTCGAACGACTCCGCCAGCCGCTGGCCGATGTCCGGCCGCACCACGATGCGATCGACCACCACGTCGATGTCGTGCGGAAATTTCTTGTCGAGCGCCGGGACGTCCGCGAGTTCGTGAAACGCACCGTCGATCTTGACGCGCTGAAAACCCTTCTTGAGATACTCCGCCAGCTCTTTTCGATACTCGCCCTTGCGGCCGCGCACCACCGGCGCCAGCAGATAGAGCCGCGTGCCTTCGGTCAGCGCCAGCACGCGGTCGACCATCTGCGACACCGTCTGGCTTTCGATGGGCAGGCCGGTTGCGGGCGAATAGGGCACGCCGACGCGCGCCCACAGCAGCCGCATGTAGTCGTAGATTTCGGTGACGGTGCCCACCGTCGAGCGTGGATTCTTCGAGGTGGTCTTCTGTTCGATGGAGATCGCCGGCGACAGTCCGTCGATCTGATCGACGTCTGGCTTCTGCATCATCTCCAGGAACTGGCGCGCATAGGCCGACAGCGACTCGACATAGCGGCGCTGGCCCTCGGCATAGATGGTATCGAACGCCAGCGACGACTTGCCGGAGCCGGACAGGCCGGTGAACACCACCAGCCTGTCGCGCGGAATTTCCAGATCGACGTTCTTCAGGTTGTGTTCGCGAGCGCCGCGAATCGTGATGGCGCGTGTGGCGGAACCGGGTTGTTGCCGCTTCGCCTTGATGACTTCATCCATGACAGGCTTTTCCGGACCGCGACGGCGGCGCAGCGTTCGTGCGCGCCGTACCGAGGAAATCCAGGCTGGCGCTGTGTGTAGCTATCTGTGGAACGTAGATAGAACGGCGGGCGATTTCCAGAGGGCGTCAGCGATCATCACCGATTTCATCGCGAGGAAGCCGGTCATATCCGCCGGCCGCCGATTTTCGTAGCGGCCTCCAGCGACCGCATACCGATACCAGCGGGATCAACAAAAAGGCCGGCGAAAAGCCGGCCTTTCATAGTTTTCCGAGAGAAGTATTGATCAGATAAGATCAGTACCGCGCAACGGCCGGGCCACCCCAGCGGTAGTTGATGCGCGCGGTCACGAGATCCACATCCTGACTGGTTTTGTCAGTTGCGAACAGCGTACCAGGCACCCCGGCGACGCCGTTGTTGATGAAGTTGTGGTTGCTGTTGCCCATGAAAATGTGATCGTACTCGAAGCCGAGCGACCAGTTCGGTGCGAAGCCATATTCAAGGCCGACGCCGACCACGCCGCCCCAACGCGTGTTGTTGACGTTGTCGGTCAACTGAGTGCCGGTCGCGGTATCGAGCCTTCCATAGCGGTTGGAGGTCACCGCGGCGCCGCCCTTCACGTAAAGCAGGGTCGCATCCCAGGCGTAGCCGATCTGGCCGGTGAATAGCCCGAACGCATCAAGACGGCTGGTGTTGGTGACGAGAGGGTTGAAGAGGCTGGCATTGCGGCCGTTCAGATCGGCCCAGTTGCCCTGAGCTTCAAGGCCGAACACCCAGTTATTGGATTGCCAGCGGTAGCCGATCTGGCCACCGACCGTGCCGCCGGTCGCGTCGTGGCAACCTTCATTAGGGCTAGCTACAATCGGATCGGTCAGGGTCAAGCAATTCCTGCTCGATCCCCACCCGCCGTTCGCACCGATGTAGAAGCCGCTCCAGTCGTAGATCGCGGCCATCATCGGAGGAGCCTTGGTATAATGACGCGGGGCGAGATCGGCCGCGGTGGCCGGCACGGCGCCGAGGCCAATGGCGAGAGCACCGACGACCCCGATCAGTAACTTGTTCATTGCGATTCCCCGGATTTCCGCTTTATTTTCAACAAACTCAGGCGCGAGCGCTGGATAGGCAGTTTGAAACTCGTGAAGCACTATACCGCCCGCCGTTGCAAAATGCCGTCTCTCAAGTGCAACACTCCGGGCCAAATTGATCCGTCCCGAAGCCCATTTATCTGAAACCAGCGTGGAATCTTTCTAAGCCCGATCCGCAGTTTTGTTCGCATTGCCGGCCTTGAGAACAAATATGGAACATTGTATATTCGACCGGTGGATAACCCGTCAATTGACCGTCTCGACGATGTGACGGGAGTATAGGCTCGAGAACGAAGCCGCAAAGAGCGATGCCGGGGATGAACCGGCGGCGCCTGTGCGTGTTGGCAAATCGGGACCGGAGATTGGAGAACGGCGATGGCGGGTAGCGTGAACAAGGTCATTCTGATCGGCAATCTCGGCGCCGATCCCGAAATCAAGCGGACCCAGGACGGCCGGCCGATCGCCAATCTGCGGATCGCAACGTCTGAAACCTGGCGCGACAAGACCAGCGGCGAGCGCAAGGAAAAAACCGAGTGGCACCGCGTCGTGATTTTCAACGAGGGCCTCTGCAAGGTCGCCGAGCAATATCTGAAGAAAGGCGCGAAGGTCTACATCGAGGGTCAGTTGCAGACCCGTAAATGGACCGACCAGAACGGCGTCGAAAAATACTCCACCGAAGTCGTGCTGCAGAATTTCAATTCGACGCTGACGATGCTTGACGGCCGCAACAGCGGCGGCGGCAATTTCGGATCGGACGACTCCGGCGGCGATTTCGGGTCCGGAAGTCCCTCCGGCGGCACGCCGCGCCGCGCCGTTGCGGCCGGTGCCCGCCGCAGCGACATGGACGACGACATTCCGTTCTAGTGGAGTCTGGTGGAGTGAATTCGACATTCGCGACCCAGGCCGCACGTCCCGGACGCGAATGTAAAAACTCCACTGGTAACCTGCACTTGCTGGCGGTCTTTATAAAAATGGTGGCGATCCCGGCAGGATTCGAACCTGCAACCCGCGGAGTAGAAATCCGCTACTCTATCCAGTTGAGCTACGGGACCGTTAACGTCGCCATATCACCGCAATATGAAAAATCCGCCCTCGCGCCAAGCCCCGATCCGGACCATTCTGATGGATCGGACGACGAACCGGTACGGGCGCCCGCTGTTTTGTCCGAAGCCCTTGGGTTTGCCAAGCCAACCTTTGAACCTGAACCACACTCAAATCATAAGTTTGCTAGTATCCTTTCGAATCCGACGTTCGCTACGGAAGGCGCAGTGAGGCGGACTTTGAATTCGGGAACGTTAGGCGGCATTTGTCCGCGCAGGGAGCTTTCATGACCGGTTTGGTTCGTGCGGTGGTCCTCTGTGTGGCGCTGGCGATCGGGCTTGTTTCGGCGCAGGCAGCGGACAAGGCTTTCAAGCGCGACGATCTCGCCGACTCGGCGATCAAGTTAGAGGCCCAGATCAAGAGCGAAGCCGGCACCATCGTCAAATCGGCCCCGACGCTGCGGACCGATGCCGACGCCGCCTTCAAGCGATCCGATTTTCGCAGCGGCCTCCAGATTCTCGGCCAGATCGCGACCGTCGCACCCGACGATAGCGGCAACTGGCTGCGGCTGGCGCGGACGATTTTCCAGATCAAGCCGACCACGAGCCAGGAACAGACCTTCCTGCGGGAGCGGGCCTCCACCGCCGCCTATATCGCCTATCAGCGGGCGAACGATCCCGGTGCCGAGGCGGATGCATTGGCGGTTCTTGGACGCGCCTTTTCGGAACGCAAGCTGTGGCGACCGGCACTCGACACGTTGCGTCTGTCGCTTGATCTGCGGGAGGTCGCCGACGTTCGCGAGCAGTACGAAAAAATGCGCGACGACCACGGCTTCCGGCTGCTCGATTACACCGTCGATTCGGATTCGACCTCGCCGCGGGTCTGCTTTCAGTTCTCGGAGGACCTTGCCAAGCGGACCGACTTTTCACCGTTCGTCGCGCTCGCCGGTGCGGACCGGCCGGCGCTGTCGTCGGAAGACAAGCAGCTTTGCGTCGAGGGCCTCAAGCACGGCGAGCGATACAATATCAATCTGCGCGCCGGCCTGCCATCGACCGTCAAGGAAAGCCTGCCGAAATCCGCTGAATTCAACGTCTATGTGCGGGATCGCAAACCGTTTGTCCGCTTCACCGGGCGCGCCTACGTGCTGCCGCGCACCGGCCAGCGCGGCATTCCGCTGGTCAGTGTGAATACCCAGGCGGTGTCGGTGCAGGTATTCCGGATCGGCGACCGCAATCTCATCAACACCGTGATCGACAGCGACTTCCAGAAGACGCTCAGTGGCTATCAATTGTCCGATCTCGGTAACGAGCGCGGGGTCAAGGTCTGGTCGGGCGAGGTTACGACGGCCTCCACGCTGAACGCCGATGTGACCACTGCGTTTCCCGTCGATGAGGCGCTCGGAAACCTCCAGCCAGGCGTCTACGTGATGACGGCCGCGCCCAAGGGGCCGGGTTCGGCGGGTGACGAGGAGTCCGGCTCGCTGGCGACCCAGTGGTTCATCGTCTCCGATCTGGGCCTGACCGCCTATTCCGGCAATGACGGCATCCATGTCTTCGTCAATTCGCTGGCCACGACCGATGCGGTGGGCAGGGCGGAAGTCCGCCTGATCGCACGCAACAATGAAATCCTTGCGACCCGAAAGACCGATGAGTCCGGTCATGCGCTGTTCGAGCCGGGTCTCGCCCGGGGCGAGGGCGGCCTGTCGCCCGCGCTGCTGACGGTGACCACCGACAAGGCCGACTATGCATTCCTGAGCTTGAAGTCGAGCGCCTTCGATTTGACCGATCGCGGTGTGTCGGGCCGAGCCGTGCCTGCCGGGGCCGACGCATTCGTTTACGCCGAGCGCGGCGTCTATCGCTCCGGGGAGACGGTCTATCTCACGGCGCTGCTGCGCGACGGGCAGGGCAACGCCGTGACCGGCGGACCGCTGACGCTGGTGGTGGAGCGGCCCGACGGTGTGGAATTCCACCGCGCCGTGCTGCCCGATCAGGGCGCGGGCGGGCGAAGCCTGACCCTGCCGCTCAATTCGGCGGTCCCGACCGGAACGTGGAGGGTTCGCGCGTTCACCGACCCGAAGGGGCCGTCGGTCGGCGAAACCACCTTCATGGTCGAAGACTATGTACCAGACAGGATCGAATTCGACTTAACAACCAAAGCGAAGCAGATCGATACTCAAGCTCCGGTAGAACTTAAGGTTGACGGCCATTTCCTCTATGGTGCGCCGGCATCCGCCCTGCAACTCGAAGGCGACATGCTGGTGGCACCCGCAGCCAGCCGCCCGGGTTATGCCGGATATCAGTTCGGGGTCGCCGACGACGAGACCACCAGCAACGAGCGCACGCCGATCGAAAACCTGCCCGAATCCGACGCCAACGGCGTCGCCACATTCCCGGTCAGCCTCGCCACGCCGCCGGCATCGACCCGCCCGCAGGAAGCGCAGATCTTCGTTCGCATGGCGGAGGCCGGCGGACGCGCGGTCGAGCGGAAACTGGTGCTCCCAGTCGCCCCCGCCGCCGCCATGATCGGCGTCAAGCCGCTGTTTGCCGACAAGAACGTCGCGGAAGGTGACAAGGCCGGTTTCGATGTCGCCTTCGTCGCCCCGGACGGCACCGCGCTTGCGCGCGGAGGCCTGCGCTACGAACTGCTCAAGCTTGAGAGCCGCTATCAGTGGTATCGACAGAATTCGTCCTGGGAATACGAGCCGGTGAAATCGACCAAGCGGGTGGCCGACGGCGATATCTCGATTGCCGCCAATAAGCCAGCGCGGATCGAATTCTCTCCCCAGCCGGGACGCTACCGGCTCGATGTCAAATCGTCCGATCCCAACGGTCCGCTGACGTCGGTTCAGTTCGACGTCGGCTGGTATTCCGACGGCAGCGCCGACACGCCCGATCTGCTGGAAACCTCGATCGACAAACAGGATTACCAGTCCGGCGACACCATGACCGTTTCGGTCAATGCCCGGGCCGCCGGCAAACTCACGATCAACGTTCTCGGCGACCGGCTGCTGACCACCCGGACCATCGATGTCGAGAAAGGCACGTCGCAGGTCAAAATCCCGGTCGGCAAGGATTGGGGCACCGGCGCCTATGTGGTGGCGACGCTGCGGCGGCCGCTCGATGTCGCCGCCCAGCGGATGCCCGGCCGGGCGATCGGCATCAAATGGTTCGGCATCGACAGGACGGCGCGCACTCTGTCGGTTAACCTGTCACCGCCGGCATTGGTGCGGCCATCGACAACGCTGAAGCTGCCTGTGAAGATTGGCGGTCTAAGCCCCGGCGAAGACGCCAAGATCGTCGTTGCCGCCGTCGATGTCGGGATCCTCAACCTCACCAACTACAAGCCGCCCGCGCCCGACGACTACTATCTCGGCCAGCGTCGCATGACCTCGGAAATCCGCGATCTCTACGGGCAACTGATCGACGGCATGCAGGGAACACGCGGCCAGCTCAGGACCGGCGGCGATTCCGCCGGAATGGAGTTGCAGGGCAGCCCGCCGACGCAGAAGCCGCTCGCGCTCTATTCCGGTATCGTCACGGTGGCCGCGGACGGCACGGCCGAGATCAGCTTCGACATTCCGGAATTCGCCGGCACCGCGCGGGTGATGGCGGTTGCCTGGAGCGCGACCAAGCTTGGCCGTGCGACGGTCGATGTCACCGTGCGCGATCCGGTCGTGCTGACGGCGACCCTGCCGCGCTTCCTGTTAACCGGCGACCAGGGCACCATGAGCTTCGATCTCGACAACGTCGAGGGTGCGCCGGGCGACTATACCATCAACGTCAAGACCTCGGGGCCCGTGACGGTGGTCGGCAATCCCGCGACCACGGTCACGCTCGCGGCCAGGCAGCGCAACTCGACGGCGCTGACGCTCAATGCTGGCGGCTCCGCCGGCACAGCGCAATTCGATGTCGATATCAGGGGGCCGAACGGCCTGACGCTGGCGCGGCACTATGATCTCGACGTCAAGCCCGCGACCCAGATACTGGCCCGACGCTCGGTCCGCACGCTGGCAAAAGGCGAGAGCCTGACGCTGACCTCGGACATGTTCTCCGACCTCGTGGAGGGGACAGGCGGGGTGTCGATGTCTGTTGGCCTGTCGTCCGCGCTGGATGCCGCGAGCGTCCTGAAAGCCCTTGATCGTTATCCTTTCGGCTGTTCCGAGCAGATCACCAGCCGGGCGATGCCGCTGCTCTATGTCAACGATCTCGCGGCCGGAGCACACCTCGCGATGGATACCGGCATCGACGAGCGCATCAAAAGCTCGATCGACCGTCTGCTGGCCCGGCAAGGCTCGAATGGCTCGTTCGGCTTGTGGTCATCCGGCGGCGGCGATGCGTGGCTCGACGCCTATGTCACCGACTTCCTGACCCGCGCCCGCGAGAAGGGATTTGCGGTTCCCGATCCCCTGTTCAGGAGCGCGCTCGATCGCATTCGCAACTCGGTCGTGAATGCCTCCGAACCGGAGAAGGACGGCGGCCGCGATCTGGCTTACGGACTTTACGTTCTCGCCAGGAACGGCGCCGCCCCGATCGCGGATTTGCGCTATCTGGCCGATACCAAGCTGAACAATCTGGCGACACCGATCGCCAAGGCGCAACTGGCCGCGGCGCTGGCGCTGGTCGGCGACCGGACGCGGGCGGAACGGGTGTATGCGGCGGCGGCTGAAAGTCTGACGCCCAAACCGGTCATCGAATTCGGACGGACGGACTACGGCTCGGCCCTGCGCGATGCCGCGGCGCTGGTGTCGCTGGCGAGCGAGGGCAACGCGCCGCGGGCTACGGTGACGCAGGCGGTGCAGCGGGTCGAGGCGGCGCGGGGGCTGACGCCCTTTACCTCGACGCAGGAGAACGCGTGGCTGGTTTTGGCGGCGAGGGCGCTTGCGAAAGAATCCATGTCGCTCGATGTCGATGGCACACCGGTCAAAACCGCGCTCTATCGCAGCTACAAGGCAGCCGAGATGGCCGACAAGCCGATCAAGATCGCCAACACCGGCGATGCGCCGGTGCAGGCGGTGATTTCCGTGGCCGGCGCGCCGGTGACCCCGGAACCGGCTGCCTCGAACGGATTCGAGATCGAGCGCAACTATTTCACTCTCGATGGAACGCCGGCGGATCCGACGCAGGCCAGGCAGAACGACCGGTTGGCCGTCGTTCTCAGGATCACCGAGGCCAAGCCGGAATACGGTCACATCATGGTGGCCGACTATCTTCCGGCAGGTTTCGAAATCGACAATCCGCACCTGGTCTCGTCCGGCGACACCGGCACGCTCGACTGGATCGGGGAGGGTCAGGAGCCGGTCAACACGGAATTCCGCGACGATCGGTTCACCGCGGCCTTCGATCGCGCCGGTAACAACAAGGCGGTGTTCACCGTCGCCTACGTCGTGCGCGCGGTGTCGCCTGGCAAGTACGTTTTGCCGCAAGCCTATGTCGAGGACATGTACAATCCCTCGCGCTACGGCCGCACCGGCACCGGTCGCGTCGAGGTGCGTCCCGCGAAATGACCGCATCCGACACCATGGCAACGAGGATACGGCCGCGCCGCTGGCGGCGGATGAAGCTGGCGGCGGCGATCGTCGCGATTGTCGTTGTCGTAACCGTCGGCGCGGTTGCGGGCTGGATCGTCTCGCTAGGGCCGCTGCCGCTGGCAAAGGCGCGCGAGGTCTCGACGACGGTACTCGACCGCAACGGCAAATTGCTGCGCGCCTTCGCCATGGCCGACGGCCGCTGGCGATTGCCGGTCAATGCCAGGACCGATGTCGATCCCGGATATATCAACCTGCTGCTGGGTTATGAGGACCAGCGTTTCTATTCGCACACAGGCGTCGATCCGCTCGCGCTTGGGCGCGCCGCGCTGCAACTCTTGACCAGCGGCCACATCGTCTCGGGCGGATCGACCATCACCATGCAGCTCGCCCGGCTGATGGAGCCGCGCCGCCGGCGCTCGATCTACGCCAAGCTGCATCAGATGGTGCGCGCGTTCCAGCTCGAGCACGAACTCTCCAAGGATGAAATCCTCAACCTGTATCTGGCGCTGGCACCGTACGGCGGCAATCTCGAAGGCATTCGCGCTGCCTCCATTGCCTATTTCGGCAAGGAGCCGAAGCGGCTGTCGCTGGCGGAGTCGGCGCTGCTCGTGGCCCTGCCGCAATCGCCTGAAAGGCGGCGTCTCGACCGGCACCCGATTGCTGCGCGCGCCGCACGCGACCGCGTGCTCGCACGCATGGTCGAGGAATCGCGCATCTCCGCGGAAGATGCAGCGCAAGCCAAGACTGTGCCGGTCATACGCATGCGGAGACCGTTTCCGATGCTGGCGCCGCATTCGGCGGATCAGGCCCAAGCGACGGTCAGGGATTCCAGTGTCATCCGACTCACGCTCGAGTCCGGATTGCAGCGAACGCTCGAAGCGCTGGCGCGCGACCGCGCGGCGGCGCTCGGGCCGGACATTTCGATCGGCATCATTGCGGTTGATAACGCCACCGGCGACGTGCTGGCCCATGTCGGGTCCGCAGATTATTTCAACGAGCGACGCGCCGGGCAGGTGGACATGACGCGGGCCGTGCGCTCGCCGGGATCGACGCTAAAGCCGTTTATCTACGGACTGGCGTTTGAAGACGGGTTCGTTCACCCGGACAGCCTGATCGACGACCGCCCGGTCCGGTTCGGCAGTTACGCGCCAGAAAACTTCGACATGACATTCCAGGGCACTGTGGCCGTGCGCCGCGCCCTGCAATTGTCACTCAATGTTCCGGCAATCGAACTGCTCGACCGGGTCGGCGCCAGTCGGTTGTCGTCGCGGCTGAAACAGGCGGGCGCCGACCTCGTGCTTCCGAAGGACGAAGCCCCGGGTCTGGCGATGGGACTCGGCGGCGTCGGGGTGACCCTGCATGATCTGGTGCAGGCCTATTCCGGCATCCCCAGGCTGGGCAGCGTGATGCCCTTGCGTGAAATCGAGCGCGGCGGCGGCA
Organism: Nitrobacter sp. NHB1; assembly: GCF_036964665.1. NCBI lineage: Bacteria > Pseudomonadati > Pseudomonadota > Alphaproteobacteria > Hyphomicrobiales > Nitrobacteraceae > Nitrobacter > Candidatus Nitrobacter laanbroekii. Next base: position 920,527 of record NZ_JBAMDA010000001.1, read on the forward strand.
GCGTTCAGGAGCCTTTGCGACTGCTGGATCCGGTCGCAGCGTGGCAGGTCGGCAACGTTCTTTTGGGGACGCCGCCGCCGGAAAACGCGGTCCGGAACCGGATCGCTTTCAAGACCGGCACCAGCTACGGCTATCGCGATGCGTGGTCAGTCGGCTTCGATGGCCGCATGACAATCGGCGTCTGGGTCGGACGCCCGGACGGCGCGCCGGTGCCGGGTCTTGTCGGGCGCGTGGCAGCCGCGCCGGTTTTATTCGATGCTTTCGCTCGCACCGGCAAGTTGCTCGTGCCGCTGCCAAAAGCCCCGCGAGGAACCCTGATCGCCAGCAATGCAAAGCTCCCGCTTCCCTTGCGGCGGTTTCGTCCCGCGGGTGAACTCATCCGAACCGGCAATGAGCACACGCTCCATATCCAGTTTCCGCTGAACGGTTCGCGGATCGATGCCGGAGGAGGGCACGGAGTAAAGCTCTCCGCGCTACCGGTGAAAGTGGCGGGTGGCATTTTGCCGATGACGATGCTGGTCAACGGGGTTGCGGTCGGGGAGATCGACGGCCGTCGCCAGCGGACCATCGATCCCCCGGGACCGGGATTTGTCCGTCTGACGGTGATGGACGCGGCTGGCAGCGCGGACACAGTTACCGTCAGAATTCAATATTGACCGGCTAAGCGGTTGTCCCTGCGTTGGCTTCAGCGTATGCGAAACCCATGGCCGAGACCCTTCCCCGTCCCCGATTTGGACAATCGCGCGAGCCGAAGAACCCGGTGAATGTGGGACGGGGCCTTGCGAACGTGATCGATTTTGTCACTACCAGCCACATCAGGTCGGCGCTGTTTCTGACGATCGTCGGTCTAATGTTCTTTCTGCCCGGCTTCTTCAACATCCCGCCGATCGATCGCGACGAGCCCCGTTTCGCGCAGGCGACCAAACAGATGGTCGAGACCGGCGATTTCGTCGACATCCGCTTTCAGAACGAGGTGCGTTACAAGAAGCCGGTCGGCATTTACTGGTTGCAGGCAGCCGCGGTGGAAACGGCGTCGTCGCTCGGACTCCCGCGAGCGCAAATCCGTATCTGGCTGTATCGCGTACCCTCCCTGATCGGCGCGATCGGCGCGGTACTCCTGACCTACTGGGCGGCGCTCGCTTTCGTGGGGCGGCGCTGCGCTGTTCTGGCCGGGCTGATCCTGTGCAGTTCGGTATTGCTGGGGGTGGAAGCGCGGCTCGCAAAGACCGACGCCATGCTGCTGCTGACCGTTGTCGCAGCGATGGGCGCGCTCGCGCGGATCTATCTGTCGTCGCAGCGGCGCGAGAACCTGGAGCATCCGTCATGGATACATCCGGCGATCTTCTGGACCGCACTCGCCGGGGGAATTTTACTCAAAGGGCCGTTGATCCTGATGTTCGTGGGATTGACGATCGGGACCGTCTCCATTCTCGATCGCTCGGCGTCGTGGCTAAAGCGTCTGCGGCCCGTCTGGGGGCTGATATGGATGTTGGTTCTCGTCATGCCGTGGTTCGTTGCGATTTTCCTCCGCGCCGGAGATACGTTTTTCGCGGACTCGATTGGCGGCGACATGCTGAGCAAGCTCGCGGCTCAGGAATCACATGGAGCGCCGCCCGGAACTTATTTTCTGTTGTTCTGGATTACGTTCTGGCCTGGCGCGCCGCTGGCAGGGCTGGCGGCGCCGGCGGTCTGGCGCGCGCGCCGGGAGCCGGGGGTGCGGTTTCTGCTCGCGTGGCTGGTTCCGTCGTGGATCGTGTTCGAACTGGTGTTGACCAAACTGCCGCACTATGTGCTGCCGCTGTGTCCGGCGATCGCGATCCTGTCGGTTTACGCGCTGGAGCGCGGCGTGTTGTCCCGGTCGTGGCTCACGAAGGGCGCCGCATGGTGGTTTGCCATCCCCGCGATCACCCTGGTGCTTGCGGTCATCGCGACCATTACCCTGACGCGCCAGCCGGTCTTTATGGCATGGCCGTTTGCCGCCGCGGCCCTGATCTCCGGACTGTTCGCGTGGTGGCTCTATGACGACCGTAATGCGGAACGTTCCTTGCTGAATGCGGTCATGGCGGCGCTGTTCCTGAGCGTTTCCGTCTATGGGATCATTGTCGCGGCACTGACACCGCTGTTCCCGAGTCCGGAAATCGCGCGCGCGCTACGAAACGTGGTGTGCGTCGGGCCGAAGGTAGCGGCGGCGGGCTACCATGAGCCAAGTCTGGTCTTTATGACGGGAACGTCGACGCTGCTGACCGATGGTCCCGGCGCCGCCGATTTCCTCGGCCACGGAAGCTGCCGGTTCGCGCTCGTCGAATCGCGCTCCGAGCGGGCCTTCGCACAGCGCGCCGAAGCGATCGGCTTGCGCTACAACGTCGCCACGCGCATCGACGGCTACAACTTTTCGCAGGGCAAGACGATTTCGATCGCCATCTTCCGCTCGGAGGGAACACGTTAGGATATCCGGGGCGTTAGCACGGTGCAGCGATACGCTGCCGGTGTCTTTCCGTTCGCCGGACAATCGTTCCTGCGATTGGCACGGCCGCCATCACATTCTCCGCGCGTCGAAGCGGACCATTTCAAAAGGGTTGCCCGCGGCCTGTTCGCGCCATAAGAAGCGGACGCGGCCAGACCAGTTTGGCGCGGCTCTGACCAGCGGACCAATCGGACGATGAACGACGACATGTCAGCCACCAGCGCGACAGCGCCGACGGTTTCCATTGTTGTGCCCGTGCGCAACGAGACAAACAATGTCGCGCCCCTCGTTGACGAGATCGCTGCGGCGCTCGACGGCCGATGGGCCTACGAGATCGTCTACGTCGACGATGGCTCCGCCGATGCGACCGCCGAGCGGTTGGCGGGGATTATGACCCAGCGCGGGAACCTGCGTCAGATCCGCCACGAAAGGTCATCCGGACAATCGGCGGCGGTCCGCACCGGGGTGCGCGCGGCGCGCGGCAAGATCGTTGCGACGCTGGATGGCGACGGCCAGAACAATCCGGCGTTTCTGCCGGACCTGATAATCGCAATCGAGAACGGCGGCGATCGTATCGGTCTTGCCGCCGGCCAGCGCGTCGGCCGCAAGGATACCGGATTCAAGAAATTCCAGTCGCGGATCGCCAACAAGGTGCGAAGCCGGGTGCTGAGCGACGGCACCCGCGACACCGGCTGCGGACTGAAGGCTTTTCGGCGGGAGGTGTTCCTGTCCTTGCCTTACTTCGATGGCTTGCACCGGTTTCTTCCGGCGCTGGTGCGGCGGGAGGGCTATGACATCGCCTATGTCGACGTGATCGACCGGCCACGACGTTCCGGCGTGTCGAACTATGGTTTTTTCGATCGGCTGTGGATCGGAATCATGGACCTCGCCGGGGTGTGGTGGCTGATCCGCCGCAAGAATTCGACGCCGGTCGCAACCGAGGTATTGCGTCATGACTGATATCATCGGGACGCTGACGAACTATCTCTATGACGTGTTCGTCACCAAGTTCGACGGCTGGGTCATTCTCGGTTTTGTCGCGCAGGGATTTTTTACCATGCGGTTCGTCGTGCAATGGATTGCATCCGAACGCGCGCGGAAGAGCGTGGTACCGGTCGCGTTCTGGTTCTTCTCGATCGGAGGCGGCACTCTTCTTCTGGCTTACGCCCTGTATCGGCGAGACCCGGTGTTCATTGCGGGCCAGGCCCTCGGCCTTGTCGTCTATTTCCGGAACGTCTACTTCATCATGCTCAACGGACGCCAATCATCGAGCTGAGGGTGGTGTCCGGTTAGTGCGTGGACGGATGCGCTGGCGGGGAAATCCCGAGCAAATCGGTTTCACCCTGCCGTAAAGCCGGGAGCTTGCCTGCGGCCTCCAGAACCGGATAGGCGACCGAGCAAATGTGCGAATGTATCCGCCGCAGATCGCGCAGGACGTCGAGATGCAGCGACGTGGTCTCGATCGTTTCGGGGCGTCCCTCGCGCAACCGGTCAAGGTGCCGCTCGGTGGCTGCGAGTTCGAGGTCGCGCAAGGCAACTTTCTCCGCGATGAGCTGGCTGGCCCCATTGACATTGCCGAACATGAAGACGCCGAAGGCGATACGAAGCGAATCCATCGTCCGCTTGTGAAATGCCGAAAGCTCGCTGGCGCCTTCGGGCGAAAATTGAAAACGGTGTTTGATTTTCTTGGTGGCCAGATCGCTCAGATTCTTATCGATAATGTCGCCGATATGTTCGAGGTTGATGGCGAATGCGATGATTTCCATCGCGCGATGCCCCTCGCATTCGTCGAGGCTGCCGCGGGTCAGTTTGGTCACATAGAGCTTGATAGCTTCATCGAGCCCGTCGACGCCGTCATCCATCCGCGAAACCTGATCCACCAGCGATTTGTCGTTGGTCATCATCGCATCCATCACCTTGCGCAGCATGGCTTCCACGAGGTCGCCCATGCGCAGCGTTTCGCGCGCCGCGTCGGCGAGCGCAAGCGATGGCGTTTCCAGCGCGCTCTCGTCGAGATAGCGGGGTCGCCACGGATCGGCCTCGGACACCCTTTCGGGCAGAAGCCGCTCGAGCAGGCGTGCCAAGCCGTCGAGCAGGCCGATAAACAGGATTGCGGTCATAACGTTGAATGCAATGTGAAACGTCGCGGTCGCTGTGGCGAGGTTCGGCTGCCATGCCAGCATGAAGTCTACCATCGGTCGCAGAAATGGTGCGACCAGCAGCACTCCTATGAGCCGGTTGAGCATGTTGCCGAGCGGTAGCCGATAGCTCGCGGGATTATCACGCCGGCCGCCTTCGACGATGGGGTTGACGGCGCTGCCGATATTGGCGCCGAGCACCAGCGCGAAGGCCGCATGTGGCGAAACGAACTGGGAGTAGGCGAGCGACATGATGAGGAGAACGGTCGCGACGCTGGAATGGACGGCCCAGGTCACGATGGCGCCGATGAGGATGCACAGGACCGGGTCGCCGGTGATGGCGTTGAGAAAAACCCGCACGCCCGGCGCATTTTCAGCCGGCGCGAGCGTCGTAAGTAAAATATGGAGCGCCAGCAGCATCAGACCGAGGCCGATAAAGACACGGCCGACGTCCTTGATGCGCGTGCGGGCGCCGCTGCGGAACGCCACCAGTCCGACCACGAAGAAGATCGGCGCGACGGCGGAGATATTGAACGACAGCACCTCAACGATCAGCGTGGTTCCGACGTTCGCGCCAAGCATGATCGCGAGCGCCGGAACAAGGCTTACCAGACCTTCCGCCGCGAACGAGCTGGTAATCAGGCCAGTGGCGGTGCTGCTCTGGAGCAGGGCGGTGAGACCGAGGCCGGCGCCGAACGCGGCAAAACGATTGCGAAGCGCTTTGCCCAGAAATCGGCGGAGGTCCGGACCGAAGGCGCGCAAGATTCCGCTCCGGACCATATGAAGGCCCCAGAGCAAAAGCGCGATACCACCCATCAGATCGAGAAGAACAAGGCTTCCCATAAGTTTCCCGTCAACGAATTGGAGTCGAAGGGTCAGGCTATCGGCAAACGGCGGCGGATCAATCTCTTTATTCGTGTGTTTCGCCGCAGGCCGAACAAACGAGCTGACGAAAAGCGTCCGCCAGAGCGGGATGAGGAAAAGTGTGCAGCGGTTTTCCGCCCGCATCCCGCTCTAAATATTGAAATTGATCACGTTCATGATTTTGGATCGATTCGATTCAAAATCATGAACGTGATCAAGCGAGTCAGAGAGGTTCACCGCCGGGCGTTGCAGGCTTCAAATCCGCGGTCGAGATCGGCTTTGAGATCGTCCACGCTCTCCAGCCCGATGTGGAGCCGCAGCGTCGGGCCGCCCGGTGCCCAGGTCGTCGCGGTGCGATACGCGGCGCAATCGAAGGGAATGATGAGGCTCTCAAAGCCACCCCACGAGTAACCCATGCCAAACAGCTTCACCGTATCGAGCAGCGCATCGACGGCCTGTTGTGGCGCGGGCTTGAGGACAATACTGAACAGTCCCGATGCGCCGGTGAAGTCGCGCTTCCAGATCGCGTGGCCGGGATCGTCCGGCAGCGCCGGATGCAGGACCCTCGTGACTTCCGGCCGTCTCGCGAGCCACTGCGCCATGTCGATCGCGGCTTGCTGGTGATGCGCGAGCCTGACTGCGAGTGTCCGCAGTCCTCGCAATGCCAGAAACACATCGTCAGGTCCCGCACAGACGCCGAGCAGCCTGATCGTTTCGGCGACGGCCGGCCACGCGTTGGCGTTGGCGGATATGGTTCCGAACATGATGTCGGAATGTCCCCCGATGTATTTGGTCGCCGCCTGAATGCTGATGTCCACACCTTGTTCGAGCGCCCTGCGGAATAGGGGAGTGGCCCACGTATTGTCGTCGACCACGAGCGCTCCTCGCGCGTGCGCGACCGCGGTGACCGCCGGAACGTCGGGCATCTCCAGGGATTGGGAACCCGGAGCCTCGACCATGACCGCGCGGGTGTTGGGCCGGAACAGCGCCGCGATACCCGAACCGGCCAGCGGATCGAAATAGGTGGTCTCGACTCCGTAACGCGCCAGGAGCCCGTCGCAGAAATTTCGCGTGGGGCGATAGACATTATCGCAGACGAGGAGGTGATCGCCGGCCTTCAGCACTGACAGCAGCGCGGTGGAGATCGCAGACACCCCCGATGGAACGAGGCCGACGCCTGCGCACTGTGGGCCTTCCAACGCCGTCAACGCATCCTGCAAGGCGCGGGTAGTGGGCGTGCCGTGCCGTCCGTAATGGAATTCTCCGCGATGGGCGTGAAGGTCACCGGCGGTCGGGTAGAGTACGGTCGAACCGCGAACGACGGGCGGATTGACAAACCCCTTCTGGGCCTCGGTATCTCGACCCGAAACGACCAGTCTGGTTTCCGCATGAAGCGAATCCGTCGGTCCGTCGTCCTTTGAGAAGGTCATCTGTTCGCCGCTGCAAAAGGAGGCATTTTGCCGCTGACGCGCTGCCTCGAACTTTGCCGGATCTTAAGTTCCGGCGTGATTTCACCAGTAACAGGAAGGGGAAGACCCTCGTCAACCCCTTGACCCTGCCCGCCAGTGGAGAGAATTTGACATTCGCGACCCACTTGGTGTCCCGATCTAGTGTGGTACAGGCTCACACGTTCGCTGGAAGGACTTGCAGAGAAAATGAAGCGAACGTCTGAACCACCACACTAGCCGCGCGTTCCGGATGCGAATGTCAAATTCACTCCACGAGCAGCTTATATTTGCTAGTGCTCCTTCGATTCTAACATTCGCAACACACTCGCTGAAACGGGATGCGAATGTTAGAATCGAAACACTATTCGTTCTGTGATGAAATCCAACTCTCTGCTGACCGCATGTTGAGAGGCCCGCTGCGAGTTTCGATCTGTTCTCAACCTCGGCTGATCGACAAAAGTCTGTCTTTGGCCGGGATCCTGGTGGAGGAAAACAAATCGATCGACCGAATTCAACCGAGCGTCCGAACGGCAACGAACTGACAATCCATTGATGTCCCTGAAAGGCATTGCCATGAAATGCGTACTTGCTGTCATCTTCGCTATCGCCGCCGGTCTTTCGTTGCAATCGGCATCCGCACAGGATTCCGCGAAGGCGAAGACCACGCTCGAAGCAGTCAAGGCGCGAGGCATGTTGTCCTGTGGCGTGAGCCAGGGGTTGCCGGGGTTTTCGGCGCCTGATGACAAAGGCAACTGGACCGGCCTTGATGTGGACATCTGTCGCGCAATCGCGGCAGTGGTGTTCAACGATCCGACCAAGGTCAAATTCGTTCCGCTGTCTGCCAAAGACCGGTTTATCGCCCTCCAATCCGGCGAGATCGATGTGCTGTCACGCAACACGACATGGACGCTCTCACGCGACACCTCGCTCGGTGCAAATTTCACCGGCGTGACGTATTACGACGGACAGGGTTTTCTGGTCAGGAAATCGCTCAAGGTCAATTCGGCGCTGGAATTGAACAGCGCGTCTGTCTGCGTCCAGACCGGCACCACGACCGAACAGAATCTTGCCGACTACTTCAAGAGCAACAAGATGAAGTATGAGGTCATCGCGTTCAGCACGGCCGACGAAACCATCAAGGCCTACGAATCAGGCCGGTGCGATGTGTTTACGGCCGATATTTCGCAGCTTTATGCCGAGCGGCTGAAGCTCTCCAACCCCGCCGATCATGCGGTCTTGCCCGAGGTGATCTCGAAGGAGCCGCTCGGGCCGATGGTGCGTCATGGCGACGATCAGTGGTTCGATCTCGTGAAGTGGACCCTGTTTGCGATGATCGACGCCGAAGAACTCGGCATCACCCAGAAGAATGTCGACGAGATGGCCAAATCGAGCAACCCGGAACTGAAACGCGTCTTCGGGACCGACGGCAATTTAGGCGAACAGCTTGGCGTGACCAAGGATTGGGTGTCGCGCATCATCAAAGCCGTCGGCAATTATGGCGAGTCGTTTGATCGTAACGTCGGCGCCGGCTCGAAGCTCGGGATCGCGCGGGGGCTCAACAGGCTCTGGAACCAGGGCGGCATTCAGTACGCGCCGCCGATCCGTTAGCGCCAGCGCCAGAAACAGCGATGGCCGCCGAGCCTCGAAAACCGCCGCTTCAGTTGTTCTTAAAGCTCCGGCGCGCGCTCGGGGGCAGGGCAGGTTGGGGCGGACTCGCGCTCCAGGTGTTGTTCGTCGCCGCGCTGGCATGGATCAGCTATGAGATCGTGGCCAACGCCCAAGGAAACCTGGAGACGCAGCATGTCGCGTCCGGCTTTGATTTCATGTCGCGCACGGCCGGATTCAGCGTCAGCCAGAGCCTGATTCCATACTCCGAGACCGACACCTACACGCGCGTGTTTCTGGTCGGCCTTCTCAACACGCTGCTGGTGGCCGTGGTCGGCATCTTCTTCGCAACGATCATCGGCTTTATGGTGGCGCTTGGCCGGCTGTCACCGAACTGGCTGATATCGCGCATTTCCGGCGGCTATGTCGAGTTGGTCCGAAACCTGCCGCTGCTGTTTCAAATTCTGTTCTGGTATCTTGCTGTGCTGGGGGCGCTGCCGAGTCCAAGGCAAAGCGTTTCGATCTTCGGCAGTATCTTTCTCAACAATCGCGGTCTCGTCATTCCGAAGCCGATCGGGCACGAGGGGCTTGTCGCCTTTGCGATTGCGATCGGCGTCGCGATTGCAGGGTCCGCGCTGCTGCGCAGCTATTCGCGCCGCGCACGGTTCCATAGCGGACGAGCGGTGGTCGTCTGGCCTTACGTTTCTGGTCTGCTGATCGGTCTCTCGTTGATTGCGATACTCGTTTTCGGCGCACCCTTCACATTCGAGATGCCCGTCCTCAAAGGATTCAATTTCTCCGGCGGAGCGCGCGTGACCCCGGAATTCGTTGCGCTCGCCATCGCGCTTTCGACGTATACGGCCGCGTTTATCGCGGAAGTCGTGCGTGCCGGAATCCTCTCGGTTCATAAAGGGCAGATGGAGGCGGGAGCATCGCTCGGGCTCTCGCGCGGATCGACGCTGCGATTGATCGTGGTGCCGCAAGCGATGCGGATCATTCTGCCGCCGCTGACCAATCAGTATCTCAATCTCACCAAGAATTCGTCGCTGGCTGTCGCCATCGGATATCCGGACCTGGTCTCGGTGTTTGCCGGAACCACGCTGAGCCAGACCGGACAGGCCATTGAGATCATCGCAATCACGATGGGCGTTTATCTGCTGATTTCACTGGTGACCAGCGCGATCATGAGCTTCTACGGCTGGCGCGTCGCGCGGAGCATGGGCGCATGACCGATCAGCCCGCATTGTCGTTCGTTCGCGCCGATCTTGTTCCGGAGCGGCCCGTGCCGATCAAAACCATCGGCTTTGTGGGCTTTCTGCGGACCCGTCTGTTCAATACCCCGACCAATGCACTGCTGACCATCGTGGGTGCGTTGCTGCTCTGGTTCATCATTGTCCCCACGATCCAGTTTCTTCTCGTGGACGCAGTCTGGGAAGGCAAGGATCGGACATCGTGTCTGGCTGCGGATGCGGGGCATTCCGTCGGGGCATGTTGGCCGTTCGTCCAAGCGAAAATCACGCAGTTTATCTACGGCTTTTATCCCGAACCCGAACGCTGGCGGGTGAATCTGACCTTCCTGCTGGCGGCCGTTTTGCTGCTGCCGCTTCTGATCCCGCGATTGCCTGCCAAAAGTCTCAACGCGGGCCTGTTCTTTGTCGCTTTTCCCGTTGTGGCATTTTTTCTGCTGCATGGCGGAGGCATCGGTGGATTCGGCGTGAGTTGGACCGTCGGCTTTCTGTCGAACTTCGCTGACGGCGTGGGCAATGCCGGGCGGCAACTCGCCGCGTCAGGAGAGGCAGGCGGAATCGGTTCGACCTTGTGGCTTCTGGGAAATGCCGTTGCATGGATCGGCGATGCGTTGAACTCGCTGGCGTGGCCCCTGATCTGGCTGCGCGATCGGGTCCAAAACTCCGGTCAACCGGTCTGGTCCGATTTTGCGTGTACCGCTGCGATCGTTTCGCTGCTGCTCTTTCTTCTGAGCGGCGCATTCCGCACGGGCTGGCGCGCGCTGCTCACCAGCCTGACAACGTTCGTCGGTATTGGTCTGGTGATCGCGGTGATGCACCTCGATCGCGGCGGCCTTCCGGTCGTCGGTACCCGACTCTGGGGCGGTCTGCTGGTGACATTGGTGGTGTCGGTCACCGGCATCGTAGCGTCGATACCGATCGGAATCACGCTGGCACTGGGACGACGCTCCACCATTCCACTGATCCGGATTTTTTCGATCGCCTTCATCGAGTTCTGGCGCGGCATTCCCTTAATCACCGTGCTGTTTTTCGCGACCTACATGCTGCCGCTTTTCCTCCCCGGAAACTTCACCGTCGATGGTCTGGTCCGGGTGTTGATCGGCGTCGCGCTGTTCGCCGGCGCCTATAATGCCGAGGTTATTCGCGGCGGCCTGGCCGCGATCCCGCGCGGACAGGCGGAAGCGTCTCACGCGCTTGGCTTGTCGTACTGGAAGACGACGGGACTGATCGTGATGCCGCAGGCGTTGCGGCATGTCATCCCCGGACTGGTCAACAGCTTTATCGCGTTGTTCAAGGATACCTCGCTGGTCTCGATCGTTGCTCTGTTCGACCTGCTCGGGAGCTTGCGGGCCTCGTTCGCAGACCCAACGTGGGCGACGCCGACCACGCTGTTCACAGGGTTCGCCTTCACCGGAATTATCTATTTCGTGTTCTGCTTCAGCATGTCCCGCTATTCACTGTTCGTCGAACACCGGCTGAACGCGCACCGGCGAAGCTGAGCCTGGGATTAGCCATGACAGACACGAATGCCATCGTTTCCATCGCCGGCCTCAACAAATGGTACGGCAGCTTCCACGTGCTGCGGGACATCGATCTCGATGTGGCGCGCGGCGAGCGTATCGTTATCTGCGGACCTTCAGGATCGGGAAAATCGACGCTGATCCGCTGCATCAACGCGCTCGAGGAATTTCAGGAAGGCCGGATCGTCGTCGATGGAATCGAACTTGGTCCCAATCTGCGGCGCGTCGAGGAGGTTCGACGCGAGGTCGGAATGGTTTTCCAGAGCTTCAATCTGTTTCCGCACCTGACTGTGCTCGAAAACTGCACGCTTGCTCCGATCTGGGTTCGCAATATCCCGAAGAAGGACGCCGAAGCGGCGGCGATGAAGTTTCTCGAACGTGTCAAGATTCCTCATCAGGCCAACAAATATCCCGGCCAGATGTCGGGAGGCCAGCAGCAGCGCGTGGCGATTGCGCGCGCGCTCACGATGAATCCGAAGGTCATGCTGTTCGACGAGCCCACATCGTCGCTCGACCCCGAGATGGTCAAGGAAGTGCTCGACACCATGGTCGATCTCGCCAAGGAAGGCATGACCATGCTTGTGGTCACGCACGAAATGGGATTCGCAAGGGAAGTAGCCAACCGCGTCGTGTTCATAGACGAAGGACAGATCATCGAATCCAATACGCCGGCGAACTTTTTCGCCAATCCGCAACATCCGCGAACCCAGCTCTTCCTCAGCCAGATCCTGCGTTGAGACCGCGGCGACTTGAGACTAAGTTTGCGCGAGGGGGACCTTCACGGTGCTCCGCCGCTCCAGCCATTGTGGCACGGGAAGGTTTTTGGAACGCATGAAGTCCGGATTGAACAGCTTCGACTGATAGCGGTTGCCGGAGTCGCAGAGGATCGTCACGACGGTGTGGCCGGGTCCCAACTTGCGTGCAAGACGAATTGCGCCGGCGACGTTGATGCCGGTGGAGCCGCCAAGGCAAAGCCCCTCGTGTTCAAGCAAATCGTAGATCACCGGCACGGCTTCCTCGTCGGGAATGAGATAGGCCTCGTCGACCTTGGCGTTGGCGATCACCGGGGTTACCCGCCCAAGGCCGATTCCCTCGGTGATCGAACCTCCCGGGGTCGCCTTGGCCACGCCGTTTTTGAACAGCTCATACATGGCCGCCCCGCACGGGTCCGCAACGCCGATGACGATGTCCTTCTTTTTCTCCCGCAGGAAAGCGCCGGTCCCCACCAGCGTGCCGCCGGTCCCGATCGAACAGATGAAACCATCGACCGTGCCGCCGGTCTGCTCCCAGATCTCGGGCCCCGTTGAAACGTAGTGGGCTTTGGGATTGTCGAGGTTGTTCCATTGATCGGCAAACAGGACGCCGTTGGGTTCGGACTTGCGCAACTCGTCCGCGAGACGTTTTGCGATGTGCTGATAATTGTTCGGATTGCTGTATGGGAGCGCCGGAACCTCGACCAGCTCGGCTCCGCACAGCCGCAGCATGTCCTTCTTTTCCTGGCTCTGCGTTTCCGGGATGACGATCATCGTGCGGTAGCCGCGCGCGCTGGCAACGACGGCAAGGCCGATGCCGGTATTGCCGGCCGTGCCTTCGACCACAAGGCCGCCGGGCTTGAGATCGCCCCGCTTTTCGGCTTCAAGGATCATCTGTTTGCCGGCGCGATCCTTGACCGACTGACCCGGATTCATGAACTCGGCCTTACCGAGGATGGTGCATCCCGTCGCTTCCGATGCGTGCTTCAACTTGATAAGCGGTGTGTTGCCGATCGCTTCGACGACGTCGTTGTTGATTCTCATGAGATGCTAAATCTTGTCGGCCCATTGGAGGAATTGAGGGCAACCCTAGTTGAGAGGCGAGGGAGGTACAAGGGCGCGAAGACGGTCGGTCTCACAACCGGTTTGAGTTGCGTTGCTGCACGCTCTTTTGCGAGGAAGAGGAATTTGTCGCAAGCGCTTCCGGAGCGGTGGGCTCCGCAACGGGCGAAACGATCCGCCTGGCCGGGCTTCGAGTCGCGTGAAGCGCACGTCTGGCCCGAGAATCCTCGGCAGCGTGTCGTCCGCGCCACTGCGCCGCATGAAATCTTGGTAAGATTGCCGGGACCGCTTGCGAACTGATCGTCTGGAAAGCCTGTTAAACAGGGCTTTTTGATAAATCAGGTTACCTACAGAGCAGCGACGTCGATAGAACGTATCTAATGTTCGCGGCCGTGCAGGACTGTCCGGCGATTGATCGGGCCGCTAGAATAGGGCGGTTCCAAGAGGAAGCAATCCCACCGGTGACCGCGTTGTTTTTTGTATTTGAAAAGATTGGTACGTGGGTGCTGCGACCTCACGCGAATGCCTGTTATCGCCTCTGCCGCCCCTTGGAGGGCCGGCGTGGGTGATTCTCCTGCGAATGCCTCGATCGATCCACAAGGGGTTGCGACGTGGATTTATCGTTCCGCCATGCTCCTCGCGATATTGGCGGCGGTGGCAACGTCGGCTGGCTGCGTTCTGACCAGGGATCTTCCCGATCCGGCGCTGGACATTCCGGCCGGATACAAGGCTGCGCGGCTGACCACGACTGAGGCTCCGCCGACGCTCGACTGGTGGCGTGGCTTTCGCTCGCCAGAGCTGACGGGCCTGATGGAGGAAGCCCAGACCGTCAATCTGGACATTGCAGCGGCGACGGCGCGGATCGTGCAGGCCGATCAGCAAGCCCGGATCGCGGGGGCGGCGCTGTTGCCGAGCCTCAGTGTCGGGGGACAGGAAACCTATTCCCGCACGTCGGGGTCGAGTTCCAGCGGCCTGACCAACCGCGGTCGGGAGGTTGTGAACTACTCGTCCTCGCTGAGCGCCGCCAGCTACGAGATCGATTTCTGGGGCAAAAACCGCGATGCCGCCCTGGCCGCTGAGGAAACCGCGACGGCAAACCGCTTTGATCGCGATGTGGTCGCCCTGACGACGCTCACCAGCGTTGCGAATGCCTATTTTCAGGTCCTCGCGGCGCAGGATCGTATTCGCACCGCCGAGCGCAACATCGCCAGCGCCGCGCGCATCCTCGACGCGATCAAGCAGCGGCTGAGTGCCGGCACCGGGACCGATCTCGACGTGGCGCAACAGGAAAGCGTGCTGGCCAATCAGCGCGCCGCCGTTCCGCCGCTTCGTCAGATCCTGCTGCAGAACATCAACGCACTCGCGACGCTGGTGGCGCGGCCGCCGGAAAGCGTGAAGGTCAAGGGCGGCTCGCTCAACCGGATCGCCGCACCGCGGGTGACGCCAGGCCTGCCGTCGGAATTATTGACGCAGCGTCCGGACATCCGCCGTCAGGAAGCGCAACTCGCATCAGCCACCGCCAACGTAGGCAGCGCGCGCGCGCAGTTTTTCCCGAGCATTCAGTTGACCGGGCAGGGTGGTTATCAAAGTTCGGCCCTGGTCGCGTTGTTTCAGCCTAACGCCGCATTTTTCAGCCTCGCCGGCGGACTGACGCAGCCGATCTTCGACGGCGGCAGGATTCTCGGCAACTTCGAGTACACAAGGGCGAAACAGGACGAACTGCTTCAGATGTACCGCAAGACGGTGGTTTCGGCGTTTGCCGACGTCGACAACGCGCTGATCGCGATCCGTCAGACCACGGAGAGGCTGCGCCTTCAGCGGGATGTCCTGACTGCCTCGCGCAGGGCATTCGAACTCGGCGAGCAGCAGCTTCGGGCTGGCACCGCCGATATCGTAACCGTGTTGAATACGCAACTGACGCTGTTTCAGGCGGAGGATTCGCTGTCGCAGGCGCAGCTTGCGCGGCTACTGGCAGTCGTGAGCCTTTATCAGGCTCTCGGTGGCGGCTGGGAACCAAGGATTGAGAGGCCGGGCAATGCTCTTTAAACCGGGTCTGGACGAAACCGCAAAAGCAGTCGGCGACGGGATACCTGACAAGATGACGGGTCGAGGCCGGCGGCGGCCTGCCGTGCGGATCGCGATCACGCTTCTGATCGTCGGAGGATTGGCCTATCTCGGCTGGACCATGTTCGCGCAAAAGAAGCGCGACGCAAGGGCGCGTCCCGATCTCGCAGTTCCGGTGCTTGCCGCAACGCCGCGCATCGAGGACGTGCCGGTCTACCTCGACGGCGTCGGAGCCGTCCGGGCTCTGAACACGGTCGTCGTGCGCTCGCAGGTCGACGGCAAGCTGATCGCCGTCAATTTCACCGAAGGGCAGGACGTCGCGAAAGGCGACGTGCTGGGCGAGATCGATCCCGTGATCTACCAGGCGCAGTTCGATCAGGCGGTCGCGAAGAAGGCTCAGGATGAGGCGCAACTAGCCAATATGCGCCTCGATCTAAAGCGCTACCAGCAACTGGCCGCCTCCAAAGCCGGATCGAAGCAGCAGGCCGATACGCAGAGTGCGGTCGTTGCGCAGCAGGAGGCGCTCGTCAGGGCCGATCAGGCCGCGATCGACAACGCCCAGGCGATGCTCGGCTATACCAAGATTATCGCGCCGATTTCGGGCCGCGTGGGCTTGCGCCAGGTCGATCGGGGCAACATCATCCACGCGTCCGATGCGACCGGACTCGTCGTCATTACGCAGCTCCAGCCCATTGCTGTGCAATTCAGCCTTCCGCAGCAGCAGATTGTGCGTGTGAATGCAGCAGCGGCGAAGGGCGCCCTCGCAGTCGATGTATTCGGAAACGACGGAACGACAATTGCCGATACCGGCAAGCTGATCGGCATCGACAATCAGGTCGATCCGACGACCGGCACGTTGAAGCTGAAGGCCGAATTTCCGAACGGACACTTCCAGCTCTGGCCCGGCCAGTTCGTCAATGTGCGTCTCAAGGTGGAAACGCTGTCGCAGGCGACGGTCATACCGACGTCCGCGGTACAGCGTGGTCCGCTCGGAACCTTCAGCTATGTGATCGGAAGCGACGATATCGCGACAGCGAAGCCGGTAACGGTGACGCAGCAGGACGAAAACGACGCGGTGATCGCCAAGGGCATTGCTCCCACGGATCGGGTGGTGACCACGGGCTTTGCCAATCTGTCCGACGGCGCAAAGGTGACCGTCAGCCAGAACGACCGGCCGCCGACGGCCGATCTCGCGCCACAGAAGCGGCCGGGCAAACGCGGCGCTCGTCAAGGCAGAGGCAACGGCGAGCACCGCGGCAAGCGGGGCGAGGGAAGTCAAAAGCAGTCGGGCAATGGGGCGCAGGAAAACGGGCAGTCTAGCGGCAACGCAAAGGCTCGACCGTGATCCCGGAGGCAGGGTGCTGAGCATCGAACCCGCGGCAGCGAGCTGCCAGACATGAGCTGACAGACATGGGCGTCTCCGAACCGTTTATTCGTCGTCCGATCGCAACCTCCTTGCTCGGGATCGCGCTGATGATCGGAGGCGCGCTCGGCTATTGGGCGTTGCCGATCTCGGCGTTGCCGCAAGTCGATTTCCCGACGGTGCAGGTGAGGACGCAGTTGCCGGGCGCGAGTCCCGATGTTGTTGCGTCACTGCTGACCGCACCGCTGGAACGCCAGCTCGGACAGATCCCCTCACTGTCGTCGATGACATCGACAAGCTCGTTTGGCGTCAGTCAGATATCCCTGCAATTCAACCTGGACCGCGATATCGACGGCGCTACGCAGGATGTGCAGGCGGCGATTAACGCCGCCGCCGGGATACTGCCGAAAAACCTGCCGTATCCGCCGACTTACGCCAAGGTAAATCCTGCCGATGCGCCGGTGATGACGCTCGCGCTGACGTCGGACACGGTCTCGCTGCGAGCCATGAGCGATATTGCGGACACCATCCTGACCCAGCGTCTCAGCCAGATTTCGGGCGTGGGGCGCGTTTCCGTGCTCGGAGGTCTGAAGCCGGCGGTGCGTGTCCAGGCCGACCTCGCACGGCTGGCCGCCTACGGCATTTCAATGGAAGATTTGCGGGCCGGGATTGCCGGCGCCAATGTTTCAGGCCCAAAGGGGTCGCTGGACGGCGCGCAGCAAGCCTACACCATCGCCGCCAACGACCAGATCGCGGTGGCGGACGCATACAAGCCCATCATTATCGCCTATCGCAACGGCTCTCCGGTGACGATTGGCGATGTCGCCCAGATCGTCGACGGGCTGGAAAACGACCGCACCGGCGGCTGGTATAACGGAACGCCGGCCGTCATCATCGATATCCAACGCCAGCCAGGCGCCAATGTGATCGATGTCGTCCGCCAGATCAGGGAGGAGATTCCGAAGGTCCAGCGCGCGATTCCCGCCGGTGTCAAACTGACGGTCGTCAGCGACCGGACCGTGACGATTCGTGCCTCCGTCCACGACGTGCAATTCACGCTCATCCTCAGTGTCGTGCTGGTCACGCTCGTGGTGCTGCTTTTCCTGCGCTCGCTGCGGGCGACGTTGATCGCGGGCGTGGCGCTGCCGCTGTCGCTGATTACCAGTTTCGGCATCATGTATTTTGCCGGATTCAGCCTCGATAACCTGTCGTTGATGGCGCTGACGATCGGCACCGGATTCGTGGTCGACGACGCCATCGTGATGATCGAAAACATCGTCCGTCACATCGAGAACGGCGAAAGCGTCATGCAAGCCTCGCTCCGTGGCGCGAGCGAGATCGGCTTTACCGTGATTTCGCTGACGGTCTCGCTGATCGCGGTGTTCATTCCGCTGCTGTTCATGTCCGGGCTGGTCGGTAGGATGTTCCGCGAATTTGCCCTGACCCTCACCATCGCGGTCGTCACATCCGCTATCGTGTCGCTGACTTTGACGCCGATGATGTGCTCGCGGCTGCTGAAGCACTCCGGGGGAGAGCGAGCGGTTCCGGGATTGGCGGCGGTCAGCCGCAGTATCGATCGGATGGTCGAGTTCTATCATCGGACGTTGTTATGGGTGCTTCGGCATCAGCGCGCGACACTGGTTGTGGTGTTTGCGACAGTCGCCGCAACGATGGCCCTTTATGTCGTCGCGCCCAAGGGCTTTCTGCCCTTGCAGGACACGGCATCGATCATCGCGGTGACTGAAGCAGGGCCCGATGTATCCTTTGCCGAAATGCGAAGGCATCAAGCCGAGGTGGCCAACGTCATCAAAGAGGACCCCGACGTCACGGGTGTCGTATCGGTCATTGGTGCCGGCTCCGTGAATCCCACCACGAATGTCGGACGTCTGGTGATGACGTTGAAGCCGCGGAGCGACCGCCGTGACGATGTGGCTGTCGTCATCGGGCGTTTGAAGGCGCGCGTTGCCCCGATCCCCGGCATGACGGTTTATTTTCAGCCGGTGCAGGATGTCCAGATCAGTACGCAGTCAAGCCGTTCGCTATATCAGTACACTCTGACGGGGACGGATGCCACTCAGGTTTCGGAGTGGGCCGGTAAACTGGTTGCCGAACTGCGTCGCGATCCGCTGTTTCAGGATGTGTCATCCGAGGCTCAGGAAAACGGACTGCGTGCCGCGCTGCACATCGACCGCGCGCGTGCGGGCCAGCTCGGCGTCAGCCTTCAGGGTGTCAACGACACGTTGAACGATGCCTTCGCGCAACGGCAGATATCGACCGTTTACGGGCAGGCCAACCAGTATCGTGTCGTGCTGGAGGCCTTGCCGCGGTATCAGCGCGACCCCTCGATCCTCTCCAAGCTTTATCTGCCGGGTCTTGCCGGCGCACAGGTGCCGCTGTCCGCGGTCGCGACGCTGACCCGAACGACTGCACCGCTGGCGATCTCGCATCACGCGCAATTCCCGGCGGCGTCGCTCAGTTTCAACCTTGCTCCGGGAGAATCGCTCGGCGATGCAGTGGAGCGGGTCAAGACCATCGAGACCCGCATCGGCATGCCCACCAGTATCGTCGGCTTGTTCTCGGGCGATGCGGCGGAGTTCTCCAAATCACTTGCCGGACAACCCTGGCTGATCCTGGCCGCGCTGGTCACGATCTACATCGTGCTGGGCGTATTGTACGAGAGCTACATTCATCCGATCACGATTCTCTCGACGCTGCCTTCGGCGGGTGTCGGCGCCATTCTCGCGTTGATGCTGTTCGGACAGGATCTGTCCGTCATCGGTCTGATCGGCATCATTCTTCTGATGGGCATCGTGAAAAAGAACGCGATCATGATGATCGATTTCGCGCTCGAGGCTGAGCGCCATCAAGGCCTATCGCCGACCGAGGCGATCACGCAGGCCTGTCTGCTCCGGTTCAGGCCAATCATGATGACCACGCTGGCGGCGCTGTTCGGCGCGCTGCCGCTGGCGATCGAAAGCGGCACCGGCGCGGAACTGCGATTTCCCCTTGGCATCTCGATCATCGGCGGCCTGCTGCTCAGCCAGTTGCTCACGCTTTACACCACGCCCGTGATCTATCTGGCGCTGGATCGGCTGAACAAGCGTATCGAGAAGGCCGTCCCGACGGTTGGGCCGGAGCCGCCGATCGCGGGTACGACCGAAGGAATGCAGTAGTGGCCTCGATCTCCGAGCCGTTCATCCGGAGGCCGGTCGGTACCACGCTTCTGGCGATCGGCCTGTTTCTGATCGGTGTGGTCGCTTACGGGTTCCTCCCGGTAGCTTCGGTTCCGAATGTCGATTTCCCGATGATCAGGGTGTCGGCGAACCGGCCGGGGGCTGACCCTTCGGTGATGGCGGCGACCGTCGCCGCGCCGCTGGAGCGCCGGCTCGGCGAGATCGCCGGCGTCGATCAGATCACATCCACGAGCACGCTTGGCGCTACTAGCATCCGTTTGCGATTCGCTATCGGGCGAGACATCGACCATGCAGCACGCGACGTCCAGGCGGCGATCAACGCCTCGCTCGCCGATCTGCCGACCGATCTGCCGACATTGCCGAAATTCCGCAAGGCGAATCCCGCTGCGGCGCCGGTCTTTATTCTGGCGTTGACGTCAAAAACCATGTCGACCAGCGCGATCTATGATGTGGCCGACACCGTGATCGTTCAGCGCATCTCGCAGGTTCCAGGTGTCGGCGAGGTTACCGTGAGCGGCGCCGATCAGCCGGCCGTCCGGATTGCGCTCAACCCGGTAACGCTCTCGAACGCTGGCATCTCGACCGACGATGTCCGGACCGCGATCGTGAGCGCGAATCCGCTCGGCCCTGTCGGAATCTTCAATGGTGGCCGCCAGAGCGAAACGCTGTCGACCAACAAGCAGATGCGGACGGCGGTCGAATTTCGCGACATCGTTATCAAAAGCTCCGGAGGGAATTTCGTCCGGCTCTCGGACGTGGCCGATGTCAAGGATGCCACTCGAAACAGCCGCTCGATCGCCTGGTTCAACAAGCAACCCGCGGTGCTGATCCAGATCACCAAGCAGGGCGATGCCAACGTCATCGACACTGTCGACCGGGTGAAGGCGATGATCCCCGAGATCAAGCGATGGATTCCGGCCGGTGTCGAGATATCGACCATCGTTGACCGCACCGGCTCGATCCGCGCAAGCGTCGACGACATGGAGTGGACGCTGTTGGCGACAGCGTTTCTGGTGATGGTCGTGGTTTATGCGTTCCTCCGCCGCCTCACGCCGACCCTCGCGGCCGGTGTGTCGGTTCCGCTGGCGCTGGCGGGCACATGCGCCGGGATGTGGCTGGCGGGCTTCTCCATCGACAACCTCTCCCTGATGGCGCTGGCCATTTCCGTCGGTTTCGTGGTCGACGATGCCATCGTCATGATCGAGAACATGTACCGCAACCTCGAGCAGGGGCTGCCGCCTTATCGGGCTGCGCTCGAAGGAGCAAGGCAAATCGGTTTCACGGTGCTGTCGATCAGCCTGTCGTTGATCGCCGCATTCACGCCCCTGATCTTCATGGACGGCATGGTCGGCCGGTTGTTACGGGAGTTCTCGCTCACCCTCACATTTGCGATCGTGGTATCGACCGTCGTGTCGTTGACGGTCACGCCGGTGATCTGCGCCCACTACATCAAGCACGCGACATCAGCCGATGCGACCCGGCTTGACCGGCTGGTCGAAAGCTTGCTGTCGCGAATCGTGGCGTTCTATACGCGGACGCTGCGCGTCGTACTCGGCTTTCCCATCCTCACATTGCTGGTGTTTTTTGCGACGATCGCCCTGACAGTGACGCTATATATCAAGACGCCGAAGGGCTATTTCCCCATCGACGACAGCGGCTTCGTGATCGGCTCGACGCGCGCGTCGGCGGACGTTTCCTTTCAGTCCATGCTCGGGCTTCAACAGCGCGTTATGGATATCGTGATGGCAGATCCTGCCGTGCAAGGGATCGGCTCCTCCATCGGTGGCAGCAGCACGCGCGGAGGCTCAAATCGCGGATTCATGTATATCACGCTGAAGCCCCCGGCCGAACGGGGCGGGCTGACGACCCAGCAGGTGATCGACCGGATGCGCCGAAATCTCGGCGACGTACCGGGCATCAGGCTATACATGTTCGCAGCGCAAGACATTCGCGGTGGCGGACGCCAGAGCGATTCCAACTACCAGTACACGCTCTCCAGCACCGACCTCGATTTGTTGCAAAAGTGGGCGCCCCTTGTCGCCAAGCGCATGGAGACGGTGGAGGGAATCACGGACGTTTCCAGCGACCGCGATCCCGGCGGTCTGCAACTGACCTTGTCGATCGATCGGCAGAAGGCTTCCAGCCTTGGCGTCAGGGTTCAGGATATCGACAACGCGCTCAACAACGCCTTTTCGCAACGGCAGATTTCGATCGTCTACACCCAGCGCAACCAGTACCAGGTCATTCTGGAAATCGACCCGCAATTCCAGCAAGACCCATCCAACCTGGAACGCATCTTCGTTGCGGGAGCCAACGGAGTACAGGTGCCGCTGTCCGCCGTCGTCAGCTACCGGCGCGACCTCTCGCCGCTCGCCGTCTATCATACGCAGTCGTTTCCATCGGTGACGGTGTCCTTCAATACGTTACCGGGTGTGGAGCTTCAGGAAGCGACCACCAATATTCAACGCGCGGTCGATGAATTGCACATGCCCGAGGGTATACGCGGAAGCTTCGAGGGCAACGCCGCCGATTTCCGCAAAACCTCCGGGCGGCAGCCGCTACTGATCCTCGGCGCGCTCGTCGCTGTGTATATTGTGCTCGGCGTTCTCTACGAGAGCCTCGCGCATCCGCTCACCATCATCTCGACCTTGCCATCCGCCGGTCTTGGCGCGCTGCTGGCCTTGCAGATCACCAATACGTCGCTGACGATCATTGCATTCGTCGGAATCATTCTTCTCATCGGCATCGTCAAGAAGAACGGCATCATGATCGTGGATTTCGCGCTGGATGCCGAGCGCCAGCGCGGCCTGTCGTCCACGGACGCCATCTTCGAGGCATGCAGCGTGCGCTTCCGACCCATCCTCATGACCACCATGGCGGCGATTTTCGCCGCGATACCGCTGGTGCTCGCAACCGGCCCGGGCACGGAACTACGACGACCGCTCGGCATCACCATCATCGGCGGGCTGCTCGTTTCACAGGTTTTGACGCTTTACACGACACCCGTGATCTACCTCCTGATCGATCGGTTGCGGCGGCGAGGCGAGGCTGCGCCAGCGGTCGCGCCGGCCGAGTAAGCGGGACCCGATCGGTTTCCTTGCTGGACAGATCGGCGCGGCGTATAGCGGGCAATGCCAAGGAATTCCGAGATAGTCGCTGCTGACACAGGGCCGGACCCGATTCCGGATTGCCAACGATGCCACAAGCCGTTGGCGCTCTGCATTTGCGACAGCGTCGAGCCGATCAGGAACAGGACATCGCTCTTGATCCTGCAGCATCCGCAAGAGCAGGACAGGGCTCTCGGGACCGCCCGCCTGACGGCGTTACATTTCCAGGACGCCGTGCTGAAGATCGGGCTGTCTTGGCCGAGCCTATCCCGGGCGCTGGGCCGACCGGAGCATGATCCGTCGCGCTGGGCGGTGCTTTATCTCGGATCGGCCAGGGTCGACGATCTCAACACCGACCGCGCGATCGTGGCGATCGACCGCAAGGGTGAGATGGAGGACAATCAACGCGCCATCCTCGCGGATATCGAGGGTCTGGTGCTGCTGGACGGCACCTGGAGCCAGGCCAAGGCGCTGTGGTGGCGCAACGCGTGGATGCTCAAATGCCAGCGCATCATTCTGGGACCGCGCCAACCCTCACGTTATGGCAAGCTTCGCAAGGAGCCTCGTCGGGACGGACTCGCCACGATCGAAGCCGCGGCGATGATGCTTGCCGGTCTCGAAAATCGTCCGGACATCGAGACGACCTTGCTCGCGAGTTTTGAGCGGATGTTGGCGAAATATCGTGAGGTCCAGACGACGATGCCCGAACTTGCGCCCCGACCCAAACCGCGCAGGGATTATCGCCGCCGCCGTGACTGACCGACCATTTCGGCAGGTCGTCGAAGGGTATCGAATTGCAGAACCTCGCCGCGGCCTGCACGAGCAGGTTGCCTAAGCGGCGGATGCTCTATATTGATCCGATTCAAGGGGCCACGTGGCGGAGTGGTTACGCAACGGTCTGCAAAACCGTGTACTCCGGTTCAATTCCGGACGTGGCCTCCATCAATATAATCAATACCTTACGATGATTATTTGATGAATTTCTTAATCTTACCGATGCGCCGATCGGGCTCGCCGTATCATTCAGCAAGCGCCGTTCCATCCATCGGGAAAAGGAAAAAACGGCCATGCGATCTGGTTGTCGTTTGCAGCCTGCGGCGGCTTGTCGAAATGCAACTCGTCGAAATCCGACAGGCCGTTCAGCACGGCTTCTTCAATGCGCGGAGCGATCGCGGCGTTCACTGCGCTAAGCAACCGTTCAAACTCGACTTCACTCATGTGCGCCTCATTTTTTCTTTGCGCACATCGTGACAAAAAGGGTTTGGGCTCCCGTTGCAGGAATCGCTAAAATTGTTGCGATCGCACGTTAAAATTCAAAGCGGCTTTGAGTACCGAACATTGGTGACTTGCGAGGCCATCCTCGATGCTACGGATTGTCGGTCCACGGACATCGAGGTTACCGAGCGGTTAATCGGGGGCGGTTACGTTATGACGCCGCCAGCCATCGCGGTGATTTAACCCTGTCGCAATCGGCAATAATTATTGTTTCCTTGCGCTCCAGGCTTTTCGTTAAGAGGGCACGAGCTTTTTCTGCAATTTTTCTGCGATCTTGGAGATATTGATCCGCATGTGCGGCATTGTCGGAATTTTGGGACGCGGTCCCGTTGCGGATCAATTGGTTGATTCGCTCAAGCGCCTCGAATACCGCGGCTACGATTCCGCCGGCATCGCGACACTGGAGGGAACGCATCTGGCGCGTCGTCGCGCCGAGGGCAAGCTGAAGAATCTGGCGGCGCGCCTGCGGGCCGAACCGCTGGGCGGGCGCGTCGGGATCGGACACACGCGCTGGGCAACGCACGGCAAGCCGACCGAGAACAACGCGCACCCGCACGCCACCGAGCGCGTGGCCGTCGTTCACAATGGAATCATCGAAAATTTCCGCGAACTGCGCGAAGAGCTTCAAGAAAAAGGAGCGGTCTTCGAGACTGAAACCGATACCGAGACGGTCCTGCATCTCGTCGACGGCTATCTTGCCGCCGGCCTCGATCCGGTTGAAGCGGTCAGAGCCACGTTGTCGCGGCTTCGCGGCGCCTTCGCCCTCGGTTTTATCTTCGCAGCCGACGACAACATTCTGATCGGTGCGCGCAACGGACCTCCGCTGGCCATCGGATATGGCGACGGCGAAATGTATCTGGGATCGGACGCGATCGCGCTCGGCCCGTTTACCGATACGATCAGTTATCTTGAGGACGGCGACTGGGCGGTTTTGACCCGCGAGGGCGCGACCGTCTACGACCACCGGAATGCCATCGTTCAGCGCGACATCGTCAAGCACAGCGCCTCGATTTCTCTGGTGGACAAAGCCAACTTTCGTCACTTCATGGCCAAGGAAATCCACGAACAGCCGGAAGTGGTCGGGCATACGCTCGCCCGCTATGTCGACATGGCAACGGAGCGTGTGTTGCTTCCGGTGGACCTCCCGTTCGATTTTCGCGATATCAGACGGGTCTCGATCATCGCGTGCGGGACCGCGAATTACGCCGGTTACATCGGCAAATACTGGCTGGAGCGTCTGGCCCGGTTGGCCGTCGAGATCGATATCGCATCGGAATTTCGCTATCGTGAAGCGCCGCTCAGCAAAGGCGACCTCGCCATTTTCATTTCGCAATCGGGGGAAACCGCTGACACGCTCGCGGCACTTCGTTATGCGAAGGAGCAGGGACTGCATACGCTGTCGGTTGTCAACGTCGTGACATCGACGATCGCACGGGAAAGCGAGACGATGCTGCAAACTCTGGCGGGCCCTGAGATCGGCGTCGCTTCGACCAAGGCCTTCACCTGCCAGTTGATGGTGCTTGCGGCGCTCGCGATCGCCGCCGGCAAGGCGCGCGGCGAATTATCCGAAGAGGACGAATCCAGGCTTGTGCACGGCCTTATCGAAATTCCGCGGCTGATGTCGGAAGCGCTGAACACCGAACCGCAGATCGACAGGCTCGCGCGCGACATCGCCAAATCAAGGGACGTCCTGTATCTCGGGCGAGGCACCAGCTATCCGCTTGCGCTGGAGGGGGCGCTCAAACTCAAGGAAATCTCCTACATCCACGCGGAAGGCTACGCCGCAGGCGAACTCAAACATGGACCGATCGCATTGATCGACGAGAACATACCGGTGGTAGTAATCGCCCCCTATGATCGCGTTTTCGAGAAGACCGTGTCCAACATGCAAGAGGTGGCGGCGCGGGGCGGCAACATCATTCTCATGACCGACGCAAAGGGGGCAGCGGAGGCGACGATAAAGTCGCTGGTGACGATTATCCTGCCCGATATGGCGGCCACCTTTGCCGCGCTGGTCTATGCGGTTCCGGTGCAGTTGCTGGCCTACCATACCGCGGTCGTCATGGGCACGGACGTCGACCAACCGCGTAATCTGGCAAAATCCGTCACTGTCGAATAAGACGGGGGGTCGCAGGGCGGTCCATCGCGCCGCGTGCAAAGTCGGCTAGAATGCCTATATGAGCAGATATCAGCCATTTTTTACACATCTTTGATCTGGAACCACGATGACCCGTGACAATCCTTCGAGCGGCGCGCCAGGCGACCATCACCCGGATATGCCCCGCGGCGTCATCGCGCGATTCCGGAACTATTTTCTGACCGGCCTGATCGTAGCCGGCCCGGTTGCTATAACACTTTACCTGACCTGGTGGTTCGTGAACTGGGTCGACAGCCTGGTACGGCCGTTCGTTCCGATCGCGTATCGGCCGGAAACGTATCTGCCTTTCGGAGTGCCGGGATCAGGCTTGATCGTTGCGGTGTTCGCGCTGACGATGCTGGGCTTCCTGACGGCCAACCTGATCGGCCGGACGCTGGTCGATCTTGGCGAAAGGCTGCTGGGCCGGATGCCGGTGGTGCGGGCGATCTACCGCGGACTCAAGCAGGTCTTCGAAACGCTTTTTTCCGGGTCCGGATCGAGCCTCCGCAGGGTTGGTCTCGTTGAATTCCCGTCGCCCGGCATGTGGTCGATCGTCCTCATTTCGCAAGTGCCGAGCGAGAATGTTGCCGCCCGGCTGCCAGGTCAGGAAGAGCATATTTCGGTGTTTCTGCCGTGCGCGCCCAACCCGACCACGGGCTTCTTCTTCTACGTACCCAAGAGCAGGGTCGTCGATATCGACATGAGCACGGAGGAAGCGGCAACCCTGATCATGTCCGCGGGCGTCGTTCAGCCAAATTCCGACCCGCAGAAGAAGCTCGCAGCTCTAGCAGAGATGGCCCAAGCGTCGCGCGCGGCGAATGACTCTGCCCTTGAGCCCCAGACTGCAAAGGTCGACTGACCTTCAGCCCGCACCGATCAGAGGCAGGGCCTCGTCGCGCTCAAACAGATGCAGCAGGCGTCGCAGGGCTTCGCCGTGTGCGCCCGTGAGCTTCGGGTTCTGCTTCATGATACGCAAGGCTTCGTCGCGGGCTTGCGTGATGAGTTGAGCGTGAACATCTGAGCGAGCAATGCGATAGCCGGGCAGGCCGCTTTGACGGGTCCCGAGCACGTCGCCTTCGCCGCGCAGTTTCAGATCTTCTTCGGCGATACGGAAGCCATCCGTGGTCTCCCGGATCACCCGCAGCCGGGCGGCGGACATCTCGCCCAGCGGCTCGCGGTATAGCAGCAGGCAGGTCGAGGGCTCCGAGCCGCGGCCGATCCGACCCCGCAATTGATGCAGTTGCGCGAGGCCAAAGCGTTCCGCGTTCTCGATGACCATGACGGTCGCCGCCGGCACGTCAACGCCGACCTCGACAACGGTGGTCGCCACCAGCAGATTGATGTCGGCCGCAGCGAATTGCGCCATCACGCGATCTTTCTCGGAGCCTCGCATCTTGCCGTGAACAAGGCCGACCTTGTCGCCGAAGCGCGCCTTGAGGCTGTCGAAGCGCTGCTCCGCATCGGTCAGGTCGACGGTGTCGGATTCCTCGACCAGCGGACAGATCCAGTAAACCAGCTTGCCGGCCTTCACGGCGCGGCCGACCGCGTCGATCACCTCGTTCAAGCGGCTAGCGGTGACGGCGCGGGTATCGATCGGCTGCCGGCCGGCGGGCTTTTCGCGCAACTCGGATACGTCCATGTCGCCGAAATAGGTGAGAACCAGCGTGCGCGGGATCGGTGTTGCGCTCAGCACCAGCACATCCACGGCCTCTCCCTTGGCCGTCAATGCGAGACGCTCGCGCACGCCGAAACGGTGCTGTTCGTCCACCACCGCAAGCGCCAGCGCCTTGAACGCCACATCGTCCTGGATCAATGCGTGGGTGCCGACGAGCAGGTCGATGTCGCCATCGGCGAGGCGCGCCGTGATCTCGCGCCGTTCCTTGCCTTTCTCGCGGCCGGTCAGGATCGCAACGCGCAGGCCGGCCTGTTCGGCCAGCGGCGCGATGGTCTTGATATGCTGGCGGGCAAGGATTTCGGTCGGCGCCATCAAAGCGGTCTGCTTGCCGGCCTCAGTCACGGCGGCGGCGGCGAGCAGCGCGACGACCGTCTTGCCCGAGCCGACATCGCCCTGAAGCAGCCGCAACATCCGCACCGGCTGCCGCAAGTCGTCGCTGATCGCGGCGGCCGCTTGCTGTTGCGATGCGGTCAGGGCGTAGGGAAGCGCGTCGATGATCTTGTTGCGCAGGTGCCCATCGCCGGCGTGTCGGCTTCCGGCCGGCCGGCGAAGCTGCGCGCGCACCAGTGCCAGCGCGAGTTGTCCGGCAAGCAACTCATCGAAGGCAAGGCGCGACCAGAACCGACCTTCCGGTAGAATATCGGTCAATTCCAGCGGGACGTGAACGCGACGGAGTGCTTCCTCCAGCGACGGGAAGCTGCACCGGCGCAAAATGTCCGGACCGATCCATTCGGGCAATACGGGGAGCTTTTGCAAGGCGCCCGCGATCGCGCGCCGCAAGGAGCCCAGCGCCAGGCCCTCGGTGAGGGGATAGACGGGATCGATGCCTGAGAGCTTCGCCAGCCCGGCCTCATCGACCACCCGGTCGGGGTGCACGATCTGCAAGGTGCCGTCGAACATCTGCGCGGTGCCGGACACATAGCGCCTGGCTCCGACGGGAAGCAGCTTTTCGACGTAGCCCGGCTGGGCGCGAAAGTAGGTCAGCACGACGTCCCCGGTCTCGTCGCTGGCATAGACCAGATGCGGCGCGCGCGAGCGTCCGGTCGGCGCAGGGCGATGCCGGTCGATGGTCACCTCAAGCGTCACGACGGTGCCGGGAATGGCGTCGCGGATTTTCGGCCGCGCCCTGCGATCGATGACGCTTGCAGGCAGGTGAAACAGCAGATCGATCAGCCGTGGGGTTTCATCGCGCCCGAGCAGATACCGGAACAGCCTGTCCTGCTTCGGGCCGACGCCGGACAGGCTGGTCACCGATGCAAAGAGAGGATTGAGCAGTGCAGGGCGCATCAAGCGTTTCAACGAAAGTGAGATGGACCGGTTGCAAGCCTTGAATGCAATTTCCGGATTATGCAATGCGCGAACAGGTGCTGACATCCCCGATTGCGAAGGCTATATGGTGCCGGCCCGGCTCGTCCGGGCTTTTGGCGTTCGGATGGGATTGACGGATGACGGGATCGACACGATCGAGCGACGGCCTGGATGACCGCCGCAAACGGCTGCTGTTTCGCTGCTGGCATCGCGGGATGCGCGAGGTGGACCTGATCCTCGGCCGGTTCGCCGACGCCGAAATCGGTTCGC
Source organism: Nitrobacter sp. NHB1 (assembly GCF_036964665.1). NCBI lineage: Bacteria > Pseudomonadati > Pseudomonadota > Alphaproteobacteria > Hyphomicrobiales > Nitrobacteraceae > Nitrobacter > Candidatus Nitrobacter laanbroekii. The sequence continues at coordinate 950,020 of NZ_JBAMDA010000001.1, forward strand.
TGACCGATGCGGAATTGATCGATCTCGAAAGTCTGATCGAGGTTCCGGACCCGGACCTTTATGCCGCGCTGAGCGGCGGCGCTCCGCTTGTCCCCGAATACAGGACGGCGCTGTTCGATCGTATCAAGTCGTTCCGGCCGTCAGGGCAGGGCGCGTGATGGCGACAGTACGATCACCGGCGGAATCGCTGTCGCCCGGCCGTCCGCTGACGCTCGCGAACGTCGCGGAAGGCGCCGAAGGGCTCGTCGTCTCGGACCTCGCGCGGGCCATCAAGGCCAAAGCGGGGCGGCAGGCTTCGGCCGTCAGCCTCGCTGTGGTCTGTCGGGATGGTCCACGGATGCAGCAACTGGCGCGCGCGCTTGAGTTCTTCGCGCCTGATATTTCGGTGATGCAGCTTCCGGCGTGGGACTGTCAGCCCTATGACCGGGTCTCGCCGCACGGCGGCATCCTGGCCCAGCGGCTCACGACGCTGGCGCGATTGTCTCGTCTGACCGGCAGCGAGGCGCCTTTGATCGTACTCACGACGGTCAACGCCATGCTGCAACGGGTGCCCGCGCGCGCGATCGTCGCGTCTCAAGCCCTGTCGGTCGCGCCCGGCCACGTGGTGCCGATGGACTCGATCGTCGCATGGCTCGAGCATAACGGCTACAATCGCTCCTCGACGGTCCGCGAACCCGGCGAATACGCCGTGCGCGGCGGCATCATCGATCTGTTTCCGTCCAGTCTCGACCAGCCTGTGCGGTTCGATTTCTTCGGCGACTCGCTGGAGTCGATCCGGTCGTTTGACGCCGAAACCCAGCGCACGCTGTTCGACGTGCGTTCGCTCGATCTGGTCCCGATCTCCGAATTCCAGTTCGTCACCGAAACCATCCGGCGTTTCCGGATGGGATATGTCGCCGCTTTTGGTGCGCCCGGACGCGATGACCTGTTGTACGAGGCCGTCAGCGAAGGGCGGCGGCATCCGGGCATGGAGCACTGGCTACCGTTGTTTCACGAGCGCATGGATACGCTGTTCGATTATCTCGACGGCGCGCCCATCGCCATCGAACCGCAGGGGGAAGACGCAGCGAACGAGCGTTTCAAGCAGATCGTCGATTACTACGAAGCGCGGCGCGAGGCCCTTGAGCACCCCGGCGGCGGCGCTGTCTACAAGCCGCTTCCGACCGACCGGCTTTATCTGACGCCGGATGAATGGACGAAGCGCATTAATGAAGCAGCATTGGTTCGACTGACGCCTTTCGCGGTGCCTGACGAGGCCGTCAATGTCGTCGATGCCGGCGCGCGGCAGGGGCGGAATTTCGCACCCGAACGGGCAGATGCCGCCGTCAACGTTTTCGCGTCCGTCGTGTCCCATGTGCAGGCCTTGCAGGCCGCGCGGAAGAAAGTCGCCGTCGCGTTGTGGAGCGAGGGCTCGCGCGACCGCATGGCGAGTATGCTCAGGGATCACAAGCTGCTCAATCTGACCAGCGTCAACACTTGGCGCACGGTGCAGGCCACCCCGCGCAATGAAGTGATGCTGGCGGTCGTCGGCATGGAATCGGGTTTCGAGACCGAGACTGTCGCGATCATCAGCGAACAGGACATTCTCGGTGACCGTCTGGTGCGGCCACGCAAGGCCAGCCGTAAGCTTGAAAACTTCATCTCGGAAGCGACCAGCCTCGCGGCTGGCGATCTCGTCGTGCACGTCGAGCACGGCATAGGGCGTTTCACCGGTTTGCAGACGCTCGAGGTAGGCGGTGCGCCGCACGATTGTCTGGAGCTGCGCTATGCGAACGAAACAAAACTGTTCCTGCCCGTTGAAAATATTGAACTGCTGTCGCGCTACGGCTCCGATCACGCCAACGTCGAGCTCGATCGCCTCGGCGGCAGTGGGTGGCAGGCCCGCAAGGCCAAACTGAAGAACCGCATTCGCGAGATCGCGGGCGAACTGATCAAGATTGCCGCGGCGCGGCATTTGCACGAAGCGCCGAAGATGCCGATACAGTCCGGCCTCTACGACGAATTTTGCGCGCGCTTCCCCTATGAGGAAACTGAAGATCAGCTCGGCGCGATCCATGCGTCGCTGAAGGATCTTGAGAGCGGGCGGCCGATGGATCGGCTGATCTGCGGCGATGTCGGTTTCGGCAAGACCGAGGTGGCGTTGCGGGCGGCCTTTGCCGTCGCACTGGACGGGAAACAGGTCGCGGTCGTGGTGCCGACGACATTGCTGGCGCGCCAACATGCCAAGACATTCACCGAGCGGTTCCGCGGTTTTCCGGTCAACGTCGCGCAGGCGTCGCGGCTGGTGTCGCCGAAGGAGCTGGCTCAGGTCAAGAAGGGGATTTCCGACGGCTCCGTCGATATCGTCGTGGGAACCCATGCGCTGCTTGGCAAATCCATCAAGTTCAGAGACCTCGGGCTTCTCGTGGTTGACGAAGAGCAGCACTTCGGCGTCAGCCACAAGGAGCGGCTGAAGCAGTTGCGGGCGCAGGTGCACGTTCTGACGCTGAGCGCGACTCCGATCCCGCGCACGCTGCAACTGGCGCTAACCGGTGTGCGCGATCTTTCGATCATTGCCTCGCCGCCAGTCGATCGACTCGCCGTCCGTACCTTTGTGGCACCGCACGACCCCTTGATGATCCGCGAGGCGTTGCTGCGCGAACGCTATCGCGGCGGCCAGGCGTTCTATGTGGTGCCGCGCATCGATGATCTCGCCGAGGTCAAGGATTTCCTCGACAAGCATGTGCCGGAGATGAAGGTCGCCGTCGCCCACGGGCAGATGGCGCCGACGGTGATCGAGGACATCATGTCGGCCTTCTACGACGGCAAGTACGATGTCCTGCTCTCGACCACCATCGTGGAGTCGGGTCTCGACATCCCGTCCGCCAATACCCTGATCGTGCACCGCGCGGACATGTTCGGTCTGGCGCAGCTTTATCAGTTGCGCGGCCGGGTCGGCCGGTCGAAGCTGCGCGCCTACGCGCTGTTCACGCTGCCGTCGACCCACAAGATCACGGCGCAGGCCGAGCGCCGGCTGAAGGTGTTGCAATCGCTGGAAACGCTGGGCGCCGGCTTCCAGCTTGCGTCGCACGATCTCGACATTCGCGGCGCCGGCAATCTGCTCGGCGAGGAGCAGTCGGGCCACATCAAGGAAGTCGGCTTCGAACTTTATCAGTCGATGCTGGAGGAGGCGATCCTGAATCTGAAGGCCGGTGTTGCGGAGCCGGCCGCTGATCAGTGGTCGCCGCAGATCACCGTTGGAATGCCAGTTTTGATTCCGGACGATTTCGTCGCGGATCTCGCGGTGCGGCTGTCGCTGTATCGCCGGCTTGCCGACCTCGACACCGATGACGAAATCGAAAATTTCGGCGCGGAGTTGCGCGACCGCTTCGGTCCGCTGCCGGATGAAGTCCGTTACCTTTTCAAGGTCGCCGCCATCAAGGCCTATTGCCGCCGCGCCAATGTCGAGAAGGTAGATGCTGGGCCGAAGGGCGCGGTGATTTCCTTCCGCGATAATAAGTTCGCGCAACCTGATCGGTTGGTCTATTTCATTCGCCAGCATGGACAGGCGGCAAAGGTCCGTCCAGACATGAAGGTCGTGTTCTTCCAGAACTGGGAAACGCCGGAGGAACGCCTGACGGGAACCACCGAAGTCATGCGCCAGCTCGCCAATCTCGCGGAAGATCGCAAGGCGGCGTGACGCGGTTACGATGCCGCGCGGCACGCCTCGTCATTCAATCGGGCGAGAAGCGATTTTGCGGAATCGTCGGGCCGGGACACCGTCAAGGCGACATGGGGATCGACCCGCAGTGCTCGTTTGTTGCTGTGCGCCGTATGCTTCATCACGCTCGCAAGTCGCCGCGCGATCATGTGGGCATTGCGCAGATCGGCGTCGGCGAAAACCACAATGATCGACCCGTCGTTTTCGAGCGCGCCGAAATCCATTCGCCGCATCAGCCGACTGAGAATGCGCGCCGCATCGAATAGCGGACGCTCCTGCTTCTGGCTGAGCGAAAACCGCGCAACGGAGAGCCTTCCGCCATGGGATTGGGTCTGATCGATTGCCGTGGCGAGTTCGCGGTGGAAGGCATCTGTAGTCAGAAGGCCGGTTCGCGGATCCAGCAACCCGCCCGCATCGAGGGATTTCAGCGTACGATCGAGACGCGCCTCGAATGCGTGTTGCCGGACCAGGGGCAGGAATGTGCTTGCGATATGGGCGGGCTCGCCCGACATCACTTCGAGATTGGGAAGATCATAGGTCGCCACCAGACTGCCGGTCGTGACGGCGATCGGCAGATTACGAAAGCGCGTGTCTTCCGCCAGCACGGTCAGAAGCGCGTCAACCACACGCGGGGTGAACCCTTCGCTTATAACGATGCCGTCCAGGTCGCGCGCGTTGAGGTGCTTCGCCGCCGCCTCGATGCTGAGCGCGCCGACGACACCGAGCCGTTCGCCAAAAGCAACCGATAGCGTCGGATAGGCGGCGCCGCGCCCGATCAGGAGAACGGCCGCGTCATGGATCGGATCGTTGTCCGGTTCGCGTATCGGCGCGGCTGGATTGCTCGCAAGCCGCCGAAGCACGGTCGTGTGCAGCGCCCGTACGCGCAACGCCGCCTTGAGACGCGCGCCGAGTCGATCGAAACTGCCGTTCGAGGATGAATACGGAAGTGCGTTGCCCGGGCATGGCATAATGGGATCGGCGACGATCAGCGGAACGTAGGGCTGCATTGCAGCGACCTGGCTCGCAAGCCTATCGAATGCTGCGCCCGCTCCTTCTGTCGTGGCGACAAACACGGCGGCGGGATGAAGCCGCTCGACCGCCTTCGGTGCCTCCGACCAATCGATATCGACGACGGGAAATATGTTCAGGCGGGATAGGAACGTGACCGACCGTTGGCGCTCTCGGGCTGCGACAACGACGATCGGGCCTTGCTGGGACATTTCGAGGAACTCGGATACGCAAAACGCCCGATCCTAATTTACCGCCCTTAATGCGGCGTCAATGAATGACGCCAGATTCGATCAGCCAGTTGCCGACCGATCACGAAAAGCTTCCACCATCAATGGGTTAAGTCCAAGTTCCGTAAGTGCTTCGCGAGCGCGCGCATTGTCGCTGGCTCGCCCGGCGAGGCGATGGCCGCTGAGGCGGTTGGGAAGCGCCGTCAGCATCGCGTTCTGCCCGAGCCGCCGTGCCCATTCCTGAAGATCCTGCGCAAGAAACCGGTAGCCGCCGACGGCCATGACGCCGGCCGGCGGAGCCGTGATGGCGATGGCACCCGTGGCGCGATCGATCCGCGCAGCATACCCGGTATCGACATAATCCGGCTGGGAAAGCATGGCGAAGGCATCGGAAGGCTGCTCCGATGTGGCGTAAGCCGCGACCGGAACCATCGGCCCCCGCAGCCCAAGCGTTCCCTTGGGAGTCAAAACGATCTCGCCCGCCGTCGATAATGCGGGAACCTCGGGCGGCGCCCGATAAGGACCGGGCATCACCGGAGCAGGCGACCCGTCGTCCGCGCGCCGGGCACCGAAAAGACCGGCTTCGCCGAACAGGTAGACATCCGTCATCCGGATCCCGTTTTCAGGCCAGAGCGCACTCGACGTAACCTGCTCCGGGGCCCGCCAGAGACCGACGACGTGATGAAGGCTCGGCACGGATGACAGAAGGTCGGCTTCGGCCATCCGCAAGGCCAATTGGGCCGGCGCGACCAGCGTATCGCAATGTTCGGCCTCGATCTGCCGCATCATGATGGTCTCGTCGAAGGGATGATGCATCGCCAGCGTGCCGCCGCTGAGCAGCCACATCACGAACGACGAAGTCAGTCCGGCGAACGACGACGGCGCGAGGGCAGAGAGAATCGTTCCTCCCTGGGGCAGTCCGCTCTCGAGGAAGATGGCAAGCCCGGCGGCGATCAGGTTGACATGAGTTCGCGGCACGGCGCGGAAACCCGAGCCCGACGCCTCGAACGTCACCAGCGCGGGGCGGCGCGAATCCTGGACCGCGAGCCGCGAGCCGGCGGCCATCAAGTCGCTCGTGGCAATATCCAGCGGAACCATGCCTTCCGGCAAGTCGCTGCCGAAGCCGCAGACATGGCGGATGGAGAAGGCTTCGGCGGCCGCGTTCATCGCGAGATCGGCATGATCGACGCCGTCGATGCGGCCCATGGCGACGATCGCGCGCGCGCCGGTACGGTTGATCGCGACGGTCAATTCGGCCTGCCGCCAAAGCTGAGGCAACAACGCGACGATCAGGCCGGCGCGATAGGCGGCAAGCACTGTCAGCACCAGCTCGACGGTATTGGGCAGTTGAACCGCGATCACCGAATTGGCCGGCAAGCCGGCTTCGATAAAATGGGTCGCCAAAGCTGAAACGGACCGGTCGGCCTGCGCAAAGGTCAGGCGCCGCGGCGGCTGTCCGGTCACCCGCAATTTGTCGGGCGGATCGATCAGCGCCAGTTGATCCGGCTGCCGGGCGAGGATGCGGCCGAATAGTTCATCCAGCGTGGGCGATGTGTTGTTCTGGAGCACGGCGTCACTGGCTCGGCTTCGGCGGCCTTTGCCACCATGTTTCGGGGAGGTATCCGGTCAACGCGGTCGCTGCCGGTCGTTCTATCCGATTCCAGCGCGCAATCCATTGCTCTCGAACGTTGTAGACCGGAATTGCGTAGAAGCCGGACATCAGGACCCGGTCGAGCGCGCGTACCGCATCCACGAAAACCGGACGCTCCCGGGCCTCGAGCATGGCCGCGATCATGGCATCGATCGCCGGGTTCTTCGCGCCCATGTAATTTCGAGTTCCGGGGGTGTCGGCTGCCTCGCTGCCCCAGTAGAACGACTGCTCATTGCCCGGCGACAGCGATTGATCCCAGCGGTTCTGGATCATGTCGAAATCGAAGCTCAGCCGCCGCTGGTCGAACTGCACGGCATCGACCGAACGCACCGACACCTCGATGCCGGCCCGTTTGAGATCGCGCGCATAGGTAAGCGCGATTCGTTCCTGATCGCGCGTCGTCACCAGAATTTCGAAGGCGAGGGGCGCCCTCGTCGAACGGTGACGCAAGACCGTCCCGTCAAGCTCGTAACCGGCTTGCGACAAAAGTGCGAGGGCGGCGCGCAAGGCCTTGCGGTCGCGGCCTGAACCGTCTGTCATCGGCAGACGGTAGCTGCCATCGAGAATGTCGTGCCGCACGGCCGACGCAAACGGCTTCAGCAACGACCGTTCCCGTTCGTCGGCGGGACGTGCGTAAGCGGACAACTCCGATCCCGCGAAGAAGCCGCCGGCGCGGCTGTAGAGCCCGAAAAAATAATTCCGGTTGATCCACTCGAAGTCGAACAGCAGCGTCAGTGCTTCCCGGACACGGACATCGGAAAAGATCGGGCGTCGCGTATTGAACACCAGGAATTCCGATGGCGCCGGCGTGCCGATCTTGATGGCTTCGCGAACGAGTTGACCGTTGCGGGCGGCCGGAAAATTGTACCCGTCGTGCCAGCGCAGCGGTTCTGTCTCGACGCGAAAATCGTACAGTCCGCGCTTGAAGGCTTCGAACTGACTGTTGGCTTCGCGATAGAAGTCGAACCTGATCTCGTCGAAATTCCACAGGCCACGATTGACCGGCAGGTCACGCCCCCAATAATCCGGATTGCGCGTCAGCGTGACGCTGGCTCCAGGCTTTACCGCGGTGACGCGATACGGCCCGGAACCCAACGGCGCGGTCATCGAGGTCTGCTCGAAAGTCGCGACGTCGATCGCGTGTTTCGGCAAAATCGGCATCAGGCCGAGAATCAGCGGCAGTTCGCGATCTCTGGCTCCGCCGAAATCGAAACGCACCGTACGTTCATCGAGCGCCTCGGCCTTTGCGACCTTCGAATAATACTGGCGATGATTGGGGCGGCCTTTGTCCCGCAGGAGCTGCCAGGAGAACAGCACGTCTTCGGCACGGACGGGTTGCCCGTCGGAAAAACGCGCCAGCGAGTTGAGGTGGAAGGTGGCATGGGTTCGGGCATCGTCGGTCTCAATGCTGTCCGCCAGGAGGCCGTAGAGCGTGAAGGGTTCATCGTTGCCTCGGGCCATCAGGCTCTCGACCACGAACCCCCGTATTTGCTGGAGGGCAACGCCTTTAACGATGAAGGGATTGAGGCTGTCGAAGCTGCCCGGAACGCTTTGAACCAGCCGGCCACCCTTGGGCGCGTCCGGATTGGCATAGGGCATCTGGCTGAAATCGGCCGGCAAGGCCGGTTTGCCGTGCATTGCGATAGCATAGCTCGGACTCGCCAAAGTCCCTTCGGATCCCGCAGCGAGCAGCCCGACCACGAGGCCCAGACACGCTCCTATCCGGATACGGTAGCGCGGCATCGATCGCAAACTCGGGGTCCGTTTTGATTCGGCCTTGCGCACGTTGGAATTTTATCACAACCGTCGCGGCACGGTCCTGAATGGGCATCAAAAACATCTGTTGCCATTGATCTTTTTACCCGCCGCTGTATTGAAAGCGGGCAATTGACCATGATAGTGCGGACCGTCACGTAACCGCCCCATTTCACTAAGAGACAGCCGCCAAATGGTGTGGTGCCGGTGCCTGCGTCACGGGGTTCGAATCCTAGTGTTCAGAAAGGGTTTTCCGCAATGAACTTTCGTCTCTTGGCCGCGTCGGCTCTGCCGCGCGGACGGGCCGTTGCCCTGTTTGCCGCGGTGACGCTCGTGGCTGCTCCATTTATTATGTCGGACGCTTTCGCCCAACACCCGCCCGCCGCGGCATCCAAGGGCAAGAAAGCCGCGCCCTCGAATGCTGCGCAGGCGCCTGCGGCAGCACCGGCCGACCAGCAGGTGCAACTGATCTACGCGCCCTGGACCAAGTTCTGCCTGAAGGGGCAGGACGCGAAGGCCAAGCAGGTCTGCTTCACCGGCAAGGACGGACGGATCGAATCCGGCCAGCCTGTGATCGCAGCGGTCATCATCGAGCCGGAAGGCGAGCCGAAGAAAATCCTCCGCGTAACGCTGCCGCTCGGCATGCAGCTTGTTCACGGAACGCGCATCATCATCGACAACAATCCGCCGCAGCAGAGCCCTTACGTGATCTGCTTCGCCAACGGCTGCATGTCAGATTACGAACTGACGCCGGAGATGCTTGCAAACCTCAAGAAAGGTAAGAACCTGATCGTTCAGGCGATCAATTCCAACGGTGCGCCGCTGACGCTGCCGCTTCCGCTGGCTGAATTCGCCAAGGCTTATGACGGCCCGCCGACCGATCCGAAGGTGTTCGAGGAAACCCAGAAGAAACTGCAGGAAGAGCTGCAAAAGCGGGCCGCCGAAGCGCGCGCAAAGCTCGAGGCCACCCAGCAGAATGCGGGCACAGCACCCGCCGCCAAGCAATAAAGCGGGAATCAAGTTAGGTTCGGTCGGCTCTGCCGTCATTGCGAGCTCGCGACAAAATTGGCTCTCGCCAATTTTGCGCTGAGCGAAGCAATCCAGAGACCACACGGAAAGGACTGGATTGCTTTGTCGGCGTCGGGACGACGCTACGCGTCGCCCTCGGCCTCCTCGCAATGACGTCGATCCCGACTGAACCCATCCCGTTCCAACCCTCCTCGAGAAGGCAAACGGAAAAGGCGACCCTTGCGAAGCGTCTTTTTTGTTGGCGAGTAACGGTCGAAAGACCGCCTCAGTTCAGCGATGGATTGCGGGGGCGATAGCCGCCGGATTTATCCTTGACGAAAATCTCCGTCACCTGCGAATGCCGGATCGGCTCGCCGGAGTCGTCGGGCAGAAGGTTCTGCTCGGACACGTAAGCCACGTATTCGGAATCCGCGTTCTCGGCAAGCAGATGGTAGAATGGCTGGTCCTTATGCGGCCGGACATTCTCCGGGATCGAGAGCCACCATTCTTCCGTGTTGTTGAAAATCGGATCGATATCGAAAATCACGCCCCGAAACGAAAAAATCCGGTGGCGAACGATCTGGCCGATCTGAAACCTGGCGGTACGCGCTTTTGCCATGCCTCGTCGAATAGACCAGGATTACGGCCGAAGCTAGAGGCAAAACTAACGAATCGGGTTCCCGGGTTCGTTGAACGGCTGCGCCTCGCGCATGGCTGGCGAACCCCGAAAACCACCGTCGCGGGCGACCGACGCGGCCGTTCAAGACCGGCCGGATCGCGTTTCGCTGTATGAACGTTGCCGCCACGACGGCGCGAGACCCTCGCGCATGGCAAGGCGTCGGAGCGGGCCGATCTTGCCGATCAGGTGCAGACCGAGCGCGCGTGCGGTCTGGGTCGGCAGGAAATCGCTCAGCAGCGACCGGTTGGCCATGTCGATTGCCAACGTCCGGCTCAGCACGTCGCTGCGCCGCGCCGTATCGAAACGTGCGAGAGCCCGGGGTGAGCCGGGGTCCTCGCCGGACGATAGAGCGCGGCGGACAACGTCTGCGATGTCAGCAGCATCACGCAGACCCATGTTCAAACCCTGCGCGCCGATCGGCGGCAGAACATGGGCGGCTTCGCCAACCAGCACAATGCGGTTGTTTGCGAAGCGCGCGGGTCGTTCGATCCCGAGCGGAAACAGATTCCGCCCCGGCCCGACATGAAGCCGTCCCAGGATCGAATGCGATTGCCGTTCGGCGGCTTCGGCCAGGTCGTCGTCGCTGAGCGCCTTGAGCCGCTCGGCCTCCTTCGGCGAGGCGACCCATACGACGCTGGAGCGATTTCCCGGCAACGGTACGAAAACGCAGGGACCATGCGGCGTGTGAAATTCGGTCGAGATATTCTTGTGCGGCCGGGCATGAGTAACGTTGAAGGTCAATGCAGCCTGATCGAGGGTGCGACGCGTGACGCCGATGCCGGCTGCCTTGCGGCAGAGCGACTGCCGTCCGTCGGCGCCGACGGCGAGACGGGCGGTCAAGGTCTCGCCCTGCCGCGTCGTGATGGTGACTGCGGCATCGTCGGGCACCACGCCCTCCGCCTCGCCGTCGATCCGCGTGAGGCGTCCGGCTTCCGCGGTCCGCGCTTCCATGGCGGCCATCAGCGCGCGGTTTTCGATGTTGTAGCCGAACGCATCGAGTCCGATCTCGTCGGACGAGAACCGCACCTCCGGCGCCCGGATAAGACGTCCGGTATCGTCGACGAGCCGCATGCCGCGGAGAGCCGCGGCATCGGCCTCGCAGCGGGTCCATACGTCAAGCTGCCGCAGCAGATCGACGGAGCCGCCGAGCAGCGCCGTCGTCCGGTTATCGCTGTAGGGGACGCGACGAGCGATCAGCGCCGTGCGTGCGCCTGCATCGGACAGCGCGATCGCCGCCGCCAGTCCGGCAGGGCCGCCGCCGACCACCGCGACGTCGTAAATGGCATCCGGCTTCGCACTCTCGTTCATGTGCAGACAATCAACATTCGCAACGGCATTTTCAAGCCCGCAGGCCAACATTGTTCGGCGATGACCGGTCTGTTCCCGGTCGTTCGCGCGGCGGAACGCCGCAAGGACCGTTATGCAAACCGGCACGATTCCTGATAGCAAGATGGCAAATGAGCCAGTCAAGCCGGCAGGACCCGCTACCCGGACCGAGAGCGTCGCGCGTTGCCGCGTTCTTTGTCCATGTTTTGACGGCGACGGGCGCCGGCATTGCGCTGCTTGCACTGCTTGAAGCCGTGCGGGAGCATTGGGCGGCCATGTTCGTCTGGCTTGGTCTCGCACTCGTGATCGATGGCCTGGACGGGCCGATCGCACGGCGACTGAACGTCGAAGCGGCGCAGCCGAACTGGTCGGGCGAGGTGCTGGACCTGGTGGTCGACTTCGTGACCTACGTCTTCGTTCCTGCCTATGCCATTACCGCGAGCGGCCTGCTGCTGCCGGTCGCCGCGCCCTTGCTGGGTGTGGGCATCGTGATCAGCGGTGCGCTCTATTTTGCCGACCGCCGGATGAAGACGGCGGACAATCACTTTCGCGGCTTTCCGGCGCTCTGGAACGCGGCTGCGTTCTACCTGTTCCTGCTGCGTCCGTCGGCGGCGATATCGACGCTCGGCATCGCCGCGCTTATTGCACTGACCTTCGTGCCCATCAACGTGCTGCATCCGATACGGGTGAAGCGGCTGCGCGGTCTTAATCTGTCGCTGATCGCAGTATGGGCCGTGCTGGCGATCATGACCGTCGTAGAGAATTTCAATGTGGCGATGCCGGTCACCGCCATGCTTTGCGCTATTGCGCTCTACGTCATTTGCGGCGATGCCGTGATCCGTGTCATGCGGCGAGAGAACCGATGATCGAACTGCTGACCAGTCCGGAAGCATGGGCCGCGCTGTTGACGCTGACGGTGCTCGAGATCGTTCTGGGAATCGACAACGTCATCTTTTTGTCGGTGATCGTGTCGCGAATCCCGCCGCCGCAGGCGAAGCGGGCACGTCAGATCGGCCTGGCGTTGGCGCTGATCTTCCGCATTCTCCTGCTGAGCATTCTGGTCTGGCTGATCGGTCTGACCGCGCCCGTGTTTGCGGTGAAGGGCTTTGAGTTCTCCTGGCGCGATATCATCTTGATCGGCGGCGGCTTGTTCCTGATCGCCAAGGCAACGCACGAGATTCACGGCGAAGTGGAAGCGCGCGACTCCGAGGAGAACGGGGCATCGAGATCGAGTACATTTTTCTGGATCATTGTCCAGATCATCGTCATCGACATGGTATTCTCGCTGGACTCCATCATCACCGCGATCGGCATGGCCAAGGATCTCGAGATCATGATCGCCGCCGTCGTCATCGCATGTTTCATCATGTATGTGTCGTCGGGACCGGTGGCGCGGTTCGTCGCCGAGCATCCAACCACCAAGATGCTGGCGCTGACGTTTCTGGTTCTGATCGGGGTCGCGCTCGTCGCTGACGGATTCCATTTCCACATCCCGCGCGCCTATATCTACTTTGCGATGGCGTTCTCGGCGGCGGTAGAACTGTTCAACGTGCTCGCCAGGCGCAACCGCAATCGCAACAGGGCGGCCCGCTGATTTATGGAGGCACTCCAGCGTTGAGTTGACAACATAGGCTCAATGCTTTTCGCTCTCCGAAGCGCAGTTGGCAGGGAGAGGACAGATGACCAGGGCAGTGCGCGTTCATCAGGTAGGCGGTCCCGAGGCGCTCGTCTATGAGGCCGTGGACCTGCCCGCGCCGGGGCAGGGCGAGGTCCGCATCAAGCAACATGCCGTCGGCCTGAATTTCATCGACGTCTATTATCGCACCGGCCTCTACAAGGCGCCGACTATGCCGTTTGTCGTCGGTAACGAGGCCGCCGGCGAAGTCGTTGCCGTCGGGCCGGGCGTCACCGATTTCCATCCCGGCGACCGCGTCGCTTACTATGCCAATCTCGGCGCTTACGCGACCGAGCGCAACGCTCCGGCCGACAAGCTGGTCAAGTTGCCGGACCACATCACCTACGAGCAGGGTGCTGTGCTGATGCTGAAGGGATTGACGGTGTGGTATCTCCTGCACAAGACCTTCAAGGTCGGGCAGGGCCATCGCGTGCTGATCCATGCCGCGGCCGGCGGAATTGGGCTTCTCGCCTGTCAGTGGGCGAAGGCGCTTGGCGCGAACGTCATCGGCACCGTCGGATCGAAGGCCAAGGCGGATCTCGCACTGGCCAATGGCTGCGATCATGTCATCCTTTACAAGGAGGAGGACTTCGTCGCGCGCGTCAAACAGATCAGCCGCGACGAGTTGTGCGACGTGGTCTATGACGGCGTCGGCAAGACCACGTTTCCGGGCTCGTTGTCCTGCCTGCGGCCGCGCGGCCTGTTCGTCAGCTTCGGCAACGCTTCCGGTCCGGTGCCTCCGTTCGCGCTGACTGAACTTAACAATCACGGTTCGCTGTTCGCGACGCGGCCGAAGCTGAACGACTATGTGGCGACGCGCAGGGAGCTGCTTGAAGGCGCCGATACACTGTTCGCCGCCGTCATCAATGGAGAGCTGCACGTTCCGATCAACCATGCCTACGCCTTGAAGGATGCGGCGAAGGCGCAGACCGACCTGGAAGGCCGCTTGACGACCGGAGCCGCGATTCTCAAGCCATAGAGCCTGGAGCATGATCCCGAAAAGTGGAATCCGGTTTTCGGATAAGATCATGCTCAATCAAAAGAATAAGGCTGGAGTCCGATCCAACGCAGTTGGGACCAGATTCCAGCCGGCATTGATCGAGATGCCCGCGAACAGAATTTTTCGCAAACATGCTTGCGGAGAATTTCCGTCCGAATATCCGGTCTTTTGAAGAATCTCATCGCTTATTTTCCTTACCGATCTTGCCGCCGGCGGGAAGCATCGTTCATTGTGGAGCGTGTTGAGCCGGAGACCGAAGATGTACCAACGATCCGACGAAACCCGACTGAACGCTGGCACCCGCCTGACAGAGCGCACGGTGTTGCGTGTCCAGACGTTTGCGCTGTACGGCTCGCTCGCCCTGATCGCCGCCGTGGTATTCGGTTCGCTATCAATCCATCCGTTCTGATCGGAACGGATTATTTCGTTGTCTTGAACGGCGCAACAGCGATGCCGTTGTCCTTGAGCGTCTTGCGCAGCACGCGTGCGATTTCGACCGCGCCGGGCGTGTCGCCGTGGATGCAAACGGTATCCATCCGCATCTTGATTGTCTTGCCGGTGATCGAGACGACTTCTCCGGACTGAACCATTTTCACCACGCGCCGGGCGATGGCGTCCGCATCGTGCAGCACCGCGCCGGACTTGCGACGCGACACCAGCGATCCGTCGTCTTCATAGGCACGGTCGGCGAATACTTCATGCACCATCGACAGGCCGAAGGCTTCACCCGCGGCAACGAGGCGTGAGTTCGCGAGTACAACAAAGACCAGATCGGGATCGACCGCCTTGATTGCCGAGGCAATCGCGCGCGCGGTCATGTCGTCGTCGCAGGCGATGTTGGAAAGCGCGCCGTGCGCCTTCACATGCGTGACCTTGTGACCGGCCATGGTGGCGATCGCCTGCAATGCGCCGATCTGGTAGGCGACGAGGTTTTCAATCTCCGACGATGAAAGGCCCACGACCGGACGCCGGCCGAACCCGTGCAGATCGCGATAGCCGGGATGCGCGCCGATGCTGACGCCGCGCGCTTTGGCGAGATCGACCGTCTTCTTCATGGTGTCGGCATCGCCGGCGTGGAAGCCGCAGGCGATGTTGACGGAGGTCGCGAGATCGATCATCGCGGCATCGTTGCCCATCGACCAGACACCAAAGCTTTCGCCGAGATCGCAGTTGAGGTCGATCGTCATGTCGTTTTTTGCTCCAATGCGGAGAGCGGTTGCTATGGCTCCGAAGGCGGCCAAGCTTGTCACGTTCCATTGTCGAATGCATTCACCGCAGAACCGGCGATATTGGCGTTCTGCAACGCGTCGCTGATGTCGAAATTGCGCACGTCGCTGATGCGGTCGGGGAGGGTTCGCAACAACTCCGCCATCGCGCGCGCCTCGGCCTGGGCATCAGTCATGGTGACGGCCTCAAAGCGGAAGCCACGGCCGGCGGGGATTTGCGCGAAGCGGCCGAGGTCGACGGTGATCACTGTCGCGATTTTCGGATAGCCGCCGCTGGTGCCGCGATCCGGCATCAGCACGATCGGCTGTCCGTCGCCGGGAACCTGAATGCTGCCGTTCACGGTGCCGTCGGAGACGATGTTATGGCCGTGCAGATGCTTGATGGTCGGACCTTCAAGGCGATAGCCCATGCGGTCGCTTGCCGACGAGATTTTCCACTCGCTGCGGAGGAACAGATCCTTTGCGTCGCCGAATTCGTCGTCCTGCGGCCCCATCACGACGCGGATCGGGCCGTCGGATACCGCCGGAAGGTCGATCCGTCGCTCGGTCGCGGCCTTTGCTGCATCGACATCGAGGGCGTCATCGGCCTGCAACGGCCGCGGAAACGGACCGCCGAGGCCGGCGCGTGCATTGACGGCGAGGCTGCCGAACATCGGCTCGCCTTTCACGCCACCCTCGATGGCGAGGTAGCTGAAGATCCCGCCGCGTGCGAAGCCGAGCGTCAGGCTTTCGCCGTCATCGAGCGTGCAGGATTCGTTGAGCGACACCGGGCGGCCTGCGACTTCGACGTTCCGCACGGCGCCCGCGAGCGCAACGCGTACCTTGCCCTCGCGGGCGACGAAAGCGGCGCCGAACGGCCCGACTTCGATCGCAGCGGCAAAGGGCGGATTGCCGACCAGGCAATTGGCGGCCGCCAGTGCGAGGCGATCCACCGCGCCGCTCGGCGTCAGGCCATAGCGCTGCACGCCGTAGCGCCCGCCGTCCTGAACCGACGTCGCGGGTCCGACAGCGGTGACGACAAGCTTGCTCATGAGGTCACTAGTTCCGCGACGAACTCCCCGCGCGCGGCGGCGCGATCTTGTTCGAGGAACTGCTTGTCGTCGACCGCATGGAACGTGACGGCATCTCCCGGTTCGAGCAGGAAAACAGGATCGCGGTGAAGCTGGTAGGTGCGCACGGCGGTCCGGCCGAGCAGGTGCCAGCCGCTGGGTCCGGCGAGGCACTGGATACCAGTCTGGAGACCGCCGATCGGGATTGCGCCGGCGGGTGTGAGCAGGCGCGGGCTCGCGCGTCGCGGCATTCGAAGTGAATCGTCGAGGCCGCTGAGATAGGACCAGCCCGGCGTAAATCCGATCATGGCGACGCGATAATCACCAGCGACATGACGCGCGACGATATCGTCCGGCGTCAGGTTCAACGTCCTGGCGACATTTTCGAGATCGATGCCATGCTCGCCACCATAGGCGACGGGGATGCGCCAGCGCCGGGTCGCGGTCGCCGGCGGCGCCGGCAATCGAGCGAGTGCCGTCAGGCGTTCGCCGAGTTCATCGAAACCAACCCGGACCGGATCGTAGTGAACGAGCAGCGATCGGTAGGTCGGCACGGTTTCGGTGACGCCGTCAATCGGCGCGTCCGCAAGTGCGCGGTCGAGCGCAAGCACGCGACGGTTGGCCTGCTCGTCGATGACGCGGCCGAATTCCACCGTGATGGCGGCATCGCCGCTTGGCAGAAGGCGGGGCGGAGACAAAGTTGCGGTCATGACCGATCGATAAGTTCGTCAGCGGGGATTCCAGCCGTCAGCATTGTCTTGGCGATAGATGGATTTGCAGCAATAATACGTGCAAATGAATTATTGATGGCAAGCGCCACAGGAGGTCACCCATGGATATCCATCAAGCAGGTTCGCGGCCGGCAAAAACTGGGCCCAAGGAGTATTTTTCCGGCACGGTTTTGGTCGAGCCGATCATCGCCGCTGCGAATGCGCCCTCACGCGTCATGGCCGCGAGCGTCGCGTTCGAGCCCGGCGCACGCACCGCATGGCACACCCATCCGCTCGGCCAGACGCTATACGTGGTTTCCGGCGTCGGGCTGGTCCAAACCGAGGGTGGGCCGATCCGAGAGATACACCCCGGTGACACGGTATGGTTTCCGCCGGGAGAAAAGCACTGGCACGGCGCGGCGCCGACCACCGCTATGACCCACATCGCGGTGCACGAATCCCTCGACGGAAGCGCCGTCACCTGGATGGAACACGTCACCGACGAGCAATACGGCGGTCAAGTCGGCGGCTGACCAAATCAAAAGTCGTGACGGGTCGCCCGGGTTCAATCCGTGACGGGTGGCCCTCTCGACGCGAGAGCAAACAGCCGCCGGCTCGAAGGAGCGTTCTCCCGTCAGTTCGGTGTGGGGCCGGGGCGGGCTACTCGTCGTCGCGCGGGCCGACTTCGCCACCGGCCATCTCGCTTCGCAGCGCTTCAAACCGCTGGCAGGCGTCATGCTCGCGGTCGTCGACAAACTTGATCGCGGCTTCTTTTGTCATGGGACCGCTGACAAGCGGGTGCGAACTTTCTCCGATCGTTTCATCAACGAAATAGTCGCCGCTGTCATCGCGGCGCGTGGTCCACTTGAACCGGACGGCGGCGAGCGGGCCGGGCCCATACTTGGTGTAGCTGTCGGTTTCGACGAAATCGGAAGGAGAATCGGAAGCGGGATCGGGCACGACCGAAGTCGCCGCCGGTATTTCCTCGGTCGGGCAAACCCTGGGCCGGTCTGTCGCCTCCGACTCAGGGGCGCCCCCGGTGTCGTTTCGTTCCTCGGAAGTTTCCGGCGTGTCGACGAGGCCCGCAATCGCCTCGAGGGTGTCGTCGGTCGGATCGCCTTCACTCACCCGCTATCCCCCTATTGAGAATGGAGGCGACGCGGCGCACGCGTCCGCAAGTTGTTGGCGCGTCCGTCCCCATGCACATCTGGACATGTATCCAGACGCAAATGGCGGTTTTTTGTCTTTCCGGGGGCGCTGTTGGGCAGGACCGTGAAGCTCGTGGAATGCGGACGGTCAACTCGCGCATCGCCAAGCACCGCCTGGCGATGGAAGTGAATGTCCTCCGTTTACCATTCCTCAAAACATAGATTTACCAGCCTGTTAAAGCCGATTCCATTGGAATTTCTTTAACAGGGAGGAAGCTTTCGCCCCCGAGATCGCCGCGTTTCGCGTAGTCAAAAAGCGCGAATGATGCTTCAGCCGAATTCTCTATTGCGCGGCTGCTCAATCGTCTTTCGCGATCTCTTTCGGCGCCTCTTCCTCTTTGCGCGTCGACGGATGAGATCGCACGTAGCGATAGCTTGCATAAAAGAGCAGGCCGCAGCCAACGATTGCGCCAAACATGACCAGGGGCATGGTGTTGTCGTGCCTCAAACAGCGGAACAGAACGATCGCCTATCGTAAAAGCGACCGGCGCCGTCCCTGATGGTGCAACTCTAGATCGCGGAAGGCGAAAAGAGCAATATCGGAGTTCGCAGCCTCGGCCGGAAGATGGAGGAGGCAAATAAACTTGAGACCACGAGGTACGCCCGACGAGGGCTGCGGCGCATCGCGGTAGGGCTTGTCCGTAGGCCAAGGCGCACAGGTTCCGTCGCCGACGACCAGCAGCAGCAACCAGCTATACTCAACTGATGGGCCTCTTGGACGGCAAGCGGCGTGGGGGAAATCGTGTTAAACGCGTGATGCATACCGAGATGGCGGAAGAGGTGGGAAGTGAGGGCGGACAGGGGAGCGGAAGAGCTGTCGCTTTACGGTGCCCCCGAATGGGAGGAAGCGTTGGTGGGATTTAATAGTTAGCGCGGCTCGGTGGTCAGTTTGGTAATAAGGGTGCCAAGACGCTCATCTAACTTTTGCAAGGTCTCCTCGGCCAGCTTTTCGTCCTTGTCTTTGAGAACGGCGTCCATTGCGACGTGAAGTCCCTGCATAATGTTCTTTAATGCCTCGATCGTTGCTTGGTTCGCGCGCAGTCCTTCTGTCATCATCTCGCCTTTCTGAATTCCAATCTCTACAAGCTGCCCTGATCGCCCTCAACCTTCCGACAACTCTAAGGCACGGATCGGAAGGCGCAATCTATATTTCTGTTTCGACTTAAGGCAATCCCGACCAGCCTACAAGTCGTCTCCGGTCACTTGGTAGATCCTCCTGGCGACGACGCCAGCCGTCCAGAGCCTTGGTCATGTCTGGCTGAACTTGGAGGCCAACAAGCTCCCTGTAACGAGGGAATATATCTATTGTGATTGTGGCGGAAGGGGTGTCCGTCAATAGCCGTTGTTTTGTAAGGGCTATTTCGCACTTCCGGATTTAATCCACGTCGTCACCCTCATCATCGGGAATATAGACGCCGTTCTCTTTCGCCATCGCGTGGATTTGCACTTTCATCCGCTCAACGTTCTCAGCCAGCGCGGCGACATCGACCACTAGGCTCATCAGAACGCGCGCGGTGAATTGGGGATCGGCTTCTTCAATCTGCGTTGTCATGTGTTTTCCTTTCGACGGCCCCATGGCCGCAGACGAACATGGCTTATTCAGCCCGCGACGTCGATATCTTGACGCCGACTAAGTTGTTGTTATAATTGTGCTATTCCGTTGACAAACTACGGACGCGTAGTAGTACTACACAAAGAAAAAGCCCGGACCATCGATCCGAGCCGCTCTCGCCAGCATCGCCGGCTGCCATCAACCCGCGTAGGAGTCCACGGGCCGAACTCTAATTGATTATCGCGACGTTGTTCGCGCGCAGCCGCCCGTCAGGGCCGCGACCGACGTCATATTCCACGCGGTCCTGCGGAGATGGATAGCGAAGCTTGTCCGCCAACCCATGCACATGCAGGAAAATATCCTGACTGCCGTCATCCGGACCAATAAATCCGTAGCCCTTGGAATCGAGAAAAAACTTCACAACGCCGGTTGCCATCACTTTGCCTCCCAATCGAGCATTGCCAGCGCGCCCTTTGCGTCGACGCCGCTTTCCTTTGCCATAGCCAAGCCCTGGACCAGGGTAGCGAACGCTCGCGCCGAACCGCCGCTATCGAATGCCTGTGTCGGCCCCATGGTGTCGATCGTCACCGCACCGCCAAGCTTTTCGCTGGCTTCCTCGGCGAGCAATTCCGCCAAGGGCTGAAGCGCCCATTGGGCAAGATGCCGCTGGCATTCGCGCACCATCGGCCCCGTGGTGGCGCTGTTGAACAGGCCGGGCAGAACACCGAAGGCGGCGAGGATTGAATCCCGCGCCGCGTCCAGCGTCTCCTTGGTCATGCTCTTTTCGAGATCGGGCGAAAGATCATTCGGCGACCAGTCCTGCATAGGCGTTGGCCCGCCGGCCGCCGTCACCGCGACCGACTCTCTAACAAGGATCCGCCCCCTTTTGCCGATAAAGCTGTTCGCCAGTGCCGTGTTGTCTTGCTCCGGGTTCTCAGGCATCGGCACGACTTGCGAGCCGAGCGGTGCGTTCTGGAAAACCTCGCTCAAAGCTGTCTCGACCGCGTGCAAGAGACCAGCGCTTAGCGATGCGGTGCGCAGCGGACTGACGCCCGACCATGGCGCCGCATTGTCGGCGTTGATCCGAACGTGAAGAACTTCGCCAGCGAGTGCGGTCATGCTGCGACCGCCACCGGATTCGGGGACGCTCAAACGGTACGCTTTAGGCTTGCTCTGATATGTTGACACGTCCCAATCCGACGCCGGCACCAATTCGTCGCCGTCGATCAGAGCCACGAATTCGCCGCGCAATGCCAGCGACCGCCCAAGCATTGCCATGGTGCGTCGATCGAGCATGTCAGTGCCATCGACGGCTGCGAGCGCGAAACCGTTCTGCCAGAGCGACACGCAACTCGACACAGTGCCTGTGAGTTCTGCCAAACCGGTGCGGCCCTGAACGTAAGCCCAGCGAGCCTGCATCACTTCCGCGGTGTACCCAGCGCCGCTACTACGCTTTTCAACTGCGGGTGCGCCACGTCGAAAGAGATCAAGAAATTTCATCGGAATGTCCTCAAAAGATCGGCAGCGCCGGAATTGACCATTGCTTGCGACACCCAGCTTTCGGAGCGTCGGGTCGCAATGCTGATTGATCCTGCGGAAATGGATTCCGACGTCGCGCCAGGCGTGCCAGGTGCCGCAGCGAAATACGTCGCGAGCCGCTTCCAGGCTTCGAGAACAAGCGGCGGCACAACAGGCGCAGGGCTTCCGCCGCCGACGGTTGCGGTAATGCGCCATGGTCCTGTGCATGGCAGATAAAATCCACCGCGCGGGCTGGGATCGAGCGTTGCCGATTCCCACTCTTTCGCCCGGTTTGACCACACCTCAGTCGCCGTGATGCTGTAGGGCAACCGGTTCGGCTCGAAATAGCCGGAGCCGTTGACGAACCAAATGACCGTGCGGGGCGTGTAGCGGTACCTGATCCAGCCTTCAATCCGCTGCCACGCCAAGTCGCCCATTGGCAATGCGGGGGAAGTGTTGAGATACTCGGCGGGCGAGGCTTCATCGATATGATCTGCAACGACGTACATTGTTATCTCCAGCGAAGCGGCGCGGGCATCGCGCGCTTGATTGTCTGTGGCGGCGGGATCAGGATTCCAGCCGCGTTGTAGGTCCAGCCCGCGGCAAGTTTCTCTTCGTCCGTCATGTCTTCGGGATTGATGACGTTGCCGAGCGCGTCGTGCAGCACGACACTGGCGTCGGAATATGCGGGCCTCGTTACGATCGACAGTTCCGTCAGGATCGCTTCGAAGATTGTGCGAATAATCGCGCGGCCGAGCTTCGGGTCTTCGTCTTCAACCTTCTGCGCCTTGTGCGCTGGCACAGCCGCAGGCGGCGGAATTCTGAATGCCGGCGATAAGCCAAACACGAGGCCGCTCGAAATCTGCTTAATCAAATCGCTGCCATATGACGTGTCCGCGATTTCCGGCGCAATATCCGCGTCGAACTGCAACGCTTCCGGACCGTCGTCGAATGTCAGTGTTCCGGTGTTCTTGCTGGCGAGTGGTTTCGAATAGTCGTGACCACTGAGCAAATGAATTTCTGCATCGGATTTGATCGAATATGAAAAGGCGCCGGCTTCAAACTGCTCCTTGACCGGTTTACCGCGTGCGCCTCCATCGCTGAGGATGGCGCGCTTGCGGTACGGAAAGCGACCACGGATGCGACGCCTCCCCCCGCGAGGGGAAGCGCGCAATTCCAATTCGCCTATACCGATGGCGAATCCATCTGACATTACTGAATGCCCGTGAGCACAGCCAACTGAGACGGACGAGCAACGGTCACGTCCGCAGTCAGAATTGCCGTGAGCTTCAGCGATCCAGCGGCTGCCCCAGCGTAGGGATCCCTCACCAGGTCAATTCCGCCCCAAAGAGCGGCGAAGATCGGAGCGACCCCGCCGGCCGAAGTCGTAAGCAAAGCCTTGCTGGCGAGCGGAGAACCCGCAGGAGCCACAAGCGCATTGTTGCTCATGGCAATGTTGCCGGCCGGAATGTTCTTCAGCAGCCGATCCCATTCGGTGATACCCGAACCGGAATCCGCGAACGTGTCATCAAGATCGCTCCACACTTCGGGGCGGATCAAAAGATTCACGTCCGAAGCGCCGTTCGCGGTGTTGGCGAGCATGAACGCCACAACCGCAGCACGGAAGGCACTCCAACTCGCAGCGGCCGAAATCGCCGTGGTGCTGATCCCGTACGTCGCCTGACCCGAAATGACGCCGAGCGGCTGACCGTTCGCGCCAGTGCCGAGGAAGATCGCTTTATCGAGACCGGCGGCAATCGCGGAATTCATATCGCGACGAACCGCGTCCTCAATGCCTGCCGACTGCTTGAGGGTCTTCCGTGACAAAACCATTTGAACGCCGAAGTTCTGTTCCGGCTTCAGCGGTTTGTCCGTCGTCGCAAATGCCTGCGCAGCCGCAACGTCCGCTAGCTCGCCATCGGCCCAGCCTGCCGTTACGCTGGACGTGACGACGGGATACTCGACCGCGCCGGTGTCGATGTTGATAAGGCTCGTGCCCATCTTCGCTGCAACCGACTGCGGAAAGAGCCGGTCAATGATCGGCTTGGTAACGATCGGATCCGGCGTTCCCGAACTGATCGTCTCGCCGCTGCGCTGCTCAAGAGCCGCCAGCGGAACGGGCACGCCGCGATAGCTGCCCTTCGAACGCATTTCCTCGACCACTTCCGCAGTCTGACCGGACAGGGACCTGCCCTCGTCATAGAATTGCGCAACCTGTCGAAGCTCAAATCGCGAAATGAGATCGGCGTACTCGCGATCCGAACGGCCTTCCAGATCGTCCTTGGCTGCCGAGCGTTCCTCGGTTTCGGAAATCAGAGCAGCACGGAAACGCTGCTCATTGGCCTGATAGCGGCCATCAAGCTCAGTCATCTGACGAAGCTCTGTATCGTCGGGCGTCTGCTTGCCGGCAAGCACCGCAAGCTGTGAGCGAAGCTCGCTCTGTTCCCGCTGAATTTTAACTGACGTCAACATTTAGTACCTCGTGGGTTTGGGGTTTCGCCAACTGGCGGACAAGATCGCGCCAGGCGGCGCGTTTCGGGTCGACTTCAGTGAAGAAACCGACTTCGATCTGAGTTTTCTTGGAATGGCAGAAGCGACAAAGCGTCTGGAGGTTCGATAATTCGAACGCTAATTCTGGCGCGTCGCGTACCGCCTTAATGTGATCGACTTCGAGCCGGCCGCGGAATCCGCATTTGACGCAACGCCATCTGTCGCGTTGCTTGGCCTGATAGCGGAGCGCGGGCCATCGCTTGTCGCGAATGACGTGCGCCGATTTGCGATCGTAGGTTTTCACAACCATACGGGCGCCCGCGCTTTGCGAACTGGCGCTGCAAGCATTCGCGCGCCATGGCTGACCGCCAACACGGTCGCGCTCGCTGCATCGATACGTCCGAGCGAACGGGCCTTAGCCAGTTTGATGTTGTTGGCCGGGTCGCGGAGGCATACGGCATCGCCGAACGCGCTACGCAGCAACAGCGACGGCTTCGCCTTTACCAGCCCGTCAAAGCACGCGCGCTGGAATTGAAGACAGTCGGCCGAACCGTCCTTGAAGCCGAAACCGCGCCATACGATCGGGCAGCGAATGCCGGCGGCGTCGATCGCCTGACCAAGCTCCGCTTGTTTGTATCGGTCCATGACCAGTGCGGCGATGCGCTCGCCCTCGACGTGACGAATGACCTCGGATACCCACGGCGCCACAGGAACGGTTGCCGCGCCAAGCGTCGTCAATTCGCCGCGGCTCGCCATTTCGGTGTAGCGGCTGCCGACGCCGTCCCGCTGTCCCCGGTCGAGGAGCGAAGGCTGCGAAGGGAACCATCCAAGGCATTCGAGGCGACCCGTGTCCGGCCAGTAGAAACTTGCCGCAGTCATGGAGGCGCTGCCTCCGAGATCAATTCCGACGACGACGCTGCCGGCGCGCTCGGGGAGTTCGTCCACCTCGCAGTTGAGCCATTCATCGGTAGTAAGCAGCATGTCGCGGGTTTCGCCGGACACGCGCTGATTGAGGTTGAAAAGCCTGTAGTTCGATAGCGTGCTGCCACCGCGGGCAAGGGCGCGGCGTGCCTCGCCTTGGAGCCAGTCGAGCGAGGATCCGATGCCGGTGACCGCTCCGGGATTCGCAGCCTTGATCGCTTCGAGATCGTCGGGAGCGCAGCCCGCCGGCGCGCGGTGTTCCTGGACGTAGACGTTCTCGCCCGGCGCATCGAGTAATTTGCTGAACGAGTGGGCATCGTCCGGCGCCGACGTCGAGATGACCATGGCTCGCCCGGACCGCTTGCCGAGCGCCGAGAAGATGGCCGCTTCCAAGGCGTCACCTTTGTCCCGGTCCCAGAACCCGCGCTCATCGAGCAGGCTGAATACCGGTGCCAGTCCCAAAGCATTCTTGGCGTCCGATGCCAGCACGCGCAGGACATGACCACCGCCGTCACCCTCGAACCGCACCTCAAGGCGCGGAGAGCGGACGAACGTCAGCAGTTTGCGGGTTTTGGTCGGGAGCGACTCGGCCAGACCTTCGATGAAGGACCACGCAATGCGGCCCTGGTCGCGGGTCTTGGCCCCGATGATGACTTCGCGCCGCGGCTGGCGATCGATCTTGCCGAGCAGCGCCGCCAAGGACAGGCCGGAACCCAGCATTGTTTTGCCGGCGCCGCGCCCGACCGATAGCGCTGCGATGGAAACGCCATCTGCCAGCGCGCCGCGGACGTACTGCTTTTGGAAATCGGCCAATCTCACCGGTTTCCCGGCTAGCGGACCCTCTGGAATTTTTAGTGATTCCAAGAACTTAATGGCGTCTTCGGCGCTCATTTCTTACCCGATTTTTTCGGGGAGCGAGAAAGCGTCTGCCCGCCTACTGCGGCGAACGGTCCCCCCCATTTCGGGGTATTGGCACCAGCACAAGATATGGTGTTGTACGTCACTTGCGCGCCTGAATGACCCAACATGTAGATGCTGGATCGAGCGCGACATTGACCACTGTGTACGTGATGCCACTGATGACGAGGCGATCAACAGTCGCAGGCGTAAGGTCTAAGCTGCTGCAAACAATGAAGACTTTGCGATCATTCGCTTGAATGAGCGTGCCAGTGAGGTCTTGCTGGGAGTAGTTGTCCACCCAGCCCTGTGCATCGTGGTCAACCCACGTCACCGTTGGGTTGAACGGATCGTTGTCCGACTCTTGATGCTGAAGCGTCAGGCCGTAGGGGATGCCAGCGCTATTGAGCGCGGCGGATAGGCGGGTGGCGAGCGTGCCATCGGTCAATATACTCATGTAACAAAAGTTTACTACGATCACGGACTTTTGTCAACCTATGCCATTGACCCATGGTCTTGGCTATGGCAGCCGCCAGCATTGGTCAATGGTTCTGATGCGTGGGCGCCGCGCCCAAGCGGCGTCTATCGCAGGGGGTATAAGGGGGTTGATATATGCGGTGATAGACGGGCGATGGACGCCCGATAGACGGGCGATCTGCATGCGATAGACGGAGGGATAGACGGGCGATAGACGCCCATCATCTGGCGACCTCCAAGCGATAACCACCCGATCGGCCGTACGGTGCGTTGACAATTCGCTTGGTGTCGAGAAGGCGTTTCATCGCCATTTCAAGATCGCTCTTGTTGACGCCTTGCGAACCGCCGTCGCTCTGAAACGTCTTTGGCGCGTATCCTCGCCCCGGAGCTACATGGACGTGGACGTTCTGGCCCGTGGCTTTCTCAAGCAGTTCGAGAAACACCCGATCAGCCTTTGCTTGCCGCTCCAGCGGATCGCCCGTTACTGCGCGTGCGCGGTCAGGGACAAAGGCGCCTCGCTGATAGCGCATGGGGATTTCGGTGCCGATCTTCGAATAGTTCGATTTCATCAGCTTCAAGACACGCAGATCGGGATCGCCCACTTGTCCCTCGTCCTTCACCCAATCGAAATACATCCGGGAGCGGATGGAGTTATTCCAAGCCGTCGAGCCTGACGTACCCGAACCGCTGTTCAAGCCAGAAAGTGACGGATGCGCCAGCACCACAACCGCGCATTTGAAGCGCAATGCGATCTTGCGAAGCATGCCGACGAAGGACCGCACTTGCTGGCGAATGACCTCGTTGCCGCCGTAGATGTCCGCGAGGGTATCCAGAACGACCAGCGATGGCTTTCCAGCCTCGCAGACGTCGACTAGCTCGTCATAGAGCCCCGTGGCATTTAGAACGCCCTCGCCATTCAGCGAAGCCAGCACGGCATCTGTGTCCGCAAAGCTGGAAGGATACAGACTCGCCATGCGCTCAAGCGAAATGCCATGCTCGCGCGAGATGGCGGCGAGGCGGATGTGGATTTCGTCCCGACTATCTTCGGCCGTCATGAAGATGGCATTGCCATGCTTGACCGGTCGACCGAACCACGGAACCGCGGATGCCGCACAAGCCGCCATGTGCAACGCGACCAGCGATTTACCGACGCCACCGTCGCCGTAGATCATCGTAACCTGACCGTTCGGAATCCACTCGCGAATGAACCAATCGCGCTCCGGAACCGGCAAGCCTGCCAATTCGGCTGCGCTGAACGATCGCTCAACAAAGGCGTTGCCGGGTTCTTCGTAATAGCCATCATCTTCGGCAGGCCCGGGTAGGGGAATCGGGCCGGTGTAGGGCTCTAGAGGCGGTTGCGGAGTTGGAGGCGCCCCAATGATGACATCCGCAAACATCTCC